>QHRX01000103.1 GCA_003221455.1 Candidatus Rokuibacteriota bacterium
CTTCGATCATCTGACCGAATCTGGATTATACACGGTCATCACGGATTGCAACCAATCGGGGATGGCGATCATCCGGCCGGTGGCGGGGTCCAGGCAGGCGTGCCGCGTGAAGCCCGAGGCGAGCAGCTCCTGGTCCTCGTTCCGGACCTCGTAGTCGAAGCGGAAGCTCGCGCGCTTCTTGTCGCTGATCCAGCACCGCACCTCGAGGAGGTCGTCGAGGCGCGCCGGTCGGAGGTATTTGACGTGCGCCTCGGCGACGGGCATGTGGAGCTTCGTGTTGACCTCCGAGATCGGCCGGTCGTGCTGGCGGAGGAACTCGACACGCGCCACCTCGAAGTACGTCAGGTAGTTGCCGTAGTAGACGACCTGCATCGTGTCGGTGTCCTTGTAGCGCACACGGACGTACGTGACGGCGACCTCGGGAGCGGGCGGGATCACAGGTACTGCCCGTACCGGATCTTCTCGACGACACCCCGCACGCGCTTGTGGTCCTCGACGGCAAGCAGAAGGTCGTCGGTCGTGACCGGCGGGGCCTCCTTGCCGGCGGCGGCGAGGTGCACCTTCGCCTCGAGCGCGCGGCGGGCGATCTCCGCGAGATCGGCCCCGCTCATGCCCCCCACGAGCGGCAGGAGCTTCCGCTCGTCGATTGGGCCGAAGAGCGGCCGGCCGGCTTCGCGCTCGGCCCGACGCTGCACGAGCGCGAGGATTTCCTGCTGCGCGGGCGTGTCGGGCAGGGCGATCTCGATGAGGTGGTCGAGCCGGCCCGGGGCGACCAGGGAGGGGTCGATCGCGTCGGTGCGGCTCGTCGAGGCGATCACGAGCACCCGTGCGGATTCGTCGAGGGCGTCAAACTTCTCGCAGAGGGCCGCCACCAGCCGGGCGCTCGCCTCGCGCGCCTGCGGCGGCGGCAGGAGGTGCTCGAGCGAGAGCCCGTCGGCGGAGTCCATGAACAGGACCGCCGTGCCCTCGGTCGTCGCGATATTGAGAATCTCCTGGAGCAGCTCGCCCGTGTTGGCGCCGAACTTGGAGGTCAGGTTCATGAGCTTCAGGTGGTAGAAGATCGCGCCCGCCGCCGTCGCGAGGGCCCGCGCCAGCATCGACTTGCCGGTGCCGGGCGGACCGTAGAGCAGCACCCCGCGCGGCGGCGTGATCCCCCAGCGGTGGTAGAGGTCGGGGTTCATGAGCCCGTCGGCGAAGCCGCGGAGGGTCGCCTTGGCGGCACTGAGCCCTCCCACTTCGTCGAAGGACACGTCGGGGCGAAGCTTGACCTCGACGCGCCCTCTGAGGTCGCCGTACTTCTCGCCGACCTTGGCAAAGACGTCGTCCAGTCGCCGCTGGATCGCCCACTCTTGCTCGAACGGCTGGACCATCAGCTCGCCGCGCCCCCGGCGCGCAACGCGCCCGACGCCTCGCGCCAGCGGAAACGGCCGGCTCCCCCTCGCCGCATGACCTCGTCCTCTAGATGCGCTCGCGGGTGCCCGGCTCGACCGCGCCGCCGCCCGCCTTGTCGAACACGCGATCCTCGACGAGCACCGGCACCTTGGCCCGGATCGCGAGCGCGATCGCGTCCGAGGGGCGCGCGTCGAGGGTCATCTCGCTCCCGGTCGCGCCCAGGGTCACGAGCGCGTAGTAAATGTCGTCCCGCACGTCGGTGATGACCACGCGCTTGAGCGACACGTGCAGGCGGTCGAAGAGCGTCATGATGAGGTCGTGCGTGAGCGGCCGCGGCGGCTTCACCCCCTGGAGGGGCACGGCGATGCCGTTGGCCTCGGCGAGGCCGATCGCCATCGTCAGGCTCCGCTTGTCCCGCCGTCCCTCCATGATCACGACCGGCTGCTGCGTGCGCGGATCGAGCATCACGGCCACGACGTCGACCTCCTGGGGTCCGGTGACCGTGGGCGTCGCGGGATCGCCGCGCTCGCGGGCACCGACGGCGCCCTGAAGGAGCAGGACACACACGGCCAGGAGGCTGATCCGGCTCAGAGTGCTCATGACGACGCTACCTCGTTTCTCAAGTACTGTCGGGCCTCTTCCAGTTTAACGCTCAAGGCGAACCCCATGAGCAGGATCAGCGAGAGCGCCGTCCACATGAGCCCGTACCCAAGCCGGGCGGCGAGGTACCCGAAGACGAAGGCGCCGAGCGCGTTCCCGCTCAGCACGGCGGCGCTGAACAGCCCGACCACGGCGCCCCGGCGCGCGGCGGTGGTCGCGTCGGTCACCAGCGCGGCCAGCCCCGGGTAGAGGAAACCGTGCGCGCCGCCCGCGAGGAAGCCGCCGAGGAACAGGAACGGGAGGACGGGGAGCTGGTGGCCGCGAGCGAGCTGGAGGCCCAGCGCCGCCAGGATGCCGGTCGCGAGCCCCTGGATGAGCATCGACGGGACGATGACGGCGCAGCGCACGAGCATCGCGGCGCCGGCATACGCCGTGTAGAAGAGCGCCAGGGAGCTGACGCCCAGCGACTCGGCGAAGGTCGGCATGAAGGTGAAGAGGGCGCCCGAGCCGAGCCCGAAGACGAGCGCGATCAGCATCGGCCGCTGGACCACGAGGTCCAGGCTGCCCTGCAGCGCGGGGAGCCGCCCCGGGGCGGCGTCGATGTGCGCGCGGCGCTCGGGGATCCGCCAGACCAGCGCGACCGCGACGCTCGTCAGCAGGGCGGCGAGCACGAAGAGCCCCCGAAACCCGTAGCGGGACACCATCCACTCGCCGGCCAGGGGGGCCAGCGCGGTGGACGTGAGTCCCGCCACACCGTAGATGCCGAGGGCCCAGCCCCGGCGCTCGACCGGCACGAGGTCGATCGCCATCGTATAGTTCGAGACGAAGAACGCCGAGTACCCGATTCCCTGCAGCAGGCGCAGGACGCCGAACACGCCCACGGAGTCGCTCACGAGCGCGACGAGCTCGGTCACGACCACGGTGGCGGTGCCGAAGCGCATGAACGGCCGGCGCCCGAAGGCGTCGACCCAGGCTCCCACCAGCGGCTGGCAGACGATGCCGGCGGCGCTGTAGAGCCCCATCACGACGCCGATCTCGATCTCCGATCCGCCCAGGCCCTGAATGTAGAGCGGCAAGAGCAGGAAGCAGTTGAGGCCCGCGAAGAAGAAGAAGTTTGTGAGCGTGGTCCGGATGAACAGCGGGTAGTTTACAATCACCGGCACGGAGGTTCATTATCGCATGCGGACCGCGCAGGAGCCGACGCGGCGCGCCGCGGGAGGGACTGGCGCGTTCGCCCTTGCTCGTGAGCCGCTCCGGGGCGGCCGACCGCTCGGCGCGAGGGGTCAGGACTGTCGACGCCTGGCAGGCCCGCTCGCGGCGGACGGGCTCCCGGCGATCACTCTGAGCCGAACGGTCGCCGTCAGGGGTCGGAGCAGTCTCTCGTCATCCCACAGTTTCGACAGACGATCTTGCACTGCCGCTCTTCCATCGGCTCGCCGCAACGGTCGCAGACGTGCGCCCATGCGGTCGTCCACGGACGCGGGGACGCCGGTGCGCGATCATCCACGTCTGCGAGCGTCGCATCGTCGGCGGCAGGATGTCAACCAGGACACACGGTCCTCTCCATCCGTGACGCGACCCCGCGCCGCGCGTCGACCTCCCCCCTCCGGTGCTCCCGTCGATCGATGACCTGGTCGGCCGCTGCGTGGCCGGCGACGGCGGTCGCCGCACCCTGACCCTCGATCCGCGCTTCCAGGGGCTCCCCGACACCGCCCACGGCGGCAGCGTGCTCGCCGTCTTCGACGCGCTCGCGGCGGCGACCGGGCCCCGTGAGATCCAGGGCGTCTACCGTCGACGGGTGCCGCTCGGGGTGCCGCTCGCCCTCGCGGTACGCCGCGACGGCGACGGCGCGCGCTTCGAGCTCGCCGACGGGCGCGCGACGTTGGTGGACGGGCGCGTCGAGCGCGCCGCCAAGGTCGTCACCGAAGCGGCTCGGCTCGTGGGGACGGCGTACCCCCTCCCCGTCTCCTACGGCTGCTTTGCCTGCGGCACCACGAACGAGATCGGGTTGCGCATCGCGCTCGAGTTCGACGAGCGGGCGGTCGCCGGCGAGTGGGCTCCCCGCGAACCACTCCGAACCGATGCGGGCACGGTGGCGACGGCCGGACTCACGACGTTGCTCGACGAGGCCGCCTTCTGGCTCGGCGCGCTGGCGACGGGTGAGGCGGGAATGACGACGGAGCTGCGGGTCAGCCTGCACCGCCCCGCGGTGTTCGGGACGCGGCTCACGGTCTCGGGGCTCCGCGCGCGCGTGCGCCCGCGCGCGGACGATCCGCGCTACTGGCAAACCGAGACGGCGGTCCACGACGATCGCGGCGCGCTGATCGCGTCGGGCCGAATCACGTTCGTCGCCGTGCGCGGGGTCGCGAAGCGCCTCGCCACCGGGATGCTCGCGATGAACCCGGCGGACGTAGTCCGCCGCGTTTTCCCGATCTACGTCTGAGAGCCTCCGCGCGGACCGCCGTGCGCCTCTCGCATGGACAGGCCGGCTGCCCCGCGTCCTCAGCGATGCCGGATCCGCCGCCAGCCACTCTCGTCGGTCCCGCACGCGGCCGCCTCGGGCGGCAGCCGCCCCGAGGCGCCGGGTGGCCGGGGCTCAGTACGCCTCCACCCAGCGTCGCCACTCCTCCGCCTGATGGCCCACGGCGAGCTTCGAGCCGAAGCGGACGAGCGGGGTACGGAGAAGGCGCGGCTCGGTGAGCGCGCGCTCGAGGAGCCGCTCCGGCGAGTCGCCCCTCACCCGGAGGCCGAGCTCCTCAAAGCGCCTGCCCTGACGGTCGACGAGCGCCGCGGCGCCGAACTTTTCCCGAAAGCGACGGAGCTCACCGGCCGCGGCCGGCCGCCGCTTGAGATCGACGAAGTGGACGGCAACGCGGCGCTCGGCGAAGAAGCGCTGAGCCTTGCGCGTGTCCTGGCAGTCCACAAAGCCGAAGATCTGGACCGAGGGCGCAGTCGCCATCGTGCGCCGCGGCCTACGCCTGCGCGGCGACCGCCGCCTGCGCCTTCAGCTGTTCGTAGACCGCCATGGGGACGCGCGGCGTACCGGGCGGGTTGGCGCGACCGCTCTGCGGCCCGTGATAGTCCGATCCGCCCGTGGCGACGAGACCGAGTCGGGCGCACAGCTCCGCGTACGCCCGCGTCTGCTCCGCCGAGTGCTCGGCGTAGTACGTCTCGATGCCGAGGAGACCCGCCCCGACCAGCTCCGGGATCAGCTCATCCTTGCCGGCGAGGCCGGGGTGGGCGAGCACAGGAACGCCGCGAGCCCTCCGGATGATCTGCACCGCCTCGACCGGCGTGAGCCGGTTGCGCGGCACGTTGGCAGGCCCGCCCGCCCGCAGATACTTGTCGAAGGCTTCCCGCACCGACCTGACGTAACCCCGGTTGACCAGAACCTGTGCGACGTGCGGCCGCCCCGGCGCGCCCTCCTTGACGATCGCGAACACCTCGGCCGGCTCGATCGGCATGCCGAGCTCGGCGAGCCGGGCCGCGATCCGGTGGACGCGGGCGACGCGCTCTTCGCGCTGGACCCGGAGGAACTCCTGGAACCACGCGGCGCCGGTGTCGACGAAATAGCCGAGCACGTGGACCTCACTCCCGTCCACGTCGCAGTTGATCTCAAGTCCGGGCACGATCTCGAGCGGAGGGTGGAGGGCCGCCTCGGCGAGGGCCTCCCCGAGCCCCTCGGTCGAGTCGTGATCCGTCACCGCCAGCACGCGCACGCCGTGCCTGACGGCGAGGCGCACGAGCTCTCGGGGACTCAGCGTCCCGTCGGAGGCCGTCGTGTGCGCGTGGAGGTCGACGCCCGCTGACATGCCCCTATTTCAGCTCGAGCAGGTAGGCGAGCAGCGTGCGCACGCCGAAGCCGGTCGCGCCCTTCGGGCCGAGCGGGAGATCTCGGTCGCTGAAGGCCGGGCCCGCGATGTCGAGGTGGACCCACGGAACGTCGCCGGTGAACTCCCGCATGAAGATGGCGGCATTGATCGCGCCGCCGCCCCGCGGCCCGACGTTGTTAATGTCGGCGACGTCGCTCTTGAGCCCGTCCTTGTACTCGTCGATCAGCGGGAGCTGCCAGACGCGCTCGCCCACAAGGTCGGCGGCGGCCCTCAGGCGGTCGGCGAGCGGCTGGCTGGTCGTCAGGAGCCCCGCGCAGAGCGAGCCGAGCGCCACCACGCAGGCTCCCGTCAGGGTCGCCAGGTCGACAATCTCGGTCGGTTTGACGCGCGCGACCGTGTAGGCGAGCGCGTCCGCCAGGGTGAGCCGCCCCTCGGCGTCGGTGTTGCCGATCTCGATCGTCACGCCGTTCATCGCCCGCACGATGTCGCCGGGACGCTGCGCCTTGCCCGACACCATATTCTCGGTCGCGGCGACGATCGCGTGCACCTCGACGGACGGCCGGAGCGGGGGGAGCGCCCGCATGACCGCGAGGACGGCGGCGGCGCCCGCCATGTCGTTCTTCATGCGGAGCATCCCGTCGGCGGGCTTCAGGTCGAGCCCCCCCGAGTCGAACGTGACGCCCTTGCCGACGATCGCGACCTTCCGCCGGGCGCGGCCGCTCGGGGAGTAGGTCAGGTGGATGAACTTGGGCGGCTGCTCGCTGCCGGCGGCGACGCCGAGGAAGGCGCCCATCCCCATCTTCTCGCACTCGGTCCGGTCGTAGACCCGGAGCTTGAGCCGGCCCTCGCGGGCGATCTGGGTCGCCGCCTTCGCCAGGTAGGTCGGGGTGACCTCGTTGGCGGGGGCATTGACGAGGTCGCGGGCGAACGCGGTGGCCTCGGCGAATGTCGTGCCGAGGTGGATCGCCGCCTTGAGCTCGCGGCCGCGGCGCGTGTCGGGCTCGACGAGGCGGAGCTCCTCCACGCCTTTGTCCGGCTTCTCCCGCTTGTACCGATCGAAGCTGTAGGTCCCGAGGAGCGCGCCACCGACCACGGCTCGGGCGCGCTGCTCGGGGGGCAGCGTGTCGCCGAGGACCTCGATCGAGACGACGCGGGCGCCGAGATCGCGCGCCCGTCGCACCCCCGTGGCGGCCGCGCGCCGGATGGTCTCCGGCGTGAGCTGCCCGCGCGCCCCGAGCCCGACGACAACCACCCGCTTCGCGGGCAGACGCCCGTCCGCGTACAGGTGCGTGAGCTGGCCCGGCTTGCCCTGGAACTTCTCCGCTTCGAGCACCTCGCCGAGCCGGCCGCCCAGCGCGCGGTCGAGGCGCGCCAGCGGTTCCGGGAGCCGCTTCTCGTCCGCGTAGCTGCCGACGATCAGCACATCGCCGTCGGCCGCGGGCAGCGGCTTCGCGAGCAGGGACACTCTCATTCGCTCCCCCCCTGGGAGACGGCGACCGCCCGGCGAATCATGTCCACGAGGCCGGCGGTGGTGTCGAATCGTTCCACCTCGGAGATCGGGACCCAGCACGCCTCGGCCGCGTCGCTGCCGGCTTGGACCGGGCCGCCCTCCGGCCGCGCCGCGAAATCGACCAGCACGTAATGATACCGGACGCGGCCAGCGTCGTCGCGAATGACCCGATCCACCACGCCGGCGACGCCTAGGAGGCGCACCGCGATCCCGCACTCCTCGAGCACCTCGCGCCGGGCCGCCGCCGCCGTGGTCTCCCCGAGGTCGACGAGGCCGCCCGGGATGCTCCACTTGCCCGCCGCGGGATTCCGGCCCCGCCGGACCAGAAGGACGCGGTCGCCGTCGAGGACGACGGCGCCCACGCCGACGCGGGGGTGGTCAGGATACTCGCGAGAGGTCGGTGACGAGCCGGCCGCGCTCATTCCACTCGGCGGTCCCGTATTTTTCGCGCACGAGCCGGTCGATGAGCTCCTGCTCCTGGCGCGTGAGGCCCCCCGGCCGCAGCTCGATCCCGTGTGCGCGGGTGAAGCCCTCGGCGATCGCGGCCGCCGTTTCGGCGAAGCCCGGGCGCCGGCCCAGAACCTGCTCGAGCGTCGTCATGCCCGCGAGGGGATCGCCGTCGCCCGGGAAGAGGACCCGCACGCGCTCGGCGTCGACCCCGAGCATCACGGACCCATGCTGGAGAAACCCGCCCGCCCGGCGCCGCTGGGCGCTCCCGACGAGCTTCTTGCCCGCGACCTCGATCTCGTAGCTGCCGGTCCGGGCGAAGCAGAACGCGGGCTGCCGCCCCGGCGACGGCCCGACCGTCCGCATCTCGGCCGGCACCCCGAGCCGCCGGAAGCCCTCGAGCAACGCGAGGGCGACCCACCGGTACGCCAGGAGCAGATCTCCCGCGCCCGCGAAGTCCTCGGCGCCGGCCGCGACGCTGTAGGTGAGCTCGCGCGCGGGCCCGTCGTGGTAGATCGCGCTGCCGCCGGTGGGCCGGCGCACGAGGCCGAGGCCCCACCGCCGGCAGGCGGCGAGGTTCAGGCGCGCATCCCGCCGCTGGCCGTAGCCGATCGAGAGAGCGGGCGGCGCCCAGCCGAAGAGGCGCACGGTCGCCAAGCCCTCGCCCGAAAGCCGCCCACGCCAGAGGGCCTCGTCGACCGCCATGTTCGTCGCGCCGTCGAGCGGCTCGGTTAGGAGCAGTCGCCAGGACCCGGCCGGCGGCGCGGCCCGGCCGCTCATCCTGGGGCCGTGTGGCCCGCGGGACGCCACCGGAGGTTCGGCTGGCGCGCGGCCAAGGTCTGGTCGAGCCGACGGACCGAGGTCGTGACGGGCGCCTCGCGAATGAGCTCGGGGCTCTTCTCGGCCTCCCCGGCGATCTGGATCATCGCGTCGCAGAAGGCGTCGAGGGTCTCCTTCGACTCCGTCTCGGTCGGCTCGATCATGAGTGCCTCCTCGACGATCAACGGGAAATAGGTCGACGGCGCGTAGAAGCCGAGGTCGAGGAGCCGTTTGGCGATATCGGTCGCGGTGATCCCCGCCTGCTGCTTCTGTCGCCGCGCCGAGAGGACGCACTCGTGCATGCACGGCCCGGGCGCCCCGAGGTCGTAGGAGGGCTCGAGTCGCTTCATGACGTAGTTCGCGTTGAGCACCGCGTTCTCGGCCACGCCCCGGAGC
>QHRX01000104.1 GCA_003221455.1 Candidatus Rokuibacteriota bacterium
TCTGCGCCGTCGAGCCGGAGGAGCCGGCGCGCCAGGCTGGCGGCCGGGAAGTTGGCGTCGGCCACGACCACCTCGTCGCCGTGGCCCATCGCGGCGAGGGCGTGGAGGAGGTCCGGGCTGAGCAGCGGGTCGATCCCCTTCAGCACGTGGGCCCGCCCGTCCTGATTACCCGCGCGGCCCCGGGCCCGGGCGAGAGACGAGGGCATCCGCGGGGACAGCGCGGTCGATGGACGGGATTCCTCTTCCCTTGACGCCGCGGCACCCTGCGAGCGCTCCTCGCCGAGCGTCCACACTGCTGCTGCGCCACGACCCCGAGAGTTCGGCCGCCGCCGCGACCTGGGTCACGCTGACTGCGATGAGGACCGCGCGCGGCGGGACGTGGCCGTGGTGGGGCCGTGCCGGTGGATCCCCGCCCCGCCGCCGGGGGCCCGAATGTCGTCGGCGCTCACGGCGCCGCCAGCTCGGCCAGAGGCGTGGGGGTCACGCCGACGGCGGCGGCGACGGCCGGATGGACGACCCGCCCCTCCCACACGTTGACGCCGCGCCCGAGCTCGGCGTTTGCGCGGACGGCGGCGCGGACGCCCGCCTGCGCCAGCTCGAGGGCGTACGGAAGGGTCGCGTTGGTCAGCGCGAAGGTCGAGGTGCGCGAGACGAGCGCCGGCATGTTCGTCACGCCGTAGTGTACGACGCCGTGATGCTCCCAGACAGGCTCGAGGAGGCTGGTCGGCCGGGTCGTCTCCACGCAGCCCCCCTGGTCGACGGCGACGTCGACGATCACCGCGCCGGCCTTCATCGTCTTGACCATCGGTTCGGTGACGACCACGGGCGCCTTGGCGCCCGCCACGAGCACGGCGCCGACGAGGAGGTCGGCGCGCTGCACGGCGTGGGCGACGTTGAAGCTGTTGGAGGCGAGCGTGACGATCCGTCCGTGGAAGAGGTCGTCCACGTGGCGCAGCCGCTCCAGGTTGATGTCGAGGATGGAGACGTCGGCGCCGATCCCCACGGCGGTCTTGGCCGCGTTGATCCCGACGGTGCCGGCCCCGAGGATCACGACGTTACCGTGGGGCACCCCCGGGACCCCCGAGAGCAGGATGCCGCGACCCCCGAAGGCCCGGCCGATGTAGTGCGCACCCTCCTGCACGGCCAGGCGCCCGGCCACCTCGCTCATCGGGGTGAGGAGCGGGAGGCTGCCGTCCGCGCGCTGCACGGTCTCGTAGCCGATCGCGATCCCGCCCTGCTGCTGGAGCGCGCGGGTCAGCTCGGGCGCCGGCGCCAAGTGGAGGTAGGTGAAGAGGGTCTGTCCGGCGCGGAGCCGCCGGACCTCCTCGGGCTGGGGCTCCTTCACCTTGAGCACGAGCGCGGCGTCCCCCCAGACCGAGTCCACGTCGGCGAGCCGCGCGCCCGCCCGGAGATAGTCCTCGTCGCGGATGCCGCTGCCTCCGCCCGCGCCGGGCTCGACGAGCACCTGGTGGCCCCGCTCGCTGAGCGCCCGCGCCCCGGCGGGCGTCAGCGCGACCCGCTGCTCGCCGAGCTTGATCTCGCGCGGGACGCCAACGATCACGGCCGCGGGCGCGCGCTCAGGAGGCCGAGGATGTGCTGCGCCAACTCTTCCCCCGCGTCCTCCTGGAGGAAGTGGCCGGCGTCGCGGATCACGATCATCTGGCCGGCGCTCGGGATCAGTTGCTCGAAGACGCGGCCGGCCGCGAGTCCCAGCACGGGATCCTTGTCCGAGAACAGGAGCAGGCACGGTTTGGTCCAGCGCGCGAGCACGGCGCGGGCCTGCCGCGACTCCGCCGCGCCCGGGTCGTCGGGCGCGATCGGCACCAACTCCGGGAAGGCGTGCACCCCTTCCTTAAACGAGCGGTCGGGAAAGGGGGCGGCGTACGCGGCCAGGACCTCCGGGGTCCGGCTCGCCTCCCGCACGATGGCGCGCCGGAACAGGGCCGCCACGTCGAGGTCGGGCGTCCTCGCCACGTACGCGCGCCAGTCCATGAAGCCCGGCCCGAGCGGCTCGCCGGTGCCGAGCGCGGTGTTCATGAGGACGAGCCGCGCGAACCGGTCCGGCATCTCGCCGACGACGCGGAGACCGATCAACCCGCCCCAGTCTTGGCAGACGAGCGTGATGCGCGCGAGCCCGAGGCGGTCCAGGAAGGCCACGAGGCTATCGCGGTGCATCTGGAACGAGTATTCCGCGCGCTCGGTGAACTTGTCCGATTTGCCGAAGCCGAAGAAGTCGGGGGCGAGGACCCGGTGGCCGCCGCGCGCGAGCGGCGGGATCATCTTGCGGTACAGGAACGACCAGCTCGGCTCGCCGTGGAGGCAGAGGATCGGCTCGCCGCGTCCCTCGTCCAGGTAGTGCATGCGGGCGCCGCCGATCGTCAGGTAGTGCGGCGCGAAGGTGTACCCGGGGAGGTCGCGGAAGCGCTCGTCCGGCGTCCGGAGGATCGGCATGGACGTGTAAACATCACCCGGACTGAAGTCCGGGGCTTTTGAGGAGCCCAGGAACTTGGACAGTCCAGTGTCCGCGCCTCACGACGCGGAGTCCAACAAGGCGGTCTGACAGGCGGCGTTGCGCGTTGTCTTGAGGCCGAGATCTCGCACACACGGAGTCTACCCCATAGTGGGCGCTCCTCCCACGGGCGTGAACGTCGGGGTTTTCGCGCCCACGGGGGTTCGATGATACGCCGCCGGTTCAGTCGGGAGCGGCCACGGCGAGCGCCGTCAGCGCGGCGCCGGCGACGATCGCCTGGAGATGGACCCGACGGGCCTGGCGGCGGAGCGCGTCCCGCTCGGCCGCGTCGCCGACCGCCTCGTCGCCTGCGTCCATGTTGCGCGCGCCGCGCGCCGCGAGCGCCACTCACGTGCGCGCCCGGGCCTGGGCGAGGCCGAGGGCGCCGAACCAGAACGGCAGGACGAGCGCGACCCGCCAGGCGCGGGGGACGCCGAGGGCGATGAGTGCGGCCAGACCGCCGCCGGCGACGAGGAGCGCCGCCGCGCCGGCGAGGAGCCGCCGGCGGCGCTCGCGGGGACCGATATTCGCCAGCGGACCCACCGTCAGAGCCCGCGCGAGGCCCGCCACGCGCGGATCTGTTCCCCGTGCTCCCGGTAGTGGTGCGCGCTGTTGAGGTCGACGAGCTTGTACGCCGTCCGCCCGGGCTGGAAACGCTCGTCCGGGACGCTGGCCGCCGCCCGCAGGAACGCCTCGTGCGACTTGTCGAAGTCGAGGAGCACATCCTCGACCTGCCGGTCGCGCAAGGCGCTCGCGAACCGCGCGTTCCAGGCGTCGACGTCGGCATAGCTCACCTCGGCGGGGATGGGCCGCTCGCCGCGGGCGATCCGCTCGAGCGCGGGGGTCAGCTCGCGATGCCAGCCCACCATGTGGGCCACGATCTCCTTGATGCTCCACCCGCCCAGCCAGACCTCGGTCAGGTCCGCCTCGTTGAGGCCGTCGAGCGCCTGATAGAAGGTCTTGTACTCCTGGGCCGCGCGGATCAGCAGCTCGTCCTTGGGGCTCATCGATGCGCTCCTTCACGGGGAGCCGGAGGGCGCCGCGGGGCTACGGGGCGGTCGGGCGCTTGCCGTAGGTCGCGCGGATCTCGCTCTTGATGCCGCCGCGGACGTTGAAGTCGCCGATCACCTCGACCCAGCGCGGCCGCGCGGCGGCGACGAAGTCGTCCATGATTCGGTTGGCCACGTCCTCGTGGAATCCCCCCTCGTCCCGGTACGACCAGAGGTAGAGCTTGAGCGACTTCAGCTCGACCAGGCGCAGGTCCGGGCCGTAGCGGATCCGGATCGTCGCGAAGTCGGGCTGGCCCGTGATCGGGCACAGGCAGGTGAACTCCGGCGCCGTGAGCTGGATCTCGTAGTCCCGATCCGGATGCGGGTTGGGGACGGTCTCGAGGGTCTTCGACGGCCTCGTCGGCATCGCGCGCCCTATTATACGTCCGCTCAGCGGGCGGTGAGCCCGATGCCCGTGGCGACGAGGAGGCAGGACACGAGCAGGTCGGGCGTCAGCCGGTCGCCCAGGAGCCAGGCGGCCGAGAGGATGCCGAAGATCGGCGTGGTGAGCAGGTAGGTCGCGAGCGAGCTCGGCCGGTAGTGCTTGAGCAGCCAGAGGTTGGCGATGTAGTTGAAGCCGGCGATGACGCCGCCCTGGTAGAGCACCGCGACGCCGAGGGACAGGGTCCAGCGGGTCGGGACACCGCGCTCGAAGGCCGCCGAGAGGGCGACGAACCCGGCCGTCCCCACGACCGCCTGGGCCAGGAGCAGCTTGACCGCGTCGAGCCGCTGCACCGCCCGCGCCAGGTAGATCGTCCGCTCCGCGAGCAGCACGGCCGCCAGCGCCACGACGAGGTCACCCGCCAGCGTGGCCGCCCCCGCCGTCCACTGCCGGACGAAGAGGATCACCGCGCCCGCGTAGGCGACGAGGATCCCGGTGGCCTTGCGTAAGGTCAGATGGTCGCCCGGGATGAGGAAGTGCGCGAGCACCACCGTGTGGATCGCGTACGAGTTGAGCAGGATGCTCGCGTGGCTCGCCGTCGTGAGGCTGGTGCCCACGTAGAGCAGGCCGACCTGGATCGTGAAGAGGAGGCCGAGGACGAGCAGCGGGCGCCACTCGTGCCGCGCGACGCGCAGCGCCCCGAGCTGCCCCGATACCGAGGCCCAGACGAGTACGGCGACGCCGCCCACGAGGAAGCGCAGGCAGGCGAGCCGGATCGGCGGCGCGTCGACGAGGCCGACCTTGATCGCGACGGGGTTCGAGCCCCAGAGAACGGCGAGGCCGAGCGCGAGCAGCGCGGCCCGGAGGTCGAAGGGCCTCAGCGGTGGCAGGGCGTA
>QHRX01000105.1 GCA_003221455.1 Candidatus Rokuibacteriota bacterium
CCGAATTGATCGGCCTCGTTTGGCGTCTCAACGAGTCGGGGTTGACGCTCCTTATCATCGAGCACAACCTCAAGGTGGTGCGCGCCTTTTCGAAGCGGGTCATCGTGCTCGACCACGGCGCCAAGATCGCCGAAGGCGACGCGGAGACGATCCTCAGCACGCCGGAAGTGATCGAGGCGTATCTCGGAAAGCGGCGTCGATGAGCGGATTTCTCGTCGTCGAGCGCGTTTCGGCGGGTTATGGCCTCGCTTCGGTGCTGCGGGATGTGTCGCTGCACGTCGACAAGGGAGAAGTCGTCGCGGTACTCGGCGCCAATGGCGCGGGCAAAACCACCTTGTTGCGCACCATCTACGGTCTCATCGCGCCGACCAGCGGGCGCGTCGTCTTCGAAGACGCCGATATCAGCGGCACGCCCGCGCATCACATCGTCAGCCGCCGACTCGCCATGGTGCCCGAGGGCGGCCGCCTGTTCACGTTCATGACGGTGAAAGAGAACCTGGAGCTTGGCGCATTCAATCCCTCTTCGCGCGCCGAGACTCGCCGCAATCTCGAAGAGGTGTTGACGCTTTTCCCGATACTCGCCGAGCGCGGCTCGCAGCTCGCTGGCTCGCTTTCCGGCGGCGAGCGGCAGATGTGTGCCATCGGGCGGGCGCTGATGAGCCATCCAAAACTGCTGGCGCTGGACGAGCCTTCGGCCGGCCTGTCGCCGGGCATGGTGGAGAAAGTCTTCGATTTCATCCGCTCGGTCGTGGCCTCGCGCCACCTCACGATCCTGCTCGTCGAGCAGCACGTCGAAGACGCGCTCGAGATCGCGAATCGCGCCTACGTCATCGAGCGCGGCGAGATCGTGAAGACCGGCACCGGCGACGCCCTGATGCAGGATCAGGACATCCAGCGCGCGTACATGGGGTTGTAGGATGAAGCTCCTGAGCGCAACACCGAGTCCCTACGCGCGCAAAGTCCGCATTGCGCTCATCGAGAAGGGCATCCCGTTCGAGCTGATGACCGAGATGCCGTGGAATCCCGGCACCGCGGCGCCAAAATTCAATCCGCTCGGCAAGATTCCCGTCCTCGTGCTCGACGATGGGCGAGTGGTTCACGATTCCAAAGTCATCGTCGAGTATCTCGAGATGCTCGGGCAGCCGCCGCAGCTGCTACCTGCGGATCCATCGCTGCATTTGGCGCACAAGCAGATCGAGGCCACAGCGGACGGTGTGTGCGACGCAGTCGTGCTGATTGTCCTCGAGCGCAGTCGCGCGCCCGCTTTGCAAAGCAGCGACTGGATCGGCCGCCAACTGCGCAAGGTGGAAGCCGGGACCAGAGCGCTGGAGGACGAGCTCGGCGGGCGGCAATGGTTCGTCGGCTCCGCGCTTGGGCTTGCCGACATCGCCGTCGGCTGCATGCTTGG
>QHRX01000106.1 GCA_003221455.1 Candidatus Rokuibacteriota bacterium
GGCTCAGCCGGAGCTGCACGCAGGCTCAGCCGGAGCTGCACGCACTGCTGGGTCAGCGAGAAGGCGCCCGAGATCAGCGCCTGCGAGGCGATCACCGTCGCCACGGTGGCGAGCGCGACCAGCGGGTAGAGGAACGCACGGGGCGCCAGCTGGTAGAAGGGGTTCTCGACGGCAGCCGGCTGGCGGAGCACGAGGGCCCCCTGGCCCAGGTAGTTGAGGAGGAGCGCGGGCAGCACGCACGCAAACCAGACGAGCCGGATCGGCCGTCGCCCGAAGTGTCCCATGTCCGCGTAGAGCGCCTCCGCGCCGGTCACGGCGAGGACCACCGCGCCCAGCACGAGCAACCCGGGGCCCCCGTGCGCGCGCATGAAGCGGAGCGCGTACCACGGATTCAGCGCACCGAGGACCGCCGGGTCGCGGGCGACCTGGGTGGCGCCGAGGCCGCCGATCGTCGCGAACCACACGAGCATGATCGGGCCGAAGACGTCGCCGATCCGCTCCGTCCCGTACTTCTGGCAGAAGAAGAGCAGACAGAGGACCAGGAGCGTGAGCGGCATCACGGACCGCGCGAACGCGGGGGAGGCGACTTCCAGGCCCTCGGCCGCGCTCAGAACCGAGATCGCCGGCGTGATGACGCCGTCGCCGTACAGCAGGGCGGCGCCGAAGAGACCGAGCGAGACGACGGCGCGCCGCCCGAGGGCGGTCCGACGGCGCCCCGTCTGCTGGACCAGCGCGAGCAGCGCGAGGATCCCGCCCTCGCCCCGGTTGTCCAGGCGCATGACGAGGACGACGTACTTCACGCCGACGACCAGGATGAGCGCCCAGACGATGAGCGAGAGCACCCCGTACACCGTCGGGACCGTGGGCCGGAGTCCGTAGTCGGGGGCGAAGCACTCCTTGAACGCGTAGAGGGGGCTCGTGCCGATGTCGCCGTAGACGACGCCGAGCGCCGTGAGCGAGAGGACGGCGAGCCGCCGCCCGGTCGGGCGGGCCTCGGGCGGCGGCCGGCGGCGACGGACGCGCGCCGGTGGGGCCGGATGGGCGAGGGGCTCGGCGACCGTGGCGGTCGCCGCCGCTAGGCCGGCGGCCGGCCGCGGGGCGGGCGCGCCGCCCCGCGGCAGGTGGTCGCTGCCGCGCGCCCGCTCGTCCGGGCCGCCCGCGCGCCGCCGGAGGCGGCGCTCCTGCTCGGGCTCCGCGTGTTCGTGGCGCGGCCCTCCGGGCTCCCAGTATGCTCCCGCGCGGCGCCGGTCAGCGCGCGGACGGAAACTGTGGCTCCCGCCGCTCCCGGATCGCCCGCACGCCCTCCAGGACGTCCGGGTTCATGAAGCTCAGCATTTCCAGCGCCAGCGACTGGTCGAAGATGGGGCCCGCCTGGCGCAGCCAGTTATTCAGCGCGCGCTTGGTCCAGCGGATCGAGGGCTGGCTACCCCGCGCCAGGCGCGTCGCCACGTCCCACGCGGTGTCCATGAGCCGGGCGGCCGGCACGCAAAGGCTCACGAGTCCAATCCGCTCGGCCTCCCGGCCGTCGAGGAAGTCGGAGGTGAGGAGGTAGTAGCGCGCCTTGGCCATGCCGCAGAGGAGCGGCCAGATGATGGCGGCGTGGTCGCCCGCCGCCACGCCGAGGCGGGTGTGTCCGTCGGTCAGGCGGGCGTCCTCCGCCGCGATGCTGACGTCGGCGAGGAGGGCGACCACGAGCCCCGCGCCCACCGCCACCCCGTTGATCGCCGAGACCACGGGCTTGTCGAGGTCGAGCATGTTGTAGACGAGGTCCCCGGCCTCTCGAAGTGTCCGCGCGACGGCGGCGGGGTTGCCCGCGGTCGCCTCGACCATCCCGAGGTCGCCGCCCGCCGAGAAGGCGCGGCCGGCGCCGGTGACGAGCGCCACGCGCACGGCGGGGTCGGCGTCGACCGTGCGCCAGACCTGGGTCAGCTCCCAGTGGAGCCGCTCGTTGGTGGCGTTGAGCACGTCCGGCCGATTGAGCGTGATCAGCAAGACGCCGGTCGGCCTTGGATCGAACGCGAGATGCCGGTACTCCCCGTAGTCCATGGGTGCGCCTCCTCACTGTGGCGGTCGCGCCTCGGCGAGGGCATGGCCGCGCCAGTGCCGGGCTCGCCACCAGCCCGCCAGCCCCCCGATCGCGAGGAGCCCGAGCGTGCCGCTCACCAGGCAGCCGACGGGCACGCCAAACGCGCCGGTGATCGAGCCGAGCAGGAACGCGCCGATCGGCGTCACGCCGGAGAAGACGAACATGTAGAGGCTCATCATGCGGCCCCGCAGCTCGTCCGGCACCATCACCTGGAGCGTCGTGTTGGACCCGGCCATGAAGATGATGCCCGAAAAGCCCATCATGAGCAGGACGGCGGCGGCGACCCAGAAGTGCTGGACGGCCGACAGCGAGACCGTCCCCAGGCCCAGCACGACCGCCGCGCTCACCAGCGCCCCGAGCGGCGGCCGGCCGCGGCCCAGGCCCGCGAGGGCCGCCGCGCCGCCGACCGCGCCCAGGCCGACCGCGGCCATCAGGAGCCCGAAGCCCTCCGCCTCCTCGTGGAGCACCTGGCGGGCCAGGAGGGGGACGAGGACGTTATAGTTCAGGAGGAACACGCTCACGACGAGCAGCAGCCCGAGGATCAGCCTGATCGAGGGCGTGCGGAGGGCGTAGGCGATCCCCTCGACGATCTCCTCGCGCATCGAGCGCCCCCGGCGGGCCCGGGGCAGCCCCTGGGCGCGCACGGCGAGGAGCGCCGCGATCACCGCCACGAAGGAGACGCTGTTTAGGAGGAACGCCACGCCGACGCCGAAGCGGGCGATCAGGAGTCCGGCCACCGCGGGGCCGACGACCCGCGTGCCGTTGAAGACCGCGGAGTTGAGCGCGATCGCGTTCAGGAGATCGTCCTTGCTCGTCATCTCGACGATGAAGGACTGGCGCGCGGGCTGGTCCATCGTGTTGACGACGCCGTAGAGCGTGGCGAGCACCGCGATGTGCCAGTAGCGGATATGCCCGCTCAGGGTGAGGGCGGCGAGGACCAGCGCCTGGCCGAGCATCGCCGTCTGCGTCGCCACGACGAGCCGGCGCTTGGGCAGGCGGTCGGTGATGGCGCCGGCGACGAAGGAGAAGACCAGCATCGGTGCGAACTGCAGCGTGGTGATGAGCCCGAGCTTGAACGGGGAGTTGGTCAGCTCGAGCACGAGCCAGGCCTGCCCGACCGTCTGCATCCACGTCCCCACCAGCGAGACGAGTTGGCCCGTCCAGAAGAGCCGGAAGTCCCGATGGTTGAACGCGCGCAGGCCGGTTGGAAAGCGCACCAGGGACGATCGTAGCAGAGGAGCCCTCCGGACGCGGCGGAACCGTCGCCGCGGCCCGGTCGGGCGCCCTGTAAACGGCGGGCGCGGCGTCTGCCGTCTAACAGGCAAGCGATCACTCCAGACAAGGAGGACACGATGAGAGGACTCCGGACGATGGCGGCGGGTGGGGCCCTGATCGTCACGCTGTGGGCGCCGGCGGTGGGCGGGCAGCAGAGTCAAGGGCCTCCCCAGGGCCCACGGGGAGGGCCGATGGAGCGGCGTGGCGAGCGGCATCCTCACGTCCGAGCGGCGATGCACGCCCTCATGAACGCCGAGCGACAGCTCTCGCAGGCGGCCCACGACTACGGCGGGCACCGGGTGAAGGCGATGGAGCTGATCAAGCAGGCCCAAGAGGAGCTGAAGGACGGCCTGGAGTATGACCGGACCCACGAGCCGGAAGGCGGGCCGCCGGTCAAGCGGTAGCGCCGAGAGATCCACCCGTCCTGCCCTTCCCCGCGGGAGGGCGGGGCGATTCCTTCCTCGCTCACCCTTCCCGCTGTCCCTCGAGCGACGTCGTCGACCTCGTCTCGCGGTGTCGGGTCAACCGGCGGGGGGGTGCGTCCGTTGTCCAGGGCAGGAGAGCGGACTGCCGTGATGCCTTCCGCCCGGCGGGAGGCCCACAGGAAGGGGGCGGCCATGAACAAGGTCGCGGTCGGGCTCCTGGTCATCATCGCCGCGCTCGCGGGGAGTACCGAGCCCGTGCCCGCGTGGGAGCACCGAGGGCATCGGGCCTTCGTCCACGGGTTCTGGGGGCCGCGTGTCTTCCTCGGCCCCCCGGCGTTCTGGTACCCGTACACCCCGCCGCCTGTGATCGTCGAGGCAGCACCTGCCCCGCAGGTGTACGTCGAGCCGCCGCCGGCGGCCCCGCCGTACTGGTACTACTGTGAGAGTCCCCGCGGCTACTACCCGTCGGTCCCGCAGTGCCCGGGCGGCTGGCTGCAGGTGGTGCCACGGACGGGCCCTCCCGCGTCATGACAGACGAGGGAAAGCGGTCTGCCCGGTGTCAACCGAGTGGGTGGCGGGTCCGTTCGTCTCGGTGAGAAGCGACGTGAGAGACGGCGGGCTGGCGGGAAGACTTGGAGGCGGCCCTGCACCCGAACACGCAGTACGAGGAGCTCTACGCGGCTCACTATGCGCGGATCGTACGGCTCGGGCGGATGCTGCTCGCCAACCCGGACGACGCCGAGGAGGTCGGACAAGAGGTGTTCTTGAAGCTGTTCAAGGCCTGTCAAACCGAGACGCGGCCGATGCTGTGGGGGCCCTGGCTGACGCGGGTTGCCGTGAACGCCTGCCGGGATCGGCGGCGTTCGGGGTGGTGGAAGCTCTGGCGCGAGTCGAGCGTCGAGCTGCAGGAGGGGTCGATCACGAGCGCTGAGCCGAGCCCCGAGGCCCAGGCGGTCGGCCGCGAGCGGCGCGACCGGATCTGGCAGTCCTTTCGCCGCTTAGCCGCGCGCCAGCAGGAGGTCTTCGTGCTGCGACACGTCGAAGGCTGGTCGACGGAGGCGGTCGCGCAGGCGCTCGGACTGAGCCCGGGCAGCGTGAAGCGCCACCTGTTCCGTGCGATCCGGCACCTGCGGGCCGCGCTCGAGGTGAACGGATGAGACGGTGTCTCGGAGACAAGGCGCTGGTACTGCTCTACGAGGGCGACGGCCGCCCCGAGGACCGGCGCCATCTGGAGGGCTGCGCCCGCTGCGCGGATCGCTATCGCCAGCTGACCGACGACCTGCGGGTGATCGGGGTGGTCCTCGCGAGCGACCCCGCCCCCGCCGCGGTGCCGAGTCGAGCGGCGTGGCCGCGCTGGGTGGCGGCGGCGGCGGTGACCTTTGCGCTCGTGATCGGCCTGAATCTGCTGTTCGCGCGCGAGTGGGGCCGGGTGGCCTGGCGGACGGCGCCGGAGCCGGCCGGGGCGGGAGGCGCCACGACCGAAGAGCTCATCGCCGCGGTCGAGGCGATGACGACCGACGAGCCGCCGTGGGTCGAGGCGGCGGGGACCCGGGCAGCGTCCGCGCGTGGGGCATCGACGCTCGAGGCGAGCGTGGCCGAGCTCGACGCGACGGTCGCGGGCGAGGAGG
The DNA here is from genome assembly GCA_003221455.1 of Candidatus Rokuibacteriota bacterium. Classification (GTDB taxonomy): domain Bacteria; phylum Methylomirabilota; class Methylomirabilia; order Rokubacteriales; family CSP1-6; genus AR9. The sequence continues at coordinate 5,415 of QHRX01000106.1, forward strand.
CGTGCGAGTCGCTCGCCGCCTCGCTCGGCGATGGGTGTGATCAGCTGCCGGCCCCGGCGGACACGCCGGGTGCCGGGTTCGAGGATCTCGACTCGTGACGCGGTCGCGCGGCGCGGGTCAGTGAAAGGAGACCGAGATGAAGAAGGTATGGCCGGCGGTGGTGATCGGGGTGATGGTGATAGGGCTGTCGGGATGGCCCGCGAGCGCCCAGCACCGCCCGATGCTGGGGGGAATGGACCAAGGCCCCGGGATGTTCATGCTGCTCTTCAAGGGCGCCGCCCTCACCCCCGATCAGGAGACCCGGGTCAGGGCGATCCTGGCGGCGCATCGGGCGAACGCGCGGGATCTGATGAGGCAACTGCGCTCGGCCCGCGAGGGGATCGTGGACAAGCTCGTCGCGCCGGGCTCGGTAGCGGCCGGCGACCTCGAGCCCCTGCGTCAGCAGATCATCCAGCTCGAGGAGCAGCTCTCCCAGGACCGGCTCGGCGCGGCTCTGGAGATCCGCGCCCTGCTGACGCCGGACCAGCTGGCCAAGGCCCAACGGGTCAAGGACCGCGTCCGCGAGCTGCGCGCGGAAATGCGGGCGCTCTTCGAGGGGACGGCCCAACCCTAACGGGCCCGGCGGGGCGCGGGTCCTCGAGGCCGTCGCCTCAACCGCGGCTCCCACGTCAGCCGAGACAGCCCGGACCCGGCGGGGGGCTCGGCCGCGCCTCGAGGCCGGACGGGTCGGCTTCCGCTGGCGCCCGGGCCCGGCCTCTGGTAGCGTTGGGGCCGAGCAGCTCATCGCAAATCGCGGGGGACACATCACATGGCAGAGGTGAAATTCAAGGGGACTCCCGTGGCGCTCGGCGGGCCGGAGGTCAAGCCGGGCCAAGCCGCCCCGGACTTCGCGGCCGTCGACACGAGCCTCCAGACCGTGCGGCTCCGCGACGCCAAGGGCAAGGTCGTGATCCTGAGCTCGGTGCCGTCGCTCGACACGCCGGTGTGCGATACCGAGACGCGCCGCTTCAACGAGGAGGTCGGCAAGCTGGGCGCCGGGGTCGAGCTGTGGACGGTCAGCATGGACCTGCCGTTCGCGCAGAAGCGCTGGTGCTCGACGGCCGGCGCCAGCCGGGTCAAGGCGCTCTCGGACTTCCGCGACCGCGCCTTCGGCCAGACCTACGGCGTCGCCATCAAGGACGGCCCGCTGGCCGGGGTCAACGCGCGCGCCGTGTTCGTCGTCGGCAAGGACGGCGCCGTGAAGCACGTGGAGTACGTCAAGGAGATCACGAGCGAGCCCAACTACGAGGCGGCGCTCGGCGCGGCGAAGCAGGCGGTGGGCGCCTGAGCCTCGGCGCTACACGCGTACGGGGGTGAACGCGGTCGTGTAGTGGTCGGCCAGCGGCAGGCGCTTGCCGAGGACGCCCTGCTCGAGGAGGGTGTCCTGCATCGCGCCGAGCGCGCCCACGTCGATGTGGCCGTCCCTCGGGAAGAGCGGGCTCGAGAGGCGGTGGGCGGCCAGCACGGCCCGCGGCTCCCACTTGAGCGTCCGGGCCGCGATCGCCGCCGCTCATGAACGCGAGCGCCTGGAAGATCGCGCGAAGCGCCTTCCGGAGGTCGTCGGACCGCCGTCGGATCGTCTCCTCCGACGCGTAGGCGATCTGGCTGATCCAGCGGGGCGTGACCGAGTCGAGCCGCTGCAGCACCCGCGACTTCCCCTGCGCCTCCAGCACCGCGCCTCCATCGCCCCAGACGATCGCCTGAATCTCGTGCCGGGTGAGCGCGGCGACCTGGGCGTCGAGGCCGCCGAGCGCGACGATCTTGACGTCGCGCTCCGGGTCCCAGCCGTGCTGCCGGGCCAGGATCCGCGCGAACACCCAGGTGGTGGCGCCGACCTTGGTGACGCCGATCGCCTTGCCCCGAAGGTCGGCGACCGAGTGGATGTCGGCCGAGACGTTGAGCGTGAAGTGGTTGCCCTCGGTCTCGGTCGCGATCATCCGGATCGGCGCGCCCGCCTCGCGGAAGACGAAGATGTCCGTGCCCCCGGTGAGGCCGACCAACGCCTCGCCGCCGATCACCGACTTGAGCAGGTCGGGCCCGCCGCGGAAGGGCACGAACTCGGCGTCGAGGCCGTTCGCGCGGAAGTAGCCGCGGTCGAGCGCCACGATCACGGGCCCGGCCATCGCGTAGTCGCCGAGCACGGCGGTGCCGACGGTCGCCGCCGGCTCCGCCCGGACCCCGCGGGGCCGGGCCGCGAGTCCCAGGCCGGCGCCGGCCGCGAGGCGCCCGAGGAACTCCCGGCGGCTTCCGTGCATGGACCCCTCCTCCCGAACTTCTTGACACCCTTCCGCTTCTTGCCTACGGTGCTCGGCGGGCGACGGCCAGGGCGATTCTACAGGAAACCGGGGGGCGCGGAGTGCAGCAGACGGTCACGTACGCGGTGGCGGACGGCGTCGGCTGGGTCACGCTGAACCGCCCCGCCGTCCTCAACGCGATCGACAGCCAGCTCGCGATCGCGCTCGCCGACGCCGCCGAGGCGGCCGCCGCCGACCCCGCGGTGCAGGCGGTCGTCGTGCGGGGGGCCGGGCGCGCCTTCTGCGCGGGCATGGACCGGACGGCCTTGGCCGCCGGCCGCATCGGCCCCACCTTCTACCGGCACTGGATCCGCGCCCTCAATACGCTCGAGGACATGGGCAAGCTCGCCGTCTGCGTGCTCCACGGCCATTCGATCGGCGGCGGTCTCCAGCTGGCGCTCGCCTGCGACGTCCGGATCGCCGCCGAGGACGCCGTGATCGGTCTGGGCGCCACCCGGCACGGGCTGATCCCCGACGGCGGGGTCCTGAGACTCGCGCGGATCGTCGGCCTCGGGCGGGCCACGGCGCTCGCGCTCCTGAACGACGAGGTCCTGCCCGCCGAGGCGCTCGCCATCGGGCTCGTCACCCGCGTCTGCGCGGCCGGAGAGCTCGAGGGGACGCTCGCGGCCGTGCTCGAGCGGTGCCGCGCCGCGGCGCCGACCGCGACCGCGCACACCAAGCGGCTGCTCCACGCCTCGTTCCACCGAGACCCGCGGGAGCTGATCGAGGAGCTGCTCCCGAGAAGCGAGCGGCCCGGTTCTTCCCGCGGCCCGCGGGGCGGACGCCCCGATGAGCGTCGAGGTGGGCCGCTCCGGGCTCCGCCGCGGCCTCGCGCGTTACTTCGACCTCGCCCGGTGGGACACGGACCTGCCCACCGAGCTCCGCGCCGGGCTCACGACCTTCATGGTCATGGCCTACATCATCTTCGTGAACCCGATCGTGCTCGGGTTCGTCGGCGTCCCGGGCCTGGAGGGCAGGGGGCTCCCGTTCGGGCCGACGCTCTCGGTGACGTGTCTGACCGCCGGCCTCCTGACGATCGCGATGGGGCTCACCAGCAACTACCCGTTCGCGCTCGCGCCCGGCATGGGGCTCAACGCGGTGGTGGCGTTCGAGCTGGTCGCGTCCCGGGGGCTCACCTGGCCCCAGGCCATGACGGTCATCTTCGTCGAGGGGCTCGTCATCACCCTCCTCGTGCTCACGCGGTTTCGCGAGGCGGTGCTGGACGCGGTCCCGCTGGGCCTCAAGCGCGCGATCGGCGTCGGGATCGGGCTCTTCATCGCCTTCATCGGGTTCTTCACGTCGGGCT
>QHRX01000201.1 GCA_003221455.1 Candidatus Rokuibacteriota bacterium
CGGTGGCCTTCATCGACGCCGAGGTGTCGAGCACCACGACGACCTTCCGCGCCCCGTGGCCGAGGACGGTCGCGGTCGGCCGCGCCAGCGCCAGCGCCAGCGCGAGCAGCGCGAGGAGCTGCAGGATGAGGAGCGGGTCGCGCTGGAAGCGCTGGAAGGCGGTCGAGGCCTGCCGGTCGCGCGGCGTCGACTCCCACAGCAGGACGCTCGACACCGTGCGCTCGCGGCGTCGGACCTTCAGGAAGTAGAGGAGCAGCAGCGGCGCCGCCAGCGAGAGGAGCGCGAACGCGAACGGAGACAGGAAGGTCACGCCAGCATGACCTCCTTGAGCTGAGACAGCACGAACTGCTCGATCGACGCGTCGCTGACGACGCGCCGGTACCCGATCTCGTGGCTGCGGCAGAAACGTTCGGCGCCGTCGAGGAAGCGCTGCAGTCGCTGCCGGTAGGCCTGGAGCCCTTCGGCGTCGAGCGTCACCTCCCGCCGCTCGGCGGTCTCGCTGTCGCGGAGCCGGAGGTCGCCGCCCCCCGGAGGGTTCACGTCCTCGGGCGCGAGCACGTGCAGGACGTGCACGTCGAACCGCCGCTCCACCAGCGCGCGGAGCCCGCGCTCGAAGCCCGCCGGGTCGAGCAGGTCCGAGAGCACGACGGCCACGCCGGGCTCGCGGGAGCCGATCGCGTAGCTCTCGAGCGCCCGGTTGAGCCCGGTCGCGCCGTCCGCGCGCGCCCGGGCCAGGAACTCCACCAGCGACACGAAGTGCCGACGCCCCCGGGCGGCCGGCCACGCCTGGCCGACCCGGTCGCGGAGGAGCGCGGCCCCCACGCGCTCGAGGCTGACGAGCGCCACGAAGCCGAGCGCGGCCGCGAGCCGGACGGCGTAGGCGAGCTTGCCGCCGACGCCCATCGACGCCGACGCGTCGACCAGGAGGTGCACGCGGAGGTCCTCCTCGTCGAGAAACAGCTTGACGTGGAGGCGCTCGAGCCGACCGAAGATGTTCCAATCGACGTAGCGCAGGTCGTCGCCGACCCCGTAAGGCCGGTAGTCGAAGAATTCGACGCTCTGCCCCTTGCGGGGGCTCCTGCGCTCGCCGGTGAGCCGGCCCCGGAACGGGCGGCGGGAGACGAGGGAGAGGCGCTCGAGACGCGCGAGGAACTCGGGCGTGAAGAATTCCTGAACCGTCCGCACGGCCACGACGCTACTTCTCGCTCAGCGCCCGGAAGTAGTCCTTGACCTGTGGCTGGTAGTCGCGGGGCACCTGTTCACGGGCGATTGCCTCCTCCATCATCCGCTGGTACTGCTCGAACGCGCTGCCGACCGGGAGCCGCGACGGCACCCGGGCCGCGCGGCCGTACGTGTTGGTTTCGATGCTGTCCTTCTTGCCGCTCCGCGGGTCGCCCTCGAGCGAGGAGTCGCGGGGCGTGGCGGCCAGCCGCGGCGTCGCCTCGCCCTGGGGGTGATCGCTCGGCCCCTTGCCGGGTTCCAACCCCTTGCTCCCCCCGGGATCCTCCTGCTCGGGGTTGCCGGGCTCCTTGCTGTCGCCGCTGTCGCTGCTCCGACGGCCGGTCTCGCCCTGCTTGCCCCCGCTGAGGTTGAGGGCGCCCTTGCGCTCCTCCTCCGCGCGACGCAGCGTGTTGAGCGACCGGTTCATCGCGTCGAGGGCCTTCGCCTGGTCGCCGCGGTCGAGCGCCCGCAGTCCCTGGCTGGCGTTCTGGGCCGCCTGGGGCGCCTCCTTGCGCCCCTTCTGCTCCATCTCCTCCAGCAGTTCGCGGAGCTTCTGGGGCGGGACCTGATCGGGCCGAAGGCCCTCCGCCGTCAGGGCCTTGGTCTGCTCGAGCATCATCTTATAGTCGCTCTGGGTGAAGTCCGACCGGAGGTCGGGCAGCGCGTCGATCTGCTCGAGCAGCTTGAGCCGCTCGTCCCCCTTCTTGAGGAAGCTGTTGAAGTCCGGCCGCTGGCCGCCGAGCGCCGTGTCCTTGAAGAGCGCGGGGCGGTCGCCGGCGCTCACGAGGCTCGCCGAGGCCCGCTCGAGGTCCCGCTCCGAGAGCGGCCCCACCTTGATGGGGTCGGGCTTCGCGAGCGTCTGCTCGCTCTCCTCGAGCTTGCCGGTGCGGTCCGGCGAGCCCTCGACGTCGGAGTGCGCCGAGAAGTCGGGCAGCCGATTGACGGGAAGCCGGACGGCGGGGGCGACCGCGAGAACCAGGACGACCAGCAGCGGCAGCGGCAGCAGGCGCGCCTCCCCGGGCAGCACGCGCCGGACGGCCTGAGAGGACGCCAGACGCTCGACGTGGGCGATCGCGTCCGCGACGAGCAGGTCCACGAGCGGCGTCCGGTCGGGCCGCGCGGCCCACTCGAAGGCGGTCGCGACACGGTCCTCGAGTCCGAGCGCCCGGTCGGCGACGCGCGCGACGTCCGCCCGGGGTGTAGCAAGGGCGAGGCCCCAGAGCGCGCCCGCCGCGGCGCCGAGCGCGACGAGAGCGACGGCGACCGCCGCCGCCGCCGGGCCGACCAGGCCCTTGGCGAGGAGCGGCACGACCGCGGCCACGGCCCCGTAGAACGCCCCCTTGAGCCCGTAGAACTCGAGGCGGCGCCGGCGCACCTGTCTCGCGACTCCCCGGACCAGACGGTCGAGACGGGTGGGGTCGACCATGCGCGCCCTAGCGCAGGAAGACTTCTTTTTCGCGCACGGCCAGTCGCTCGGAGCTCTCGACCGCCCGCGCGACGATCGTGTCGCTGTCGACGCCCTCCGCCTCGCCCTCGAAGTTCAGGATGATCCGGTGGCGGAGCGCCGGCGCCGCCATCGCGCGGATGTCCTCGGCGCTCACGTTGTACCGTCCCTGGGACAGCGCGAGCACCTTCGCGCCGAGCACCATGGCCTGCGCTCCGCGCGGGCTCGAGCCGTAGCGCACGAACCGCTTGGTGATCTCCGGGGCGTGCTCGAAGCCCGGATGGGTCGTCATGACGATCAGCGACACCAGGTCGCGGACGTGGGAGACGATCGGCACCTCGCGGACGAGCTCGCGGAGCCGCAGCACGACCGGGCCGCTCAGCACTCGCCGGACCTCGACCTCGCGGGGTCGGGTCGTGCGCTCGATGATCGCGTTCAGCTCCTCGATCGCGGGGTACCGCACGCGCGCCTTGAAGATGAAGCGGTCGAGCTGGGCCTCGGGAAGCGGGTACGTCCCCTCCATCTCGATCGGGTTCTGCGTCGCCAGCACGAAGAAGGGCGCCGGGAGCGGGCGCGTGGCACCGCCGACCGTCACGCTGCCTTCCTGCATGCCCTCGAGCAGCGCCGACTGGGTCTTGGGGGTGGCGCGGTTGATCTCGTCGGCGAGCAGGATATGGCCGAAGATCGGTCCCTGCTGGAACTCAAACCGCTTCCGACCGTTCGTGTCCTCGACGATGATGTTGGTCCCGACGATGTCGGCGGGCATCAGGTCGGGTGTGAACTGGATCCGCGAGAACGAGAGCTCCAGCCCTTCGGCGAGCGTGCGGACGAGAAGGGTCTTACCGAGGCCGGGGGCGCCCTCGAGCAGGACGTGACCGCCCGCGAAGAGGCCGATGAGCACGCTCAGGATGACGTCGTCGTGGCCGACGATCACCTTCTGCACCTCGGAGTGCAGGGACTGGAACGACTTCACGAATTCCTGGACGCGCGCATCCTGGGCCATCAACGCTCCTTTCCGCCAGCCAAACATCAAGACGCACCGGGCGACACCTCCGCAGGGGCAGTGCCGTGGATCCGTCCGCCGTCATTAATATTATGGGACGGCCTGGCATACCAGTCAACGAAACTCGGCCTTCGCGCGACCCTCGGTCACGTCTGGTGGGCCCCAGCGAGCCGCTGGTAGAGCGCCAGGTAGTCGTCGAGCTCGCGTTCGGGCGGGTAGAGGCGGCGGAGCTTGTCCTGCCCGGCGTGGCCGAGCGCACGGCGGAGACCTGGCTGGTCGATGAGACGCCGCGCGCCCGCCTCGAGCTCCTCCTCCGTCCTGAACAGGAGGCCGGTGATGCCGTCCTCGACGAGCGAGCGGTGGCCCTCGATGTCGGAGGCGAGGACGGCCCGGCCGACCGCCATCGCCTCGAGCACGGAATTGGCCATGCCGCCCTCGGCCGCGGACGCGTTGATGACGACGTCCGCGGCCTCGAGCAGCCAGCGCATCTGCGGGTGGGGCACGGCGCCGAGGTGGTGGGCCCACGGACGCCGGGCGATCTCCGCCCGGAGCGCCTCACCCTCGAGGGGGTCCAGGACCGGGCCCACGTAGAGGAGCCGCACCTCGGGCCGCCCGGCCGCGAGCCGGTCGAAGGGGGCGAGCGGAAAACGCGGCCGCTTCACGCGCCGGACGCCGGCGGGGAACACAAAGAGGACCCGGTCGGCGGGGAGCGGCCACCGCGCGGCGAGGTCGAAGGGCTCCCCCGGCGGCAGCCGGACGCTCTGCGGGACCACCGCGATCTGCCTGACCACGCCGGGCAGCGCCCCGGCGATCCGCTCCCGGATCGACTCGTGGAACACGGCGATCGCCCGCGCCCCCTCGAGGACCTGGCGGACCGCGGGGGCGCGCTCGGGATCGACGAGGTCGTCGTTGGCGTCGGTGCCGGTGACCGTGACGAGGAGCGGCGCGCCCACGCGGCGCGCGAGCCGCAGGGCCAGCGGCCCGACCCGGAAAGCGTGGAAGGCGTGGACCAGGGCGGGACGGTATAATCCCATCCCGGCCTCGACCGCCGCCTCCGGGGTCACCGAGAGATCCCAGACGCGGACGTCGAGCCCCCGTTCCGCGAGCCCCCTCGCGATCCGGTCGACGGTGATGGCGTTGCCGCGGACCGAGGGGGGGGCGAAGGGCGTCAGCAGGGCGGCGCGGAGCGTCATCGGCGGGGGGGGACCAGGCCGTCAGGCCGCGCGGGCCAGCTGGAGAATCGGTGCCGCCCGGCCCCGCATCCTTAAGGGCATGGAGCTATAATAGGAGTGTCAATGATGAGCGAGGCCATGGAGTGTGCGAGGATCGCCGAGGTGCTGGGCGACTACCTGGACGGGACGCTCCCCGGCGATCAGGCCAAGCTCCTGGAATGGCACCTCGAAGGCTGCCGGCCCTGCATCGCGTTCGTCAACACCTACAAGGGAACGATCGCCGCCGCGAACCGGCTCAGGGAGGACGAGCTCCCACCCGAGTTGAAGAAGCGCTTGCTGGCCTTCCTGAAGCAGCAGACACAGCCCCGCTAGACCCCAGGCGCCGCCGGGAGCCCCCCGTCGTCGGCGGGTTACCCGACGCGGATGCCCACCTCGCGCGTGACTTCGCCGACCTCCCAGCAGGGCTCGCCGCGCGCCCGGAACCCCTCCCGCACCCGGCCGGCCGTCGCGGGGGGGGTCGCGAAGAGGAGCCCGCCCGAGGTCTCAGACTCGAAGAGCAGCCCCGCCAGCCCCGGCCCGAGCCCCGGGCCGATCGAGAGCCGGTCGCCGAGGGTCGCCTCAACCCACCGACGGTTCCGCTTCATGCCCCCGCTCCAGTGCCCCTTGTCGGCCAGCGCCTGGGCGCCCTCCAAGAGCGGCAGCCGCGCGGCGTCGATCGACACCCCCGCCCCCGCGGCCTGCACCATCTCGGCGGCATGGCCGAGGAAGCCGAAGCCCGTGACGTCGGTCGCGCCGCGGACGCCGACGCGCTCGGCGACCTCGGCCGCGACGCGGTTCAGCCGGAGCATACTCCGCACGGCCCCGTCGAGGACGTCCGGGCCGGCGGCGTCGGCCTTCGCGGCCGTCACGATCACGCCGGTGCCGAGGGGCTTGGAGAGGAAGAGCCGGTCGCCGGCGGCGAGGCCGCCCTTGAGGAAGATGCGCTCGGGGTGGACCCGCCCGGTGACGCACAACCCGTACTTCGGCTCCGCGTCCACGACCGTGTGGCCGCCCGCCAGGACCCCGCCCGCCTCCGCCAGTTTCTCGGCGCCGCCGCGGAAGACCTCGGTCACGATCGACTTCGGGAACTCGCGCGGAAAGCCCGCGACGGCGAGCGCGAAGAGGACCTGCCCGCCCATCGCGTAGACGTCCGAGAGCGCGTTGGCGGCGGCGATCGCGCCCCACGTGTACGCGTCGTCCACCACCGGCGGGAAGAAGTCGACGGTCTGGACGATCGCCACGTCGTCGGCCACGCGGTACACGGCCGCGTCGTCGGCGCGGCCGAGGCCCACCAGCAGCTCGGGGTGGGCGCGCGCGGTCTCACCGAGCTTCAGGCCTTCCAGCACCTCCTGGAGGTCTCCAGGAGCCATCTTCGACGCTCAGCCGGCGCAGGCCGCGTAGGAGGTGAGGCGGATCTTCTCCGTCATCGGACCTTAAGATACACGGCGGGAAGGTCAGGATGCGCTGGGCGCGACCGGGCCTCGACGTCCGGGGCGGGGGACGGGGTCGGTCAGTGACAGCCGCAGCCGCCGCCGCAGCAGCCGCCGCCGGCGGAGCCGGTCGACATGACGGCGCCCGTCTTCACGCCGACCAGGGAGAGCCGCCGCTTGATCCGGGCGCTCGCGCACTCGGGGCACACCACGGCCGCCGCCACGGTGGCGACGTACTTCTCGAACTCGGTCCCGCAGGCCGCGCAGGCGTACTCGTAGATCGGCACGCTACTCCCCTCCCCGCTGGACGTAACTCTTGACGAACTCCTCGGCGTTCTCCTCGAGGATGTCGTCGATCTCGTCGAGGAGCTTGTCCACGTCTTCCTTGATCTTCTTGCCCTTCTTGGCGACCTCGGGGTTGGCCGTCCCGGCGTCACCGCCGTCGCTAGGCTTCGTCGGCCGCGTTTCCTTCTTCGTCTGCTCTGCCATTGGACCGATCGCCTCCTGGTCCCTTCCGGGACCGGCCCCGGGGCTAGACGGTGGGGAGTACGATCCCCCGCTGGCCCTGGTACTTCCCCTGCCGGTCCGCGTAGGAGACCAGGCAGGCCTCGTCAGACTCGAAGAAGAGGACCTGGGCGATCCCCTCGTTAGCATAGATTCTAGCAGGCAGCGGGGTCGTATTCGATACTTCGAGCGTGACGAACCCCTCCCACTCGGGCTCGAAGGGCGTCACGTTGGTGATGATGCCGCACCGCGCGTACGTGCTCTTGCCGACCGTGATCGTCATCACGTTGCGGGGGATTTTGAAGTACTCGATCGAGCGGCCGAGGGCGAACGAGTTGGGGGGGATGATACAGACGTCGCCCTTGAAGTCGACGAACGACCGCGGGTCGAAGTGCTTGGGGTCCACGATCGAGTTGTTGACGTTCGTGAAGATCTTGAACTCGTCGGCGATCCGGATGTCGTAGCCGTACGACGAGAGCCCGTAGGAGATCGTGCCCTGCCGCACCTGCTTCTCCTGGAAGGGGTTGATGAGCCCCTTCGTGAGTGCCATCTCTCTGATCCAGCGATCGTTTTTGATCACCTGCGGGCTCCGGGCCATGGTAGCGTCGGCCTTCCCGCCGAGTCAAGCCGTCCGGGCCCTCCCGGCGCCATGGCCTAGCCGGCCTCGACGACCGCGCCCCTCGTGTCCACGTCGAGCAGGCGGGCCTGGCCCGGGACGCCGGCGGCGCTGAGCGCCGCGGTCATCGCCCGACCGACGCCGCCGGGATCCTCGGCGACGGCGGCGAGCAGGGAGGGGCCGGCGCCGCTCAGCACGCACCCGAGCGCGCCCGCCGCGCGCGCCGCCGCGACGACGGCCGGCATCCACGGAAACAGCGTGAGCCGGTAGGGCTCATGGAGGCGGTCGTGCATGGCCGCGTGGAGCAGGTCGACGCGCTTGGCCTGGAGGCTCGCGAGGAGCAGGCTCGCGCGCTGGATATTGAAGACCGCGTCGGCTCGCGGCACCGTCGGCGGCAGCACCGCGCGCGCCTCCGCGGTCGCGCTCGTCAGCTCCGGGATCAGCACGACCCAGCGGATCGTGTCGGGGAGCGGCACCGACACGGCGAGGACGCCCGCCGGCGTCTCGCACGACACGGTGAGGCCCCCGTGGAGCGCGGCCGCGACGTTGTCGGGATGCCCCTCGGCCCGCGCGGCGAGGGCCAGGAGCGCCGCGCGGTCGAGCGGCGTCCCCGCGAGGGCGTTGGCGCCGAGCATCCCGCCGAGCCACGCCGCCGCGCTCGAGCCCAACCCGCGGCTGAGCGGGATCCGGTTCACGCACTCGATCGCGACGCCGGTGAACCGTCGGCCCGCCGCCTCGAAGAGCGCGCGCGCCGCCTGGGCGACGACGTTGGCCGCGGTGGCGGGCAGCTGGCCCTGCCCCTCCCCCTGCACCGAGACCGTGACACGGTCAGCCTCGGCGAGCGTCAGCTCGTTGTACAGGGTGAGCGCGAGGCCCAGCGTGTCGAAGCCCGGACCGAGGTTGGCCGAGGTGGCCGGAACGCGGACGCGCGCGATCATCGGCGGGCGGGGGCCGGGCCCCCCGGGCTATCGGTGGTCGAGGAGGGACTCGATGACCGCGTAGGAGGGCTTCGTGTCCCACGCGCGCGGGCCGATGGCGAGGGCGGCGAGGTTGCCGCGCCGGTCGATCAGGAAGCTCGACGGCAGCGCGCGCACCCCGTAGCGCTCCGCGAGCGCCATCTTGGGATCGTGGCCGACCGGGAACGTCAGCTTGTTCTGCCTGAGGAAGGGCGGGATCACGACCATGTCCGCGTCGATGGAGACCGCCACCACCACGAGCCCCTTGTCCTTGTAGCGCTGGTAGAGCCGCTCCATGGCCGGCATCTCCTCGCGGCAGGGCGGACACCACGTGGCCCAGAAGTTCAGGAACACGACCCGCCCCCGGTAGTCGGCGAGCTTCACCGGCTTGCCGTCGGGGGCGGGGCTCACGAAGTCCTTCGCGGGCTGGACGCGGGCGGGCTTGATCAGGTCGAGCCCTTTGTAGGGATCCTGCGCGACCGCGCCGACCGGGGCCACGAGCGCGCCGACGCACGCGAAGAGCAGCGTCCGCCGGAATTTCATCGGCCAAGTATACACCCCTGCCCCGCGGGCGCTTGACCTCCTCCCGAGCGCGGGGAGACAATCCGCCGGTCATGAGCGACGCCACCGCCGGCGGCGAGACGCCGCGCGGCATCGGCCGCGGGCTCACCGACTACGGCGATCCCGCCTTCAGCCTCTTCATCCGCGGCGCCTACGCCCGCGGCGCCGGGCTCACGCGCGAGGACCTCGCGCGCCCGATCATCGGCATCGCCCAGACGTGGAGCGAGTTCAATCCCTGCCACCGCCACCTGCGCGAGGTCGCCGAGGCCGTGAAGCGCGGCGTGCTCCAGGCGGGCGGACTGCCGCTCGAGTTCCCGACGATCTCGCTCGGCGAGATCTACCTCTCGCCGACGAGCATGCTCTTTCGCAATCTGATGGCGATGGACACCGAGGAGATGATCCTGGGCCAGCCCATGGACGGCGTGGTCCTGCTCGGCGGCTGCGACAAGACCCTGCCCGCCCAGCTCATGGGCGCGGCGAGCGCCGACCGGCCCGCGATCGTCGTCACCGCCGGCCCGATGCTCACGGGCCGCTTCGAGGGCACGCGTCTCGGTGCGTGTACCGACTGCCGTCGCGTCTGGAGCGAGCACCGGGCGGGTGCGCTCGACGCCGCCCGCCTCGAGGCCGTCCAGGGCGAGCTCTTCCCGTCCACCGGCACCTGCATGGTGATGGGAACCGCGAGCACGATGGCGGCGATCGCGGAGGCGCTCGGCATGACGCTTCCCGGCATGGCGGCGGTGCCGGCTCCGCTCGCCGGGCGGCTCCGGCTGGCGGAGGCCGCGGGTCGCCGCATCGTCGAGATGGTCCAGGACGACCTGCGCCCGTCGAAGATCCTGACCCGCGCCGCGTTCGAGAACGCGGTGCGGGTGCTGATGGCCGTCGGCGGCTCGACGAACGCGGTGGTCCACCTCCCGGCGATCGCGGGCCGCGCGGGGGTCGCACTCGACCTCGACGACTTCAACCGCGCGGCCAGGACGACGCCGCTCGTGGCCAACCTGCGGCCCTCCGGCGCGTACCACATGGAGGACCTCGCCGAGGCGGGCGGCATCCCCGCCGTCCTGCGGGTGCTCCGTCCGTTGCTGAGGCTCGAGGCCCTCACCGTCCTCGGTCGGACGCTCGGCGCGACGCTCGAGCTCGTGCCCGAGCCGGGGAGCTGGCAGGACGTGATCGCCCCGCTCGACCGCCCGCTCCGGCCGGAGGGCGGCCTCGCGATCCTCCGGGGATCGCTGGCGCCCGACGGAGCGGTGCTCAAGGTGTCCGCCGCCGCCCCGGCGCTCCTGCAGCACCGCGGGCCGGCGTGCGTGTTCCGGAATCTCGCCGACCTCCAGGTCCGCGTCGACGATCCCGCGCTCCCCGTCACGCCCGACTCCGTCCTCGTGCTCCAGAACGCCGGTCCCGTCGGCGGCCCGGGCATGCCGGAGGCCGGCTCGCTGCCGATCCCGCGAAAGCTCCTCGCCGCCGGGGTGCGGGACATGGTGCGGATCTCGGACGCGCGGATGAGCGGGACGGCCGGCGGCACGGTCGTGCTCCACGTGGCGCCGGAGGCGGCCGTCGGCGGCCCGCTGGCACTCGTCCAGGACGGCGACGAGATCGTCCTCGACGCGGGGGCGCGACGGCTCGACCTGCTGGTCCCGGAGGCCGAACTGGCGCGCCGCCGAGCGGCCTGGCGCCGCCCGGCCCGGTCGCTCGCGCGCGGCTACCGTCGGCTCTATGTCGACCACGTCCTCCAGGCGCCCCAGGGCTGCGACTTCGACTTCCTCTGCGCCCCGCGGTAGCGAGCCGGGCTCGGCCGGGCCCGCTCACCCCGTCGCGCGGCGGGGAGCGGACCTAGAGTTCAGGGCGGCAGACGGCGCGGAAGTTACACCAGCGGCAGAGGCGCAGATCCTCGGTGCGCTCGAAGTTGTCGATCACCGCGACGTTCGCCTCCGGGTCGGCCAGGTAGACCTTCATCGAGCGGACGGAGAAGCGGATCCTCTCCCGGATCGCCTCGAGCCGGCCGTCGTCCCAGTGGACACCGGTGACGACGCCCTGGCGGAGATTCGCCTCGAAGAGGTCGACCCGGTCGGGCGGCCGCTTGAGCACCTCGTTCGCGTACAAGGCGTAACAGCCGAGCTGGAAGGCGGTGGCCTCGGGATCCGATGCGCCGGTCTTCCAGTCCACGAGGACGAGCCGGTCCTCGGCGGTCCAGTAGCCGAAGTCCGGGGCCACCCAGATCGCGGTGCCGTCGAACTCGAAGGCCTTGGACGAGTACTCGATCAGCCAGTGCTCGAGAGGCGTGCGCCGGATCTCGGCGAGGAGCGGCAGCCGGAAGAAGGTGCGCACGCAGGTCGCGACGTGGCGGGAGAGCGCCTGCCAGGTCTCGGCCTTGACGTCGACGCCGTACTCGTGTTCGAAGAGGGCGGCCGTCTTCGGATTCTCCCAATACCGCCGGGCGTGGGAACTCCGCCAGTCCTGGCGCATGCGCTCGATGACGTCCCGGATGAACGGCTCCGGCGGCAGCTCGCGGCCGTGGGCGAATGCGCGGAGCGCCATCTCCACGGCGTCGTGGACGACCCGGCCCGCCCACTGCTGCCGCGAGGAGAGCTGCTTGAGGACGTAGAGCCTCCGTGTCTCGGCGGGCGCGTCGGCCTCCCAGCCGCCCCACGCCCCGTAGTACTGATAAAAGTAGCGCCGCCGGCATTCCTGGAAGGTGTGGTCGCGGCTGCGCGACCAGGAGAAGGTGTTGCTGAGCTCGGGCATGGCCCATATTACTCCCGCCCGCCGGACGTCGCGGGCCCGGGCCCCGGCGAGGCCATCGACGAGCGCCTCCGGCGGTCTCGGGACGCCCTCGGCAGGCGAGCGGCGAGACGGGGTGGGTCGTGTCGGGCGCCGTGGGCAGGGCCCCGCCGGCCAGCATCCTCCTTGACGCCTCCGGGGCGGGCTGCTAGCGTGAGGGCTCGATGGCTGCGAAGCACTCGTTCGTCGTCACCTGCCCGTGTTGCCAGGCCAAGCTGACGATCGACGGCGAGCTGGCCGCCGTCATCGCGCACGAACTGCCCCCGCCAAAGCGGACGGCCGACGACCTCGGCGCGGCGTTCGATGCGCTCCGCAAGCAGCCCGCCGCGCGCGAGGAACGGTTCCGGCGAGAGCTCGAGGCCGAGAAGCAGAAGGGCAAGGTGCTCGACCGGAAGTTCCAAGAAGGGTTGAAGAAGGCGAAGGACTCGCCCGACCCCCCGCCGCGGCCGTTCGACTACGACTGATGCCCCTCGACCTGCTGCGGCAGGTGAGCCGGACGTTCGCCCTCTCGCTGACCATCCTCCCCCAGAGCCTGCGGGCGCCGATCGGCCTGGCCTACCTCTTCGCCCGCGCCGCCGACACCATCGCCGACACGCGGCTCGTCGACCGGCAGGACCGCCTCCGTCAGCTCGAGGCGCTCAGAGGCGCCCTCGCCGCGGGGGGAGTCGTCCCCCATCTGACCGCTCTCGCGGAGGTCCAGGACAATCCGGCCGAGCGCCGGCTGCTCGAGCGGCTGCCCGAGTGCTTCGCCGCCCTCGACCGGCTCCCCGCGGCCGACGCCACGCGCGTCCGGACGGCGCTCGCGACGATCACGGAGGGGATCCGCTTCGACCTCACGCACTTCCCGGGCGAGGCGGCGGAGGCGCTCCGAGCGATCGAGTCGCTGGACGATCTCGACCGCTACACCTACCTCGTCGCCGGGTCGGTCGGCGAGTTCTGGACCGAGATCCACGTGGCCCACCGCCGGCGGCTCGCCCGCTGGGACCTGCCGCTCATGAAGGCGCGCGGCGTGCGATTCGGCAAGGCGCTGCAGCTGACGAACGTGCTCCGGGACCTCCCGCGCGACCTCCGGATCGGCCGCTGCTACCTCCCGCGGCGGGAGCTGCAGGCGCTCGGCCTGGTCCCCGCGGATCTCCTCGATCCCCGCGCCGCCGCCCGGGCACGCCCGCTGCTCGAGCGGCTGCTACGGCTGACCCTGGACCACTACGAGGTCGCGTGGCGTTACACACTCGAGATCCCGCGTGCCGAGGTCCGCATGCGGCTCGCCTGCGCGTGGCCGCTCCTGATCGGGCTCGGCACGCTCGAGGTGCTCGCCACCTCCCCCGAGTTCCTCGCGCCGGAGCGGCGCATCAAGCTCTCCCGGGCGGCGGTGCGCGGCATCCTGGCCCGCTCGGCCCTCACCGTCTGGTCCAACCGCACGCTCGCCGCCGACGCGGCGCGCCTCCGGCGCCGGATCGCCGTCTGAGATGCCTCGCTCGGTCCCGGTCGTCCAGGTCGACGCCTTCACCGCGCGGCCGTTCAGCGGCAACCCGGCGGGGGTCGTCCTCGACGCCGACGAGCTCTCCACCCTCGACATGCAGCGGATCGCGGCGGAGATGAACGTGTCCGAGACCGCCTTCCTCAGCCGCACCGACGGCCCGGGGTCGGGCCTCCGCCTCCGCTGGTTCACTCCGACGGGGCACGAGGTCGCCTTCTGCGGCCACGCCACGGTGGCGACGGTCCACGCGCTCCGGGAGAGCGGCGGCCTGCGCGAGAACCGGATCACCTTCGAGACGGTCGGCGGGCCGCTGGCCGTCCAGGTGGAGCTCGGCGCGCGCGTCATGATCTGGCTCGAGCCCGCCCTTCCGCGCTGCTCGGGGTTTACGGGGGAGCTCGGGGACGTGCTCGCCGCGCTCGGCATCGCCACGCTCGGCGGGTGGGCGCCGCCCGCCCTCACGAGCGAGGGCGACCTCCTCGTCCCGATGCCGGCGCTCGCCCCGTTGCGCCGGCTCGCGCCCGACCTGGGCGCGCTCTCCCGGACCGCCGCTGCCGGGAAGCTCCGCGGCATCTGCGCGGTGGCCCTCGAGGGCGTCGACCCCAGTTCGAAGACCCATTCGCGCTTCTTCGCGCCGCACCTGGGAGTCGCGGAGGACCCCGTCACGGGCTCGGTCCACGCCGCGCTGCCCGTCTGGCTCCGACAGGCCGGACACCTCGCCGGCGACGGGGAGGTGATCCGCTTCATCGCGGAACAGGGCGACGGGCTCGGGCGGCCGGGGCGCCTCACCGTCGAGCTCTGCGTGGAGCGCGGCCGCCCGGCGCGCGTCCGGGTCGGCGGCGAGGCCGTCACCACGCTCACGGGGAGGCTCCGCCTCGACTGATTTGGCTCGTGCAGGCGGAGGTCACGTGATACAACCGCGTCTAACCTGAAGCCTTTGACCAGGAGGTAGGTCATGGAACGCGTGCCCCCCTACGACACCTATGGAACGCCGCTTCCTGCCCCGGCTCCGAGTCCGATGGAGCCGATGCACCACCTGCCGATGTCGCCGCCCCGCCCGGCCCCGCCAAAGGCCAAGAGCCAGCCTCGTCCAAAGGCGACGGCCACCCGGGCGAAGGCCTCGCGCAAGGCAACCAAGAAGCGGCCGGCCAAGGCCCGGGCGAAGCGGTCGAAAACCAAAAAGGGCGGAGCGAAGGCGCGGCGGCGCCGTTAGTCGGCGGCCGGCGAATCCGCGAGACCGGTCAGTCCTGGGGGGTCAGGCGCAAGAGCGCCGCCGGATCGATCCGGGCCCGGCCGACCCCCGCCGTGAAGTGCAGGTGCGGGCCGGTCGCCCGCCCCGTGGCCCCGACCGCGCCGATCGGCTGGCCCCGCTCGACGAGCTCCTGCGGGGCGACCGTGACCTGATCGAGGTGGAAGTAGGCCGTGTGCAGGCCGAACCCGTGGTCGATGACGACGAGGCGCCCCGGGAAGAAGAAGTCGGCGACGAGCGCGACCCGGCCCGCATTCGTCGCGACGACGGGCGTGCCCCGCTCGGCCGCGTAGTCGAGTCCGGCGTGGGCCGACCGGGGTCGACCGTTGATGACCCGGCGGGCGCCGAACCCGTGACCGGCGCCCGCGGCGGCGACCGGCGGCGTGAAGCGCCCCCGCCAGAGCCGCTCGCGGGTGACCATGCCGAAGACCGTACGCAGCTGCGCCTGCTCCGCGTCGGCCCGGCGGGTCGTCTCCACGTCGAGATCCACCATCGCCGGCGGCAGCGTGAGCCGCTCCACGGGGAAGCGGCGGGGACTGACGACGAGGCGGCCCGACAGCGCGCGCGGCTCGCCCGGCCCGTCCTGTACGGCGATCTTCCAGGTGTAGCGGCCGGGGCGGGTCTCGAAGTCGACCGCCGCCAGCGCGGCGGTCACTCGCGCGTAGGGGAAGAACACGAGCGGATGACCGACGACCGAGCCCTCGAGCGTTGCTCCGTCGTCGACGCCCTGGACGATCACGAGGCTGACGTCGCCCGGCCGAACGGTCGTCGGCGAGAAGGTGACGCGGATCCCGGCCGCGGCCGGCTGGGCCAGCGCCAGCACGAGCCCCAGCACACACCGAGCGGACTGCCGCGGCGTCACGTCTCCACGGCGGTCAGTCGGGCCGCTGCTGGCGGAGGAACTGCTCGATCTCGGCCATGAGGTCGGCCGCCGGCGGCAGTGGGCCCGCCTCCGGCCCGGCTCCCTCCTCGGCGGCCTCGCTCGCCTCGAGGCGCTTGACGTAGGCGGCGATCTTCGCGTTCTGCGCGACGACCTCGTGGAGGCTCTCCTCGAACTGCCGGGTCGCGTCGGTCAGCTCACTGAGGTCCACCGTGGCGGACACGAAGCCGAGCACGCGCTCCACCAGGGCCAGGGCCGCCTTCGGATTCTCGATGCCCGCGACGTAGTGCGGCACGTTCGCCCAGAGGCTCGCCGTCGGCACGCCCTGGTCCCGGCAGGCCGCGCCGAGGACGCCGACGATGCCGGTGGGGCCCTCGTACTTCGTGGGACGCAGCCCGAGCCGGGTCGCCAGCTCCGGGTCCGAGGCGCCGCCGACCAGGCGTACGGGCCGGGTGTGCGGCACCCCGGCCAGCAGCGCGCCAAGCGTCAGCACGAGCGAGACGTGGCAGCGTCGCCCGAGCTCGAGGATGGTTGCACAGTAGGTCTTCCATCGGAGGTGCGGCTCCGGCGCCACGCCGATGATGACGTCGCGCGGAAGGCCCGGCGACTGCGCGATCGAGAACTCGGTCGCCGGCCACACGATCTCGCGCTCGCTCTCGGAGCCCGCCCGGAACCGCACGTGCGGCCGCGTGAGCCCGAAGTGGAAGAACTCCTCCGGATCGATCTCGGCGAACTTCCGCGCCCCCCAGGCCCCGGCCAGAAAGCGCGCCGCCGTCGTCGCCGCCTCGGCGGCGTCGTTCCAGCCGCTGAACGCGAGGAGCATGACGGGGCGCCGCACGGACTCGGGCGGCTCGTGGACGACCAGCGGACCCGCCACCGTTACGCTCCGGCGCCCGGGCTCCCCGCTTCGAACTGGACGGCCGCGGGCCCGCTGCCCCCGACGATGTCGGCGTCCAACAGAGCGTCTCTCATAGCGCCCGAGTCTACCATCCGGTTGCGCTCGCCCGACGGATTAAGTAGCATTGGGCCGGCCGCTCGCCATCATGGTCACGTAAGGGGTGACAAATGCGGAGAGATCGGCTTCACGCGCTCGCGATCGTCACGACTGCGCTCCTCACGGCCGCCTGCGCGTCCAGCGAGGAGTGGACGACCTGGAAGGAGCATCCGAGCCACTTTGCCTCCGGCGAGCACCTGGCGTTCTCGCTCCGGAATCGCTCGGGGGCGCCGGCGCGAGTGACGCGCGAGGACATCGCGCTCGCTCGCAGCCAGGGATGGTGGGGGAAGCCGATCACCGTCAGCACGGAGCAGATTCTTGAGAAGTAGGCTGCTCGCCGGAGCAGCCGCCGTCGCGCTTCCTCTCCTCTTCACCCTCGCCGGCGGCGTGGGCCGAGCGGTCGCGGCGCCCGCCGACAGGGCCCTCCTGCCCCTCGACCAGTACACGAGCGAGAAGGGCCGGGAGCTCGGTCGGAAGTACGCCGAGGAGCTGCGCGCGCTCGCGAGCGGCATCTATCACTGCATCCCGTGGCTCGAGGTGCAGGAACACTCCCTCGGCTTCTACCGGCCCAAGCACCTCGGCGGCGGCGACAGCCGGTACCTGTCGATGCGGGTCTTCATCGAGCAGGAGGCCTCGCCCGACTTCGCGCGGCTGACCGTCGCGAACCAGGCGGCGGCGATGTACGCGCGCTACGTGGCGGCGCTCCTCAAGCGCATGGCCCGGAGCCCGGCGCTCACCGCGGATCCCGGGGTCGAGGGCTTCACGATCATCCTCGAGTGGCTCAAGCAGTCGGTGCGGGCGGCGAGCGATCGCCCGATCCACGAGACGGTCGCCGTCTTCATCGACAAGGCCTCCGCGCTCGACTTCCTGGCGGGGAGGATCGCGCCGCGGGCGTTCGCCGATCGGGCCGACATCCGGCTGTGGGACGGGGAGACCTCGCTGGAGAATCTGCGCCTGACGCGCCTGGCGGAGGACGACTTCGTCTCGACCTACAAGATGAAGAACTACCAGCTCGACCCCAGCGTCACCTGTCCCTGAGCCGCCGCAGGTCCCGGAGCGCCGCGCGGACCGACGGGAACCTGATCTCGCGCGGCGGCGCGTCGAGGGCAAACCACCGCACTTCCGCGACGTCGTCCCGCGCGCCGATCCGTCCCCGCCCCGGCGCCGCCCGGTAAACGAGCGTGAGCACGGGCTGGCCGCCCGGCCCGTACTCGTCGGGGTACGAGCCGAGGTACCGCGCCCGGCCGACCCGGATCCCGAGCTCTTCGCGGAGTTCCCTGCAGAGCGCCTGCTCCGCCGACTCGCCCTGCTCGACGAAGCCGCCGGGCAGGTCCCACGTGCCGGCCCACGGCGGCCCCGCGCGGCGCGCGAGGAGCACCCGGTCGCCCCGGACGAGCGCGGCCACGGCCGCCGGAGCCGGGTTGCCGTAGTAGGTCCACCCGCACCGGCGACAGACGCGGCGGGTCCGACCGGCCTCGCGACGGGCCCTGAGCCCCGCCCCGCACCGGAGGCAGAAGCGCCTGATCACGCGCGGGCCCCGGCGGCGGGCTCGAGCGCCGCGCGGAGGGTCGCGGCGAGGGCCAGGAGGGCGCGGGCCGCCGGGGTCTGGGCGTCGGCCGCGACGAAGGCCAGGCCGCGGTCCGCGGCCGCCGCCAGGCGTGGGTCGAACGGCACCGCCCCGAGGAACGGGACGCCGAACTCCGCCGCCAACGCCTGCCCCCCGGGACCGCTGAAGAGCGGGTTGACGGCGCCGCAGTCCGCGCAGACGTAGCCCGCCATGTTCTCGACGAGCCCGAGCACGGCCGCGCCGGCCTGTCTGGCCGCCGTGATCGACTTCCCCACGACCAGGTGCGAGACCTCGGACGGGATCGTGACCACGACCACGCCGGCGAGCCCGGGCACGAGGCCCAGGACAGTCGGCAGGCGATCGGCGCCGGGCGCCACGTCCAGGATGAGCACGTCGAGGTCGCCCCAGGCGGTGTCCGCCAGGAACTCGCGGAGCGCGTTGGCCTCCATCGTGCCGCGCCAGGTGTGGGACTCGGCCTGGGTCGTCGCCTCCCACGCGAGCGGCGTCCGGTCGCCCGCCAGCAGGAGGTCCATCGACATCGCCCGGACCCCGAGCGCGCTCCGCGGCGGCTCCACGCCGTCGGCGCCCGTGGTGAGGGGCTGGCCGCGGATGCCGAGCAGCTTCGCCATGGAGGGGCCGTTGAGGTCAGCGTCGAGGACGCCGACCGCCGAGCCTGAGAGCGCGAAGGCGGCGGCCAGGTTCGCGGTCACCGTCGACTTGCCGACGCCGCCCTTGCCCGAGACGACGGCCACGCTCCGCCGGATCCGGGCGAGCCGGCTCCGAAGCCGCGCCTGCTGGGCCTCGACCTGCCCGACGATGTTCGAGCCGCCGTCGCCGGCGATGTCGCGGTACTTCTTCATTCGGGCCCCGCCCCGGCCGCCCACCCCGCGCGCGCCAGCATCACGCCCGCCGCGAGGGCGACCACCGCCATCGCCCAGGCACTGGCCGGGCTCGGCGGGACGCCGCCCCCCATGCGCGGCATCCGTAGCGACTGGGGCCCGTCGAGCGCGAACCAGCCAACGGCGGCCGCCCGCGCGAAGACGAGGACCGCGAGCAGCCGGGCAAAATCCCGACGGCTCAGGACCCAGCGCTCGAACCACGGGCGGCGCCGGATGAGGAGCCACGGGACACCGAGCGCAATGAGGGCGCCGAGCGCAAACCAGAAGAGTCCGGCCCGGCGAACCTCGAAAACGCGGAGCTGGAGGTAGAGGGCGCTGAGCCAGTAGATGACCCCGTAGGCGAGGTACGCCCACGCCGCCTGCCGGAAGCTCGTCTCGCCGCTCATGCAGCGGCCCGTCGGCCAGGCGCGGGCGTCGGTGGCCACCCGTCCGCCGAGCACCGCCGCCCGCCCGGATCGTCCGGCATGCGTCGGGTCACTCGCGAGGGCGGAACCGCGCGCCCCACTGGGCCCGCACCTGGGCCAGCACCTCGGCAGTCACGACGGCCTGCCCCCGGCCACGGGCGTACGCCTCGACCGCCCTCACCACCATGCCGCGCGCGAACGACGGTACGGCCCGGAGCCGCGCACGGGCGGCCTCCTCCCACGCGATCTCGTGCGTCACCTCGAGCCCCCAGGTCAAGGACGGCGGGAGCTCGATCGGCTGGCCGCCGTGGGCCCCCGGCTGGTACGCGCAGGCGGGGTCCTCGGCGAGGTAGTCGCCGGACGTCGCGTAGGCGCGACAGCGACAACCGCCGCAGATCTTCGAGAACTCGCAGGCGCCGCACCGCCCGCCGAGCCGCCTCTCGCGTAGCTCCTCCAGCACGGGGGCCCCCCGCCAGATGTCGGCGAAGGAGGCGCGGCGCAGGTTGCCGGCGGAGACCGGCATGTAGGGGCACGGCGTCACATCGCCATCGGGTGTGATCCGGCAGTAGTACTTTCCGGCCGGGCAGGCGCCGTGGGCGTAGTTGCCGAGGAGCCGCGAGGTCGGGTCGAGCTCCCAGATGATGCGCCGGAAGTGCGGGGCGCACTTCGCTCGGATCAGGAGGTCACCCACGCGCCCCACCGGAGCCGACCACGGGTCCTCGAACCCGCCGGACCGAGGGGGGTCGGGGGGGCCGCCCGGCCCGAGGGGTGGGACCGTCTGGACCTTCGCCAGGTAGGTGAGCACCCGCTCGTACTGCTCGGGGGTGATGTCGGTGAGGTCGGCGCCGCGCCCGGTGCGCACGAGGAAGAAGAAGTTGAGGACCTTGGCCCCGAGCTCCCGCGCGAGATCGATCATCCCTGGAATCTCGGCGAGGTTCCAGTCGGTGACCGACATGTGGAGCGAGAAGTCGAGGCCCTCGGCCCGGAGGACCCTGGTCGCCCGGAGCGCGCCGTCCCACGCGCCCGGCAGGTGGCGGAAGCGGTCGTGCCGCTCGCGATCGGTGGAATCGAGGCTCAGGGAGGCGCCGAGCACGCCGGCCGCGCGCATGCGCCGGGCCTCGCGCTCCCTGAGCAAGAGGCCGTTCGTGCCGACGACCACCGTGAACCGCCTGTCGGCCGCGTAGGCGGCGACGTCGAACAGGTCCGGCCGCAGGAACGGCTCGCCGCCCGTGAGGATCAGGAGGACGTTCGAGTTGATCGCCCCGATCTCGTCGATCACCCGGCGGCACTCCTCCGTCGAGAGCTCGCCGCGCGTGTCGGCGCCCGCGAACGCCGACATGTAGCAGTGGGCGCACACCAGGTTACAGCGCTGGGTGAGGTTCCACGACACCGAGTAGGCGGTGTAGTCGGCCACGCCCGACTCCGCGCCCCCGGGCCCTACGGGGTCCGCCCGGTCTTGATATAGCCCGCGATGACCTCGTTCATCGTGTTCCGGGCGTGGCCGATCCCCTCCTCGCACACCGCCAGGTCGACCGTCAGGACGGCCTTCTCGCGGGCGACCTTCTCGACCTCCTCCCGGGTCATGTCGCGCATGAAGCCCGCCGGCACCCGGTTGAGACGGGCCACCGCCTCCGGCGTCCACCGAAACGCGCCCGCGGCCGTCGCCTCCTGGGTCCGCGTCTCCGCCGCCGGCGTGAACTTGGTCCGCGCGAGCAGCGTCTCCCACCCGGCCCCGAGCTTGTCCCGCCCGACCGTGTCCTCGATGAGCGGCAGCGCCAGCTCGCAGGTGATGACCGCGATCCTCCGTGAACGCGCGTACTTCTCGACGCGGGCCTTCGCGCGGCGCCGCAGGTAGGCGTCGGTGACCTCG
Source organism: Candidatus Rokuibacteriota bacterium (assembly GCA_003221455.1). Classification (GTDB taxonomy): domain Bacteria; phylum Methylomirabilota; class Methylomirabilia; order Rokubacteriales; family CSP1-6; genus AR9. The sequence goes on from QHRX01000201.1 coordinate 21,059, forward strand.
CGGAGGGCGTCCCGGGCGTCGGCCGACCACTTCGTGACCACGCCCGGCAGCGACTCCTCCTCGGCGATCCCGCCCTCCTGGGCCGCGATCGCCTCCACCGCCTCGCGGCTCACGAGCTGGAACTTGTCGGCGCCGGCTCCGCAGACGGGGCACCGGACGACCGGGTTCGGCCCCTTCACCGTGTAGCCGCAGTGAGAGCAGATCGCCGTCACCGCTTGGCTCTCGGCCCGAAGCTTTGCCACCGCGAGGTCTTCGGCCAGGATCTGCATCTTCTCGGCCATCCGCGCCGGCATGAAGATCGCCATCGCCTCGTCGATCACCTTGGAGGTGATCACGGTGTGCCCCTGCTCGATGGCGTAGCGGAGCAGCGCCGTGCGCGCGATGTTCTTCATCTGCGGCGGTACCCGCTCCATCCGCGCCTCCGCCTCCTCCGTCCACGAGATGATCTCCTCGGCCCGGACGTCGAGGGGCGGGTAGAACCGGCCGCCGGTCAGGAGCACGTTGCCGGGAGCCAGGCGCAGCAGGTTCTCGGTGTTGGACCCGAGGTCCACCTCGTGCTCGTCGGAGTGGACGCCGACGCGGCCGACGATCAAGAGCCAGGGCTGCTCCTTGCGGGCAAAGGTCAGGATCTTCTCGAAGCACTTGCCGTCGAGCAGCGTGATCGCGAGCTCGACGCCGTCCTCGGCGGCCAGCTTGCGCGCGATCTCGAGGTGGGACTGGTAGATCTTCGCGAGCCCGGTATCGATGATCTCCTCGTGTAGCTGCTCTTGTTCCTTGAAGCGAAAGATCTTTGACGCCTTCTCGTTGAGGACGCCGACGATACCGTTGAACATCGCGTAGTGAAGATAGGGGTCGTAGACCGCGACCGCCTGCAGCGGACGGCCGAGGGCGCGGGCGAGGGCCAGGCCGAGCTTGAGCCCGTGGAAGGCCTGGGGCGAGCCGTCCATGCAGACGACGATCGCACCCTGCTGGTCCCGCTGCGGGTCGGCGTTCCGGACGATCAGGGTGTCCTTGGTGACCCGCCGCACGAAGCGGTCGGTGACGCTGCCGAGCTGGCTGTCGCGCACGGCACCCATGCCGAGCGCGCCCATCACGATCAGGTCGTAATCGGCGGCCCGAGCGTCCTCGATGAGGACCTTGTAATGCTTGCCGTCCTGCATCTTCTTCTCGAAGGGCAGCCCCGCCTCCCGGCACTTCTGCTCGAGCACGTCCAGGTACGAGTCGGAGATCAGCTGGAGACCCATCGTGATCAGGGAGTCGTGGATCTTGCGCTGGCGCTCGAGCTCGGTCTCGTCCTTGTACTCCTCGGGCAGCGTGTACTCCATCTGCTTGAACCGGTAGTCGTGCAGCCGGGCCGCGTACACGTGCATGCCGGTGAGCCGGGCGCCGAACGCGCGCCCCAGCTCGACCGCGAGATCGATCGCCCGGTTCGAGTAGTCGGAGTTGTCGACCGGTACGTAGATATGTCGGTACATGCCCTGGGCCTCCTAGCGGAGCTCGAAGTCGAGCGCAGACGCCGTCGGCGGCGGCAGCATCGGGGTCACGGCTCGGGATTCAGCGTGTACTCGAGCGCCAGCCACAGGCTCCGGCTGTAGCGGAAGAACCAGAGCGGGAAGAGCACGCCGAACGGCATCCACAGCACGAGCTGCCGCGCCGTCGAGAATCCCGTGTACCGCCACAGGAGCAGGCCGCCGCCGACCATGATCGTCACGGTCACGCCGTAGTTGATGTAGATGGCGCCGACGAAGTAGCCCTGGGCCCGCTCGTAGCGGAGCCCGCACAGCGGACACTCGGGCATCATGGTGAACCAGCCGCTGAACAGCCGCGCGCCGCCGCAACGGGGACACGTGAGCCGCAGCCCGCGCCGGAAGATGCGCGCCGCGCGCCCGAGCGCGGGCGGGACCGACATGCGCGCTCACGCGGCGGGGAACAGCCGGTAGAGCATCAGGTAGACAATGACGCCGGTCACCGACACGTAGAGCCAGATCGGAAGGGTCCACTTCGCGATCCGGACGTCACGCGCGTACCGGGCGCGGAGCCCGAGGACGAGCGTCGCCCCGGCCAGGATCGGGACCGCCGCCGCCAGCCGCGTGTGGGTGATGAGGATGCCGAAGTAGAGCGGCCGGAGCGTGCCGGGGCCCGTGACCCTGCCCGAGCCCACGTGCGCGTGATAGGTGAGGTACGAGGCGAGGAAGAGCATCGACACCGCGAAGGCCCCGAGCATGCACACCCTGTGCGCGGCGACCCGGCGCCGCTTGATCTGCCACCGGCCGACCGCGAGCAGGACCGCGGCGGCGCCGTTGAGGCCGGCGTTGATCGCCGGCAGGTCCGTCAGTCCGATGCTCACCCGAGGCTCCGCGTGACCCGCCCGTGCCCGCCGGCGCTCAGTGCTGCGCCGCCGGCGCCTCGACCGCCGGCGCCGTGGGCGACCGGTGCCCGAGCGGGTTGCCGTCCCACACGAGGAGCAGCACCAGCAGGGTCCCGATCGTCAGCGGCGTGAGCGCCACGAGTCCGAGCGTCCGCGTCTCGAAGCGGAGGTGCATGAAGTACATCGCCACCAGCGAGGCCTTCGCCAGCGCGAGCGAGCAGAGCAGGATGACGACGACGACCTTCGGCAGCCCGGTGAAGAGCACGGCCAGCTCGAGCACGGTGAGGACGGCCAGCCACCAGAAGATCGCCATGTAGCTCGGGTGCGCGTGCGTCGCGGTCTGCGCCATGGGTCTCCCCGTCTCAGATGAGGTACATGAAGGTGAACACCATGATCCAGACGAGATCGACGAAGTGCCAGTAGAGGCCGGTGATCTCCACCATGTTGTACTTCGCGCGGACGTCCGCCTGCCGGGAGACCGCACCGAGCACGCTGAGCAGGTAGACGACCCCGGCCGTCACGTGGAGGCCGTGGAAGCCGGTCACCATGAAGAACGAGGTGCCGAAGAGCGTCGCCCCCCACGGGTTGCCGCCGATGCGCATGCCGCGCTCGATCAGGTGCGTCCACTCGTAGGCCTGCAGGCTGACGAAGGTCGCGCCGCCGAGGGCGGTCAGGAGCAGGAAGAGCTGGGCCCGGGACCGGTCCCCCGCGCCGAGGCTCTCGAGGGCCTTCACCATGGTCACGCTCGAGCAGATCAGGAGGAACGTCATGAAGGCCGTGAGGTTGATGCCGAGCACGTGATAGGGGTTCGGCCAGTCGAAGCTCGTCGCCCGCATGACGCCGTACGACGCGAGCAGCACGCCGAAGCCCACCGCGTCGCCGGCGAGGAAGATCCACATCCCGAGCTTGCCCCAGCTCTCGGGTGTGAGCGGAGTCTCGGCGGGCTCGACGGCGGCCCCCGCGCGCATTTCAGCGACCTGGCTCATGTCTCCTCCGATGGGTGTGGGAAGGGATCGTCAATAGAGGTACACCAGCACGTACAGGACGGGCCACACCGCGACCACGAAATGCCAGTAGACCGCGCACAGGGAGACCGGGGTGGCGCGGTGCATCCCGAGCCGGCCGGCCCAGACGCCCAGCAGGACCGCGCCGAGCCACGCGAGGGCGCCGACCACGTGGGCCCCGTGGAGCCCGATGAGCGTGTAGAAGGTGCCGCCGTAGGTCCCGGACGACACGCGAAGGCCGAAGTGGAGGAGCCGCGCCCACTCCCAGCCCTGCACGGCGAGGAAGCCGGCCCCCAGCGCCGCCGTCGCGCCGAGCCCGCGGAGGAGCGCCGCGCGGTCGCCCCGCCCGAGGGCCCGCCGGGCGCCGAGCATCGTCGCGCTCGAGGCCAGGAGGCAGAGCGTGTTGAGCGCCGTCACGGCGACCGGCAGCCGCGGCTGCAGCGGTGGTGGCCAGACCTCGGCCTGCGTGCGCAGCACGAAGAAGCCCATCACGAACGAGGCGAACAGCATCGTCTCGGCGCCGAGGAAGACCAGGAGCGCGAGATGGGCATTGTCGAGCGGCCGGGGTTCCGGCGCGGGCTCGGGGGGGCGCCCGTCACCGCCGTCCCGGGGCGAGAGCGGAGGCGGGGGAAGGCGCCGGGCGCGGTCTTCCTGTGGCGGCGCGAGCACGGTCGGGGTCATCGGGTCACCACCGGACTCCCGCCAAGAGCGTGGCGATCGCGAGGGCCGCCATCACGAGGAGGAGGAGGCGGGCCGCGCGACGGTTCCGCGCCCGGAGCTCGGGCTCGGGGTCGGTGGGGATCATGACTTGTCGAGTGCCAGCAGCGCGAGCAGCGCCGGCAGGTAGAGCAGGGATGCGAACAGGACACGCCGCGCCGCGGCCGGCGACGGTGCCACCGCCTGGGCCGCGCCGCAGGCGAGGAACAGGAGGCCGAGCACGAGGGCGCCCGCGAAGTAGGTGCCGCCCGCGAGGCCGGAGACCGTCGGCAGGAGCCCGACCGCCAGCAGGGCCAAGCAGCCGAGCACGATCTGCCGCTCGGTCGAGGCGCCGGCCGGGTCGACGACCGGCAGCACCCGGACGCCCGCCCGAGCGTAGTCGTCCCGGTACAGGCGCGCGATCGCCAGCGTGTGCGGCAGCTGCCAGAGGAACAGGATGCCGAAGAGGATGCAGGCGCCCGGCGCCAGGTCGCCGCGCGCCGCGACCCAGCCCGTCACCGGCGGGAGCGCGCCGGGCACGGCCCCGACGATCATGCAGAACGGCGTCCGGAGCTTGAGCGGCGTGTAGGCGCAGAGGTAGAGGACGGCGGTCAGGGCGGTGACGAGGGCGGCCAGCCCGCCGACGGCCACCGCCAGGTACGCCAGCCCGGCCACGCCGACGAGCGCACCGAACCCGAGCGCCTCTGGCGGCTGGAGACGGCCGTCGGGGAGGGGCCGGGTCCGCGTCCGCAGCATGCGCGCGTCGACGTCCCGCTCGAGGTACTGGTTGAGCGCGAGGGTGCCGCCCGCGGCCAGCGCGGTGCCGAGGAGCAGGTGGAGGAGCCGGCTGAGGTCGAGGGCACCCGTCGAGCCCACGTAGAAGCCGACCATCGTCGTGACGAGCACCATCAGGACCACCCGTGGCTTCGCGAGAGCGCAGAGGTCGGTCGCCACCTGGCGCCGCTCGCGCGCGACCGCCTCCGCCAGGGCCTCGGTCGGCGGCGTCACGGACCGCTCGGGAGCGTCACGGTCTCGAGGCGGGTCGCCCGTCGAGCCGGGTCGGCGGCGGCGCCCCCGGCCCGGACGAGCACCGCCAGGAGAGCGGCGACCTGACCCAGGATCAGCGCGGCCACCAGCCGGTGGACCACCGGCAGCGCGAGCCCGGTTGCCCGACCGCCCGGCAGGGCGAGAGCGGAGAAGCGCGCCAGGAAGGCGCCGGCGCCGAGCGGGAGCTGGACGAGGAGCAGGCCCAAGAGCGCCCGCGCCGGCCCGGCGAAGGCCGGCTGGCCAGTCGCCCGGGCCCGCGCCGTGACGATCGGCACGAA
>QHRX01000107.1 GCA_003221455.1 Candidatus Rokuibacteriota bacterium
CGCCTCGCTGGTGGCGGCCCACCTCCGGATGCCGGCGATCCACTGCTACCTCGAGGGCGACCCGGCGCCGATCGCGGCGGGCCTCGGTCTCCGGCCGGCCGAGGGCGACGGCACGGTCTACCTGCTCTCGCCCTACGACCAGGGGGTGTTCGCGGGCTTGCTCGAGAAGGGGGGCTTCAAGGTCGTGTCGCTCCCGCAGCTGTACGCCGATCTCGTGCACTACGAGCGCCGGGGCCGGGAACAGGCCGAGCACCTTCGGCGCGAGGCGATGGGCTACTGACCGCTGTAGCCGGAAGGAGGTGACCAATCCGATGAAGAAGAAGGCCGCGAAGAAGAAGAAGAAGGGGCGCTAGGAACGCGCCCCGGTCTGGCCGATCATCGTCGCACGGAAGGAGGTGACGCCCGAATGGCGAAAAAGAAAGCGAAGAAGACGAAGAAGAAGTAGGTGGTGCAGGGACATCGGTGGGGGGTGGCGGCCTCCCACCGGGCACTCATTCATCCCGATCCGGCATCCCGATCCGGTGCCAGGCACCGTCGCCCCGTGCCTGGCACCCGTTGTTCAGGCGCGCTTGGTGACCTTGCCCGCCTTCACGCAGCGCGTGCAGACCCGAAGCCGCTTGGGGACGCCCCCGACGACGGTCCGGACCGAGACGAGGTTCGGCAGCCACCGGCGCTTGGTGACGTTGTGCGCGTGGCTGATTCGGCTGCCGACGGCGGGGTGCTTCCCGCAGACGGCGCAGCGCTGGGCCATGACGGTGCTCCTCTCTCTAGTTGCTGGGCGCGGTCTTCCCTTATAGCATAGGCGCCTGAACGAGGCAAACTGGTGGCCCGACCCGATTCTGCGCCCGCCGCCACCGCGCCCGAGGGCCTCCACACCGCGCTCCAGTTCGTCAAAGGCGTGGGGCCCGCTCGCGCCCGACAGCTCCGTCGCCTGGAACTCGAGACGGTCGAGGACGCCCTCTTCTTCCTCCCGTACCGTCACGAGGACCGGACCCGGCTGACGTCCTTCCGGTCCCTCGTGCCCGGCGAGACCCACTCGTGCGCCGGCGTCATCGTCAGCCTGAGCCCCCCGCCGCGCGGCCGGCGGGGCGCGCCGTTCGCGGTGGTGCTCCGGGACGCGACCGGGTACGTGACGGCCAGCTGGTTCCACGCGCCGTACCTCGAGCGCGTCTTCGCGCGGGGCCAGCGGCTCGTGCTGCACGGCAAGGTCGGGCGCTTCCGCGGCTCCGTGACGCTCCAGCACCCCGATTTCGAGATCGTCGAGTCGGACGACGACGACCGGATCCACTGGGGCCGCCTCGTGCCCGTGTACCACGCGACCGAAGGGCTCGGCCAGCGCCCCCTGCGGACCCTCCTGTGGCGCCTCGTCGAGACCCACGGGACGACCATCGTCGATCCCTTGCCGGAGCCGGTCCGCGCGCGCCGGGGGCTCCCGACGCTGGGCGAGTCGCTCCGGAGCGCGCACTTCCCGGAGACGGAGCACGCGGCCGCGACCGCGCGGCGCCGGCTCGCCTTCGACGACTTCCTCGTGCTCCAGCTCGGCCTCGGCATTCTCCGCGCCCGGACGACCCGCGCCCGCGGCATCGCGATGAACCCGCGCGGGCAGCTCGGGGAGCGCCTGCGCGCGACGCTCCCGTTCGCCCTCACGAGCGCGCAGGAGCGCGTGTGGGGCGAGATCCGGACGGACATGGCGTCGCCGCACCCGATGCACCGCCTGCTCCAGGGCGACGTCGGGTCGGGCAAGACGGTGGTCGCGGCGCTCGCCGTGGCGACGGCCGTCGAGGCCGGCTACCAGGCCGCGGTGATGGCGCCGACCGAGATTCTCGCCGAGCAGCACCTGGTGACGTTCGGCCAGCTGCTGGCCCCGCTCGGCCTCCCGGTCGCGCTGCTGACCTCGGCCGTGACGGGGCGCCAGCGTGCGGCGCGGCTCCGGGCGGCGGTCGCCGGCGAGCTCGCCTGCGTGGTGGGGACGCACGCGCTCGTACAGGAAGGGGTCGAGTTCCGCCGGCTCGGGCTCACGGTCGTCGACGAGCAGCACCGCTTCGGCGTCGAGCAGCGGGCGCGGCTCCGCGCCAAGGGCGAGCACCCCGACCTGCTCGTGATGACGGCGACGCCGATTCCGCGCACGCTGGCGCTGACCCTCTACGGGGACCTGGACGTCTCGCTGCTCGACGAGCTCCCGCCCGGCCGCCGTCCGGTGGTGACGGTGGCGCGGACGGAAGCCAAGCGCCCCGAGATCTACGCGTTCATCCGGGAGCAGATCGCCGCGGGCCGACAGGCCTACGTCCTCTATCCGCTCGTGGAGGAGTCGGCGGCGCTCGACCTCAAGGCGGCGACGGAGATGGCCGAGCGGCTCCGGGCCGAGGTGTTCCCCGACCTCACCGTCGGCCTCCTGCACGGGCGCTTGCGCCCGGCCGAGAAGGAGGCCGTCATGCGCCGGTTCAAGGCGGGCGACATTCACGTCCTCGTGTCCACGACCGTCGTCGAGGTCGGCATCGACGTCCCGAACGCGTCGGTGATGCTGGTCGAGCACGCCGAGCGCTTCGGGCTGTCGCAGCTCCATCAGCTCCGGGGCCGAGTCGGGCGCGGCCCCTGGAAGTCCTACTGCATCCTGCTGACGGGCGGCCACGCCGGGGACGAGGCGCGTCAGCGGATCACTGCCATGACCGAGACGAACGACGGGTTCCGGATCGCCGAGGCGGACCTCCGGCTGCGTGGCCCCGGCGAGTTCTTCGGCACCCGCCAGTCCGGCCTGCCACAGTTCCGCGTCGCCGACCTGGTGCGGGACGCCGCGCTCCTGGAGGAGGCGCGCCAGGAGGCGGTCGGCATTCTCGCCGCCGACCCGGAGCTCCGGGAGCCGGCCCATCGTGGCCTCCGCCACGCGCTGCTCGCGCGGTGGCGGGGCAAACTGGACCTGGCCTCCGTTGGCTGAGGGCGGCTCCCTCGACCGGGCAGGCCCGCGGGGCGGGGGGCCGTGTCGCGGCCCCCGCCGACGGGGAGGCCCGTGCGCGTGATCGCGGGCGAGTTCAAGGGGCGACGCCTGGTGACGCCGCGCGGGCGCCGGACCCGGCCGACTGCCGACCAGGTGCGGCTCGCGCTCATGGACACGCTCGGCCCGTGGCTGCCCCGGGCGCGGGTGCTGGACCTCTACGCGGGCGCGGGCGGCGTGGGCCTCGAGGCCCTCTCGCGCGGCGCCGTGCACGCGACCTTCGTCGAACGCGACGCGCAGGCCCTCCGCGCGCTCGCGGCCAACGTCGAGGCGCTCGGCGTGGCCGGGCGCGCCCGCGTCGTCCGCCAGGACGTGGGGCGGGCCCTCCAGGCCCTCGGTCGGGCGGGGGAGCGCTTCACGATCATCTTCCTCGATCCGCCCTACGAGGACGCGATCGACGCGGCGCTCGAGGGGGTGGCGCGGGCCGGGCTCGCCGCCTCCGACGGGATCGTGATCGCCCAGCACCGGACCAAGCGCCCGCCGGCGGCCGGGTCGGGCACGCTCGTCCTGTCCCGGACGCGAAAGTTCGGGGAGACGACCTTGACGTTCTTTCGAGCGCTCCAGGCCGAGCCGCCAGCGGCGATCTGAGCGGTTTCAAGCGCTTCGGCCTCGCCCTGAATTGTGCGGGACCGGCCTCGCGACCGACCCTCGTGCCCCCCCCGGAGCGGCACCACCACGCGCGCGTGGTCCCTCGTCACCGCCGCCTCCGTCTTCATTCAGTATTGACAGGAGCCCGGCCAAGACCTCACCCTTGTCCATCCTGTAGGCCAGTGGAGGCCCGCACTCACCGTCGGCGAATTCCGGGGAATTGCGATACAGAGCGTGGTGGACGTTTGCCCCTCTCTCGCTCGGCGTTCATGGCATAGGTCTTCCGGCCCGACCCACAGCGGCGACAAGGAAGGAGGCCAACAATGAGGACGAGGCGACAGGAGTTCATCGGAGTCGCGGTTGCACTGGCAGTGTGCTGGGCGGGGGGCGCCCAAGGGGCCGCGCCCCCGCAGAGATGCAAGGAGGGCCATGCCCCGCGGGCGTTCCCGGCGACGGGGCAGACGACTTCCTACCGCGTGGGCGACGACGGGAACATCCAGGCGGACGCCACGCTGAGCTACACCGACAACGGCGACGGGACGATCACCGACAACAACACCTGTCTCGTGTGGGAGAAGAAGAGCGACGACGGCTCGATCCACGACCAGCACAACGTGTACACGTGGGACGGCGCCTTCGACACCCACGTCGCTACGCTGAATGCGACGACTTTTGCCGGGTACAACGACTGGCGCGTGCCAAGCGTGAAGGAGCTCCAGAGCATCTTGAACTACGGGATGAACTTCCCGTCGGTGTCGTCGGAGTTCAACAACAACTGTACGACGGGCAGCACGGTGCTGACCGGGAGCTGTACGGCGGCGTCCGACTACTGGTCGTCGAGTACCGACACCATCGGCTTTCAGTTCGCCTGGGTCGTGGATTTCAACAGTGGCCGCGTCCTCGTGGACTTCAAGCCCGCCCCTCCCAGAAACTACGTTCGCGCCGTGCGGGGCCGCTCGGACCTGGGCCGGGGCGACGAGGACGAGCTGGAACAGGACGACGAGGAGTGACGGCGAAGGCGTAGGGACTCGAACTCGTGCGAGAGCGCGGTCGATCGATTCAGGGAGGTCGCCGAGGCGCTTTTTCGGCCTGGGCCAGTCCCGCAGCCGCCCTCGATCAAAACGAAGTTCGCCCGCGAGGGGGCCTTGACGCCGCCGGCGCCGACGTTGGGTGACCTTCACGGCGCCTTCCCCTTCAGTCCCAACCACTCAGAGCCTCCCGCCATGCCCCGCCGATTTCTGTCGACACGGCGTCGCCTCGGGCCCCTGAACCCCGGGGCCCCCTCTGTGGCCCCGGTCCTGGAGGCCGTCATCCGCAAGGCTCAGGTCAGGGGTCGCCACGGCGGCGGGTCCGACGCGCGGCCAGCGCCGGCACTCTGCAAAGTCTTGCTGGGACCCTCCCCAGATATTCAGGCAATGGTCAAGGAACTGCCGTCCTTGCGAGAAGCTCAGAGGCAAACCCGCGAATTCTTTGCGCGTGGTCGCGGGCGTTTGCAGCCCGTCGCGCGCTTGCCTTGACTTTCTTTCGAGCGCAGGGGTAGCATCGGCGCCGGGTGTCTCGACGACCCGAGGAGGACGCGTGGCCAAGCGTGCGGTCTATCCGGGGATGTTCGATCCCGTGCACAACGGCCACTGCGACCTCATCGAGCGCAGCCTCAGAATCTTCGACGAGCTGATCGTCGCGGTCGTCGCCAATCCCGCCAAGGAGCCGCTCTTCCCCGTGCGCGAGCGCCTCGAGATGATCGACGAGGCGACCTCCAGCCTGTCGAATCTGCGGATCATCTCCTTCGACGGCCTCCTGATCGACCTCGTGGCGCGGGAGCACGCCGACTGCATCGTGCGGGGGATCCGGGCCGTCTCGGACTTCGAGTACGAATTCCAGATGGCGCTCATGAACCGCAAGCTGAGCCCGACCGTGGAGACCGTGTTCCTCATGCCCCACGAGAAGTACACCTACATCTCGTCCCGGCTCATCAAGGAAGTCTCGAGCTTTGGCACCTCGGTGGCCGGCATGGTGCCGCCGCTCGTCGAGAAGCGCCTGGCCGAGAAGCATCCGCGCCGGTAGCCGCGCGGGCGCGACCGCATGAAGCTCGAGGGCTCCTACGCGATGCCCGCGCCGCGCCAGGCGGTGTGGGAGGCGTTCCTCGACCCCGAGCGGCTGCGACAGGCGCTCCCCGGCTGCGAGAAGCTCGAGAAGGTCGGCGAGGACGAGTACAAGGCCACGCTGAAAGCCGGGGTGGGCGCCGTCAAGGGCACGTTCGAGGGCAAGGTCCGCCTCTTCGACCTGCAGCCGCCGCAGAGCTACCGGATGACGGTCGAGGGCAGCGGCGGGCCGGGGTTCCTCCGCGGCGAGGCGGTCATGACGCTCAGTGACGGCGCCGACGGGGGCACCACGATCTCCTACACCGCGGACGTCCAGGTGGGCGGCCTGATCGCGGGCGTCGGTCAGCGCATGCTCGGCGGGGTCTCGAAGATGATGGCCGACCAGTTCTTCACCCGCATGACGGAACTCCTCGCGAAGTAACCCCACGGAGGTGCGCGCGATCGGCGCCGGACTCGTCGGAGCCACCTTCTACGCGTCGCTCTACCTGGCCGTCGCCGCCCAGCAGTTCACCCGCTACGCGCACCCGGCCGGA
>QHRX01000108.1 GCA_003221455.1 Candidatus Rokuibacteriota bacterium
CTCGTGGCGGCGTCGCTCCTCGCCGTGGCCGCGCTCGCCTTCGCGACGGTCGTGGTTCGCTATCCGTTCCTCTACGATCACCTGCTGAACGCCGAGGGCGGGCTACCGCGGCGGGTCCAGGCCTTCCTCACGCGCTGGGCCGCGCCCGGCGCGCTCGAGGCGTCCCTGTGGGCGCTGATCGGCGTGCTCGCCCTGCCCACGCTCGTGCGCCTGGCCCTCCGGCGGCCGGTGGCCGGGGCGGCCGTCCTCGCGGGCGCGCTCGGC
>QHRX01000109.1 GCA_003221455.1 Candidatus Rokuibacteriota bacterium
ATGAGCGAGGCGGCCGCCCGCAGCAACGGACGCGAGGTCGCGATCGGGCGCTTCCCCTTCACGGCGAGCGGCAAGGCGGTCGCGCTCGGCGAGACCGAGGGGTTCGTCAAGGTCGTCGCCGATAAGCCGACCGGAGAGATCCTCGGCGTGCACATCATCGGCCCCGAGGCGACCGAGATCATCCACGAGTTCGCCGTCGGCCGGACCCTCGAGGCGACGCTCGAGGAGATCGTCCACACCATCCACGCCCACCCGACCCTGTCCGAAGCGGCGCTCGAGGCGACCCTCAGCGCGCTCGGCCACGCCATTCATATCTAGCCGGGCGGTGGCCTGCCGCCGCGTTCCGACGTGATCGAGCGGCGGGCGTGAAGCTCGGCTTCGCTCTGCCCATCGCCGGCGAGTGGGCGACGCCCGACAATCAGCTCCGGCTCGCCCGCCACGCTGAGGCGCTCGGCTACCACTCGCTCTGGGCGTTCCAGCGGCTCCTCTACCCGCTCCAGCCGAAGAACGAATACTACGGCGCGCCGGGACCGGCGTGGCCGAAGGCGTTCGAGCGGGCCGTGGACCCGATCGTCTCGCTCGCCTGGGTGGCGGGCGCCACGCGGTCGATCCGGCTCGGGACGAGCGTGTTGATCATGCCCTTCTACCAGCCGAGCGTCCTCGCCAAGCAGCTCGCCACCCTGGACATCGTGTCGGGCGGCCGGCTCGACGTCGGCCTCGGCCTCGGCTGGTCGGAGGACGAGTATGAGGCCGTCGGGGTCCGCTTCGAGCGGCGGGGGGCGCGCGCGGACGAGTTCCTGCGCTGCCTCACGGCCCTGTGGGCGGACGATCCCGTGGAGTTCCGCGGCGAGTTCTACTCCGTGCCGCGGTCGCGCTTCGGGCCCAAGCCGCTCCAGCGCCCGCGGCCGCCCCTCACGGTCGGCGGCTACGCCCCGAGCGCCCTCCGCCGCGCCGCCACGCTCGCCGATGGGTACAACGGCGGTAACGTCCCATTCGCCGACATCGCGGCTATCCTTCGGCAGCTCGCCGAGGTCGCGGCGTCGGTCGGCAGGGACCCGGCGTCGCTGGCCGTCGTCTGCCGCGGCTCGTTCCAGGTCCACGAGACGCCGCAGGGCCGGGGCCGGCGGGCTCTGTGGGGGACGCTTGCCGAGATCCGCACCGACATCCGCCGCTACGCCGACCTCGGCGTCACCGAGCTCTTCCTCGAGGCCAACTTCCAACCCGGCGGCGCCTCCCTCGAGCGAGTGCTCCCGATCATGGAGGCGCTCGGGCCGCCTCTCTGAGCGGCCGCCGGGCCGGCGACCGTCCGCGGGCGGCTAGTGGCCGAGCGAGAGCTCGAAGAGGAGCTCGAATCCGTTGAGCGTGAGGACGACGCCGGCGACCGCGGAGACCAGCGACACCGAGAACATGAGCCGGGACGCGGCGAGAATCGAAACGGAGGCGAGCACGATCGAGATCTGCAGGAACACCTCCGCGTATTCGAAGTTGAGTACGCGCTTCTCGGCGCGCTCGCGCTCGTGCTCGAACCGCTCGGCCTCGACGCGGATCGGCTCCTTGCTCGTGTTGTAGCGCTTCTCTTCATCCGAGAACTTCTGGAGCAGCTCCTCGGCCTTCCGGCGGGCCTCGGGCCGCATCGCCGGGCCCCGGTCGGCCAGGTCGGCCTCGAGCCGGAGCTTCTGACCCCGGTACTGGTGCTCGCGGATCGACCGCGCCTGGTAAAACGCCCACTGGTCGGAGGCCTTCTGCTGCGCGAGCAGCATCTCCCGACCGTAGCTGTTTCCGCCGAGCGCGGCGATCGCGAGCGCCACCGCGTAGAGCGCGGTGACGAGGGCCACCCGCCGGGTGAAGGTCTGCCCGCGCTGCCCGGCGAGCTCGTGGGGATCCGGCAGCTCGATCTCGGGCACGCGGACCTAACTCGCGTCCTTCTCCGCGCTCCGCATCGCCTGTTTGCCCGCCTCGAACGCGCTCATGAGCCGCTCCGTCTGCTCCTCGAAGAGCTCGCGGCTCTTGTCGAACCAGTCGCCGGCGCGCCCCTGCGCCTCTGTCGCGAACTGCTGCGCCTTGCGGGCGAGCTCGCCGCTCTTCTCGGTGAGCAGGTCGCGCGCCTCGCGCCCCGTCTTCGGGGTCATGAGGAGCGCCCCGGCCGCGCCGAGGGCGGCGCCGAGGAAGAACCAGCCGAGGTACGCCGCGGCATCGGAACGATCGTCAGCCATCGTTGCTTCCTCCCTGCTTTCGGATCCTGTGGAGAAACACGCTCAGCCCCTTCCGGATCCCGGTCGCGGCACCGATGACCTGCCCGACCCGCGTGACGCTGCTCACGGCGCTCACGAGGCGCGCCACGCGCTCGGAGAGGTCGCCCACGCGCTCGGCGACGCCGCCGAGCCGCTCGAGCTCCCGGTTGGCCTGCCGGACGACGGTGCGCAGGTCCTCGGTCAGTCCCAGGACCTGCGTGGCGAGCGGCCCCAGCTCCCGCTCCAGCGCCACGAGCAGGGTCTCGGCGCGCTGGAGCGAGCGCCGACCCGCAATGACAGCGGGGATCAGGACCACGGTCAGCGCGACCACGCAGACCGAGACGACGATTTCCATCCAGCTGCTCATGGGGCCCTAAATTATCGCACAGACGCCGGGAATGCGTTTACGATTGGGCCATGGCGCTCTCTGATCGGTTCGACGAGCTACGGCAGCGGAATCGCCGCGCCGAGCTGGGCGGCGGCGAGGAACGGGTCCGACGCCAGCACAAGGCCGGCAAGAAGGTGGCCCGCGAGCGGCTCGAGCTCCTCCTCGACCGGGACACGTTCGCCGAGATCGACAAGTTCGTTGTGCACCAGTGCCCCGACTTCGGGATGGAGGAGCAGAAGGTCCTCGGCGACGGCGTCGTGACCGGCTCCGGACGGATTCACGGCCGCCCCGTGTTCGTGTTCGCCCAGGATTTCACGGTCTTCGGCGGCTCGCTGTCCGGCGCGTACGCGCGGAAGATCTGCAAGATCATGGACCTCGCCGTGAAGACAGGGGTCCCGATCATCGGGCTGAACGATTCGGGCGGCGCGCGCATACAGGAGGGCGTGGTCTCCCTCGCCGGGTACGCGGACATCTTCCTGCGGAACACGCTCGCCTCCGGCGTCGTCCCGCAAATCTCGGCGGTCATGGGCCCCTGTGCGGGCGGCGCCGTGTACTCGCCGGCGATCACCGACTTTGTCTTCATGGTGAAGAACTCGTCCTACATGTTCGTCACGGGCCCCGACGTGATCAAGGCGGTCACGCACGAGGAGGTCTCGGCCGAGGAGCTCGGCGGCGCCGGCACTCACGCCGGCACGTCGGGTGTCGCGCACTTCGCGGCGGAGAGCGAAGAGGAGTGCCTCGCCCTGATCCGTGAGCTCCTGACCTTCCTCCCGCAGAACAATTTGGAAGACCCGCCCCTCCAGGCCACCACCGATCCGGTGGACCGGATCGACGAGACTCTCCAGTCGGTCGTGCCCGACCAGCCCAACAAGCCGTACGACATGAAGGACATCATCCGGACGGTCCTGGACGACCACTACTTCTTCGAGGTGCACGCGGAGTACGCGCCGAACATCGTCGTCGGCTTCGGGCGCCTCGGAGGCCGGCCGGTGGGCATCGTCGCCAACCAGCCCGCCCACCTCGCCGGCTGCCTCGACATCAACGCGTCGCTCAAGGGCGCCCGGTTCGTCCGGTTCTGCGACTGCTTCAACGTCCCGCTCGTGACCTTCGAGGACGTCCCCGGGTTCCTCCCCGGGACGGCGCAGGAGTATGGAGGTATCATCAAGCACGGCGCGAAGCTGCTGTTCGCGTACTGCGAGGCCACGGTGCCCAAGCTGACCGTCATCACGCGCAAGGCGTACGGCGGCGCCTACTGCGTCATGTCCTCAAAGCACATCCGCGGCGACGCCAACTTCGCCTACCCCACCGCCGAGATCGCGGTGATGGGGCCCGACGGCGCCGTGAATATTCTCTACCGGCGGGAGCTGGAGGAGGCGACCGACCCGGTGCCGTTCAGGGAGGAGAAGACGCGGGAGTACCGCGAGAAGTTCGCGACCCCCTACGTCGCCGCCGAACGCGGCTACGTGGACGAGGTCATCGAGCCCCGCTACACGCGGGCCCGCCTCTGCGCCGCGCTCGGGCTGCTCCACACCAAGCGCGACTCGAATCCGCCCAAAAAGCACGGGAACATCCCCCTATGAGCCCGGGCGGCAAGGACGAGGACCGCAGGGGCGAGGAGCGGAAGGGGCTCTTCGCGACGTCGTGGGGTACGCCATTGGCGCGCGTCTACCGGCCGGACGACGCCGCCGTCGAGTACGCGCGCGACCTCGGCGAGCCCGGCGCGTTCCCGTACACGCGCGGCGTCCAGCCCACGATGTATCGGGGCCGGCTCTGGACCATGCGGCAGTACGCCGGCTTCGGGAGCGCGGAGGAGACGAACCGGCGTTACCGGTATCTGCTCGAGCAGGGTCAGACGGGGCTCTCGGTCGCGTTCGACCTGCCGACGCAGATGGGCTACGACGCCGACGCCCCCACGGCGTACGGGGAGGTGGGCAAGGTCGGCGTGTCGATCTCGTCGGTCGACGACTTAGCCGCGCTGCTCGACGGCATCCCGCTCGATCGGGTCTCGACGTCGATGACCATCAACGCGACCGCGTCGATCCTCCTCGGCCTGTACCTGGTCGTGGGGGAGCGGCAGGGGGTGGCTGCCGAGAGACTCACGGGGACGGTCCAGAACGACATCCTCAAGGAATACATCGCCCGCGGGACCTACATCTATCCGCCCGGCCCCTCGATACGGCTCATCACGGACCTGTTCGCGTTCTGCAGGGAGCGCGTGCCGCACTGGAATACGATCTCGGTCTCGGGGTACCATCTCCGGGAGGCCGGCTCGACCGCCGTCCAAGAGGTCGCGTTCACGCTGTCGAACGCGATCGCCTACCTGACGGCCGCCCGGGAGACGGGGCTCCCGGTCGACGCGGTCGCCCCGCAGATGTCGTTCTTCTTCAACGCGCACAACGACCTGATCGAGGAGGTCGCGAAGTTTCGGGCGGCCCGGCGGCTCTGGGCGCGGATCACGCGGGAGCGGTTCGGGGCGCGGGATCCACGCTCGACGATGCTCCGCTTCCACGCGCAGACGGCCGGCTCCATGCTCACCGCCCAGCAGCCCGCGAACAACGTCGTGCGCGTCACCGTGCAGGCGCTCGCCGCCGTCCTCGGCGGCTGCCAGTCGCTCCACACGAACTCCATGGACGAGGCGCTGGCGCTGCCGTCCGAGCCGGCGGTGCGGGTCGCGCTCCGGACCCAGCAGATCCTCGCGTGGGAGTCGGGGGTCGCCGACGTCGTGGATCCGCTCGGCGGGTCGTACGCGGTCGAGCGGCTGACCAACGAGATCGAGGGAGAGGCCGAGGCCTACATCGCGAAGATCGACGGCATGGGCGGCTCGATACACGCGATCGGCTTCATGCAGCGGGAGATCCAGGACGCGGCGTACCGGTACCAGATGGAGATCGAGGCCCGGGAGCGCGTCGTCGTGGGGGTTAACGAGTTCGTCACCGACGAGGCCCCCGCGTCCAACCTGTTCCAGGTGGATCCGCGGGTGGGCGAGGCGCTGGCCGCGCGCCTCCGCGCGCTGCGCGCGGCGCGGGATCCTGACCGGGTGCTCCGGGCCCTCGACCGCCTCGAGGCGGCCGCGCGCGGGCGCGTCAACCTGATGCCGCTGATCCTGGACGCGGTGGCCGCATCGGCGACGCTCGGCGAGATCTGCGATCGGCTCCGGGCCGTGTTCGGCGTCCACCACCCGTCCGTCTCGTTTTGAGAACCCGCGCCGCCCTCGTGGCCCTCGCGCTCGGGCTCGTGGCCACGCCGGCCTGGGCCGGCCTCGCCGACCGGATCGGCGCCACGTTCGGGCTGATGGAGGCCGAGCTCGTGAAGGCGTTCGAGCCGCGCGAGGGCATCGTCGTCGCCGTGGACGACACGACGCTCTACCTGGACTTCACCGCGAAGGACGAGATCAAGGTCGGGCAGGAGTTCACGGTCTTCCGAAAGGGGGACGTCTTCCGCCATCCCCTCACCGGCAAGCCGCTCGGCCGGTACGAGGAGGTGCTCGGCTACGCCCACGTGCTCCGGGTCGAGCCGAAGTTCACGGCGGCGAAGTTCGTCGCGATCGACGGCAAGCGGGCGCCGGACGTCGAGGACGGGGTGCGGATCACGCGGGGGCGGGCCGGGTGCCGTTCCTCCTCTCGACCGCGCTCGATCGCACCAAGCGCTTCCAGGTCGCCGACCCCCTCACGGTCCTCGATCTCTTCGGCAGCAGCACCGCGCGCGTGGAAGAGCTCCTCGCCCAACCGCAGAAGGCGATCGAGCAGGGCAAGGCCCTCGACGTCGCGTGGTGGCTCGTCCCGATGCTGCTCCGGCGCGGCGGCGTCACGTACCTGGACGCGACGTGGATCTCGGCGATCACGGGGACCGCGCTCTTCTCGCGGCGGCAGGTGCTGACCCGGCCGGAGCCCGCGGAGGAGCAGCGCTTCCCCTGGGAGCCGGCGGTCGAGGACTGAGCGACCGTCTTCGGAGTCAGGCGAGTTGCCATGGTCGGTGGTCTCGACGCATGGCGCGAAGGGTTGTGTCAGACGCTCGCGGATGGCGCCGGTGACGGCGACCGTGCCGGGCCGCCCGGCGGCGACCAGGCGGACCGAGGCGCCCACGGGCTCCCGCCCGCCTTCACCCGGCTGAGGGTCGCGCCGGCCGGGCCCTTGAGAGCTACAAGGGCACCTGTGTTAAGGTAAAGCGCCCTTATGAAGCCCGTGATGCGGTGGTGGCCGATCGCCCTGGTCATCGTAGCGGTGACCGGGGCTGGGTGTTCGAAGGCGACTTCGACCATGCGTTCGCTCGCCGGCCTGGATCCGAAGGACGACCCGAGCGTGACGCTCAAGAGCGCTGAGACGCGCTGGCTGCTCATCAAGAACCCGCGGTTCGGGGACGTCCCGAGCGAGCCCGAGTACATCTGGGTGGAGGAGGACAAGGTCCCCCTGACCGTGAAGACGCTCGTCTTCGGCAAGGGTTCGATCATCGCGCCTCCCGAGATCGTCGCCAAATACAGCTCGCCGCCGGGAGGCGGGAAGATCAGCCCGCGGCAGGGCGGGCCCTACCAGGTGGGTGGGAGCCAGCCGCGGGCGTCGGCGTCGCCCCCGGCCGGGCTCGCGGCCGCGCCGGCGCCCCCCGTGCTGCAGGGGTACGTCGTCTTCGTCGACACGACGCGCATCGTGATCGACCTGACCGGACGGGACGGGATACGTCCAGGCTCGATGGTGAGCCTGCGACGGGACAAGATCCCGATCGTGCACCCGGTGACGGGCGAGATCCTCGGCGAGCTGGACGAGGAGGTGGGCACCGCCCGCGTCACCGAGGTCCGCGACAAGTTCTCGGTCGCGGAGATCCAGAGCGTCGAAACTGGATCGAAGATCCAGATCAAGGACCGCGTGGTCCTGAAGTAACTCCCCCTGGCCTCCACGTCTGCGCTCGAAACGCTGTTGAAGGAGCGCGTCGACGCGCTCGTGGGCGACGATCTCCGCGCCATAGAGGCGGAGATCGCGCGCGCGCTCGACTCGCCCGTCGGGCTCATCCAGAAGATGGGGGGCTACATCGCCAGCGCGGGCGGCAAGCGCCTCCGTCCCATCCTCCTCCTCCTGGCGGCCCGGCTCGCCGGGCACCGCGGGGCACGGGGAATCCGCCTCGGGTGCGTGGTCGAGCTGCTCCACACGGCGACACTGATCCACGACGACGTCATCGACCAGGCCCCGCTGCGGCGCGGCCGCCCCTCGGCCAACGCCCGCTGGGGGGACGACGCCTCCGTGCTCGTCGGCGACCATCTCTACTCGAAGTCTTTCGCGATGCTCGTCCACGACAACGACCGCGGTGTCATGGAGACGCTGGCGCGGGCCACGGTGTCGATGACCGAGGCCGAGGTCTTCCAGCTCGAACGCAAGCGCGACGGCGTGACCACCGAGGCGGACTACCTCCGCATCATCACCCAGAAGACCGCGTCGTTCATCTCGGCCTGCTGCCGCATCGGTGGGCTGCTGGGCCGGCTCGCGGGGGAGCAGCTCGAGGCCCTGACGCGGTACGGCCTCGACGTTGGCGTCGCCTTCCAAATCTCCGACGACGCGCTCGACTTCATCGCCGATCAGGACCGATTCGGCAAGGCGATCGGCGCCGACCTGCGCGAGGGCAAGCGCACCCTCCCGCTCATCGCGATGCTCGATCGCGCGGATCCCGACGAGCGGGCGCGCGTGCGTGCCGCCCTCGAGGACGGGACCCTCTCGCCGTCGGCGATCGAGGAGATCCGGCGGCTCGTCCTCAAGCACGCCGGGGTCGAGTACGCCCTCGATCGCGCGCACGCCTACGCGCGGGCGGCCAAGGCCGATCTGGCCCCTTTCCCGGCGTCGGAGGAGCGCGAAACGCTGGCGCTCGTGGCCGAGTTCGTCGTCGACCGCGACCGCTGAGAGTCCGTGAAGAAATCTGTGGGCGCCGACGGTCTGCGTGCGGCGACACTGTGGGCATGACGGCACTCCGGTGGGTCGCCCTCGCGCACAACCTCCTGCGGGCCGCGACGCTGGGCCACACCGCCGCGCTGGCGGCATGACTGGCCTCGTCCGGGCGAGGGGCAGCCGCGTTGGGATGCTGGCCGTACCCCGGCGGCGCGGCGCCAGGGACCTTGCCAGTGTCACTCCAGTCGGGGGCTCCGGCACGCGGCCTCGCCCTCGAGTCGCTCACACCTTCTGAGTGCGCGGGATCATCACTCTCACGACCGATTTCGGGCGGCGCGACCCGTGGGTCGGGGCGATGAAGGGCGTCATCCTGGCGGTGACGCGCGACGTCGACCTCGTCGACCTCACCCACGAGATCGCCCCCCACGACGTGCTCGAAGGCGCGCTCGCGCTCGAAGCGGCCGCGCCGTTCTTCCCGGCGGGCACGGTGCACCTGGCGGTGGTCGATCCAGGCGTCGGCGGCGCCCGCCGCGCGCTCGTGGTCGCGCGGGACGAGCAGCGGTTCGTCGGCCCAGACAACGGCCTGTTCACACCGTTCCTGCTCACGGCCGGCTGGCGCGCCTTCGAGCTGTCGGCATCCGAGTTCCGGCTGCCCGTCGCGAGCCGCACGTTCCACGGGCGGGATGTCTTCGCGCCGGCGGCGGCCCATCTGGCACTCGGGATCCCGCCCGAGCGCTTCGGCGTCGCGGTGACCGATCCGGTCCGGCTGCCGTGGCCGGCGTCGCGAGCGGTGGCGGACGGGGTGGCGGGCGAAGTGGTCCACGTCGATTGGTTCGGCAACCTTGTCACGTCGATCGGCG
>QHRX01000110.1 GCA_003221455.1 Candidatus Rokuibacteriota bacterium
CCGACCCGTCTCCGTCCAGGTATCCCTGAAGGAACTCGGCGACCTCCTCGTCGGGACACCTGAAGAGGATGTCCGGGACAGCCTTCGTCGTGGAGTTGGTCGGCACCGGGAACCCAAGCGCCTCGAAGAACGGTCGGAGGTTTAGCGCGTCAAAGTAGACGTCGCGGCCGTGATCACGCGACCTGACGCCAAAAAGGGAGCGCGAGAGCTCGATATAGTCTTCTCGCACCCGGGGATCCATATTCGCGAAGGACAGACGGTACGAGCCCTGAGCCTCGTAGGCGTATCCCTCGGCGATGAAGTAGCCCACCCAGCGCCAGAAGTCGCGCGATGTGGATTCCGGCGCCCTCGCCCACACGCGCCGCCAGCGAGATCGCACACCGTATCGACGGATGATCCCTAGGACGGTCTCACAGTGAGTTCTGAGCTGGCGCGCGATCTCGGGGGCGGTCTTCCCGTCCAGGTACTCCCCGATGATTCGCCGTTGGCTGTCGACGCCCCACTTCCGTCCCGGTCGGACGGGCAGGCTGTCCACGTCGATCGCGTCGTGGCCGAGGACGGCGACGGGCGGGAGCGGCTGGCTCTTCCCCGTGACTGCGGTCCGCCTCGCGACGGCGATGCGGTCGCCGGCGCGCAGCTCCGCCGCCGGCGTCCAGCCGTCTGGGGTCAAAAACGGGTGCCTGCGGGACACCGTGACCTGGCGGCCGGTCCGGGTTCTTATGGTCCACAGCGAGGGGTCGCCCAGGGGTGTCCGCCAGAAATGCGTGGCCGCGGCACGCGTGAGGCCGTCCGCGCTCAGCGAGAGGACACTCACCTGGCCCTCGGTGACCCGATCGCCATCGGGAAGATCGACCCCGGGCTCGCGCAGCTGCCACTCCTTGACGAGCGCCTCCGCCCGCACGAGACTTCCATCGGCGAGGAGTATTTCCGTGTCGGGGTGGACACACTTCACCGTCGGCAGATGGCAGACGTTCTTGCCCACGTACATCTTCGGGATCTGGATGCCCTCCGGGAAGATCTGATTCAGCCGAAGCAGCGGAGACCGGAATCGGTAGGTGATCCAGTCGACCTCGGGCAAGGGGATGAACGGCAGGCCGGCCCGATCGAGGATCGGCAGCCACTTGTTGTTGCGGGCCCCCGCGACGGGGTTCGTGACCACGGTGCGGTTCTCAACCGGGAAGATGCGCCCGCGGTCGTAGCCGTCGTCCAGGAGGGCCCGCACCACACCCTCGACCTGCCAGGGCTGACTCGAGCACGCCGGGAAGTACTTGGTCCAGGAGAGGTTGAGCTTGAGGATGAGCTCCTGCTCGCGCGGCAGGACCTGATCGTACTTGACAAGCCGCATGAGCCGGCCGTAATCGGCGACGACCGTCTCGGGGCGCGTCCGGAGCACTGCGACGTGCGCCGCCATGCTCAGCTTTCCGCTCTCATGAGGCGAATCCATCTTATCAGAACTGCTTGTCCTCGGCGGGTGCTCGGGACGTGGAACGGTGGAGGCGTGGCGCTGGGCCGTGATCCGGGTGGCCGGGGCGGCCCGGGGTCAGACGCCGACGCGCGCGGCGATGGCGGGGCCGTAGATGATCAGCAGCACCGCGAGCATCCAGAGGAGCGTGTTCGCGAGGAGCGCGCGGTCGTTCAGGAAGAGCTCGGAGGGGTTCCCGCCGAGCTGCCGACGGTAGAGGAGGTAGAGGTAGCGGAAGATGCCGTAGAGCACGAACGGCAGCGTGGCGGGCAGGAGCTGGGTGTGGAACTTCGCCACCGTCTCCGGCGACATCGTGTAGAGGGCGTAGGCGGTGACGGTCGACGCGGTTACGACCGCGATCATCTGGTCGAGCAGCCCCGCGCTGTACTCGGCGAGGATCGGCCGGTGCCGGCCGGCCTCGGCGCCGAGCGCCAGGAACTCGTGGCGGCGCTTGCCGAGCGCCAGGAACAGGGCGAGGAGGATCGTGCAGATCAGGAGCCAGCCCGAGATCGCGACCCCGATCGCGAGCGCCCCCGCCACCGCCCGCAGGACGAAGCCGATCGCCACCACCAGCACGTCGACGATGACCACGTGCTTGAGCCACGCCGAGTAGGCGACGAGGAGGACGGCGTAGGCGAGCGCCACCACGCCGAAGCCGCGCGAGAGAACGAACCCGAGGGCCAGGCTCCCCACGAAGAGCCCCGTCGCGATCCCGAGCGCTGGCCCCGTCCCGAGGGTGCCGGCGGCGACCGGCCGCAGGCGCTTTTGCGGGTGCAGGCGGTCCTGGGCGCGGTCGGCGACGTCGTTGAAGAGGTAGACGGCGCCGGAGAGGGCGCAGAAGAGGGCGAACGCGGCGAGCGCGGGCCAGACGAGCGGCGTCAGGAGCTTCTGGGCGAAGACCAGGCCCGCGAGGACGAAGAGGTTCTTGACCCACTGCCGCGGGCGCAGCGAGACGAGGACGGCCCCTAGGAGCCCCACGTCATTCCAGCGCCCGCCGCACCGCCCGGCCCACCGCCTCGACCTCGGCGTCGGCGAGCTCCGGAAAGCACGGGAGCGAGAGGACCTCGCGCGCGGCCTGCCAGGCGCGGGGCCAGTCGGCCGCCCCGCGGCTTCCCCGCTCGAAGATCGGCTGGCCGGGGATCGGCAGCGGGTAGTGGACGGCCGTGCCGACGCCCGCCTCCGCGAGCCGCTTGGCGAGGAGGTCGCGCTGGCTCGAGCGGACGGTGAACTGGTGGTAGACGTGGCGGGCGGCCGGGCGCTCGACGGGGAGCCCGAGGGGAGCCTCGGCCAGGAGCTCCCGATAGCGCTCGGCGATCCGCCGCCGCGCTTCCGTCCACGCCGGCAGCCGGCGGAGCTTGACGCGGAGGAGGGCCGCCTGGAGTTCGTCGAGACGGCTGCAGAAGCCGAGCCGGACGTGCCGGTAGCGCTCGGCCGAGCCGTGGTCGCGGAGTTCTCGGAGGCGCAGGGCGAGGTCGTCCCGGCTCGTGAGGATCATGCCCGCGTCCCCGCAGGCGCCGAGGTTCTTCGTCGGGTAGAAGGAGAGGCACGCGAGGTCGCCCCAGGAGCCGACGGGCCGGCCGGCGTAGGTGGCGCCGATCGCCTGCGCCGCGTCCTCGATGACCGCGAGGCCGCGGGCGCGGGCGAGCGCGCAGAGCCGGTCGAGCGCTGCCGGGTGGCCGTAGAGGTGGACCGGGACCACGGCCCGCGTGCGGGGGCCGAGGAGACGCTCGACCTCGGCGGGGTCGATCGCGAAGGTGTCCGCCTCGATGTCGGCGAAGACGGGGGTCGCGCCCGCCATGAGGATCGCCGAGGCGGACGCGATGAACGAAAAGGCGGTCGTGACCACCTCGTCGCCGGGGCCGATCTCGAGCGCCGCCAGCGCGAGCCGGAGCGCGTCCGTCCCGGAGCCGACCCCGATCGCGTGGCGCGTCCCGCAGAGCTCTGCCACCTCGGCCTCGAGGGCTCGGCCCTCCTCGCCGAGCACGAAGCGGCTCGATCCGAGGACCCGCGCCGCCGCCCCGAGGAGCTCCTCCCGGAGGGCCGCGTGCTGGCGCTGGAGGTCCAGCTGCGGGATCACTGGGCGACCGACGCCTGGGCCCCGATCGGGCCCACCCCGAGGAGATTGAGGGTGAACCGGAACTCCTGGTCCGCCCTCGAGGAGGGGCCGCCCGTCGCGGAGAGGACGCTCGCCCGGGCCCGGTTGACGTACGTGAACGAGAGCCCCCAGCACTGGAAGCGGATGTCGGCGCCGACCCGATTCTCGACGAACACGTCGCTCCGCGTGTCCCAGTTCGTGGAGCCTCGGAGCGTGAGGTACTCCGAGAGCCGCAGCCTCCCCTCGCCGCGGATGTAGTCGATCTTGCCGGGCCCGTCGTAGCGCGTCCCGATCGTCGCCGTCAGGTCCCGGAGGATCAGGGCCACGTCCGAGTCCACGCGCTGGATCGCGTCGTGGTGGTACCCGCTGTACGCGGCGTCGGCGCGGAGGCGGAGGTAGCGGTTCGGGTCGATGATGAGGTCGCCGGTGAGGTCGCCGAGGGGCCGTCGCCCCGCGTCGTCGTCGAAGGTCTGGGCGAGGACCAAGCGGGCGAGCTCCCACCGGACCGGCTGCTCGTCGGGGCCGGCCCCGGTCTTGGCCGTGAGGCGGTTGGTCAAGGAGTAGGTCCACGTGTTGAGCCGGCCGAGGGCGTCGAGCGAGTCCCACTGGGGGTTCTTGTGCTTGTTCACGCCGTCGGTGAACGTGTAGTTGACCCGCGGCTCGATCGAGTGGAGCACGCTCTGGATGCCGCCCGCGTTCAGCTCGTAGACGCGCGTCGCGCGCGTCTCGAGATCGGCGCCGGTCTCGCCGAGGGCCCGGGTCCGGAACCTGTCGGCGGTCTCCTCCACCGCCACCTGCTCGGCGTAGAGCGTCTTCGTGCCGACGACCTTCTGGTCGTAGGAGGTCGCGCGGGCGCCGACGAAGGGGGCGATCGTGACGAGCCCGAGCGGCCGGAACGGCGCGGTCACCCGCGGGTGGAGGTCCAGGCGCGCCCCCTCGGAGCCGGCCGCGCGGACGAAGTAGACGGCGCTCGACTCGAAGTCCCAGAGCGCCCACGGCAGCCCGCCGACCGGCTGGCGCACGCGGGAGAGCCGGAGGTCCGGCAGCCGCTGGAGCTCCACCGGGTGCGTGGTCGTGAGGTCCTGGTACCAGAAGGCGTTGCCGACGAAGTTCCACGGCCCGAGGCGCTTGGTCAGGAAGACGTTCGACTCGGCCCGCTGGAGCGACCGCTCGTAGAGGCCGTCCGCGTACTGGCGGAACAGGTCGTTGTCGCTCGTGTGATTGACGTCCACCTTGAGCGAGAGCGTGGGGTCGACTTGCCAGGTGTGGATCCAGTGGGCGAAGCCGCGGAGGTCCTGCGTGACCTCCGTCTCCTGGATGAAGAAGCCGCTCGCCGAGCCCCGGGCGCCGCCGCCGAGGAGGTAGCGGTATTCCGCGTTGGCGCCGACGCCGCGTTTGGAGTAGCCGTCGAGCGAAACCGTGAGGTCCTGGCTGTCCGAGATCGCCCAGTAGAAGGGCAGCTTCGCCGAGAAGCCGCGGAGCGTCGAGCTGCCGACGGTGGGCGCGAGGAAACCAGTCTGCCGCTGGCGGCCGAGCGCCGTCGCGAACACGGGCAGGAACGGGACGACCGGGACCCCCCGCACCCAGACGGACGCGTTGCGGCCGATGAGCATGTCGTCGAAGTCGGCGGTGGCCGTCCCCAGGTGGACCGACCAGGGCGGCGGGTCGTCCTCGCAGGTGGTGAAGGTCCCCCGGTAGATCTTGTAGAGGCTCTCGTCGAGCCGCTCCATCCGCTCGCCGGTCAGCCGGTAGTAGGGCTCGGCCTGGGCTCGGCCGTCGTAGAGCACGCCGGTCCCGTTCTTCAGGTTGTAGTCGAGCCGGCTCCCGCTCAGGCGATCGTCCCCGTCGTAGAGGATGACGTGGCCCGTCGCGACGGAGTCGCCGGTGCCGCGGTTGATCTCGACGCGGTCGGCGAGGATCCGCGCCCGGCCGCGGGTGACTTCTACGTTGCCCGTCGCCACGAGCAGGTTGTCCGGGCCGAGCTCCTCGATCCGGTCGGCCACGACTTCCACGTCAGCGGGGAACCCGGTGATCCGCACCGGGGTCTCGGCGGCCGCGAACCCGTGTCGGAGAAGCGTCGCGGCCACCACGAGAAAGACGAGCAATCGCGCCATGTTAGAAAAGGAAGCCCTATGCTAGAGCCGCTCGTCCGGGGCCGCAAGGATTATCGGGGTTGGAGCGCGCGCAGCTCGAGCACGTCGGCGACCAAGAAGAGCGAGCCCGCGACACAAATGATGGGGGTGCGGGGGGAGCCCGCCGCTAGCTCTAGCGCCTGCGCGACCGACTCCGCGGTGTCGACGCGGATCGGGGTCGGCGGCAGCGCCGCGCGAAGCAGGGACGGGTCGGCCGCGCGCCCGTTCGAGGAGCGCGTCAGGACGAGGCGTGCGGCCTGCGGCAGGAGCGCGCGGAGAATGGCCCCGAGGTCCTTGTCCGCCGAGACGCCCACGACCAAGGTCTTCGGCGCGTCGCCGAAGTACTCCTGGAGCGCCTGGGCCAGGGCTTCCGCGCCGTTCGGGTTATGCGCCCCGTCGAGCACGATGCGCGGGTCGCCGTCGAGGAGCTGGAAGCGGCCCGGCCACCGCACGCCGGCGAGCCCCGCGCGGATCGCCGTCTCGGGCAGGCCGAGCCGCTGCGCGACGGCCGTCGCCAGGAGCGCGTTGCCGGCCTGGAACCGGCCGAGCAGGGCGAGCCGCGTCCCGCCGAGCGCAAAGCCCGGCCCCTGGAAGGTCACCCGCTGCCCGCCGAGGTCCCGCGTGGTCACGACCGCGTGCAGGTCCTGGCCCTCGACCCAGAGCGGCACGCCCACGGCGCCGGCGCGCGCGGCCACGACCGCCGCCGCCTCCGGCGGCTGCGCGGCGGACACGGCGAAGCCGACACGGATGATCGCCGCCTTCTCGGCGGCGATCTGCGCGAGTGTCGAGCCGAGGTAGCGCTCGTGGTCGTAGTCGATGCGCGTGAGGACCGTGGCCAGGGGCTCGCCGACCGTCGTCGCGTCGAGCCGCCCTCCGAGCCCGACCTCGAGCACCGCCACCTCCACCGCCTCGCGCGCGAAGTGGTCGAGGGCGAGCGCCGTGAGCGCCTCGAACATGGTGGCGTCGGTGCGCGCGATCAGGGTACCGAGGGCGTCGACGCCGTCGGCGAACTCGTCCTCGCCGATCAGCTCGTCGTCGACGCGGATCCGCTCGCGGACGGAGCAGAGGTGAGGCGAGGTGTAGAGGCCGACGCGCCGCCCCGCGGCCCGCAGCATCGCGGCCAAGAGGGCCGCGACCGAGCCCTTGCCGTTGGTGCCGCCGACCTGGACCAGCGCCAGGCGGCGCTCGGGGCGGCCGAGCGCCTCCAGGAGCGCCTCGATCCGCTCGAGCCCCGGCCGCATCCCGGCGTGCTCGCCGCCGCGGAGCGCGAGCACGCGGGCCACGGCCTCGGCATAGGTCATACCGGCAGGGCGGGCTGGTCGGCGAAGAAGGCGAGGAGGCGGCGGAGCGTGTCCCTGAGGTCCCGCCGCTCGACGACCAGGTCGACCTGGCCGTGCTCGAGGAGGAACTCCGAGCGCTGGAAGCCCTCGGGGAGCGGCTGGCGGATCGTCTCGGCGATCACGCGCGGGCCGGCGAAGCCGATGAGGGCGCGAGGCTCGGCGAGGATGACGTCGCCCAGCATGGCGAAGCTCGCGGTGACGCCGCCCGTGGTGGGGTCGGTCAGCACCGACACGTACGGCAGCCGCTCGCCGGCGAGCCGGTCGAGCGCCGCCGCCGTCTTGGCCATCTGCATGAGCGAGAGGATGCCCTCCTGCATGCGGGCGCCGCCGGAGGCCGAGACGATGACGACGGGCAGGCGCTTCTGGACGGCGAGCTCGATCGCGCGGGTGAGCTTCTCGCCGACCACCGAGGCCATGCTGCCGCCCATGAACTCGAAGTCGAACAGGCAGAGCACGGTGGGCCACCCGCCGACGCGGGCGAGCCCGCAGACGACCGCCTCCCGGAGGCCGGTCTTCTCCTGGGCCGCCCGGAGCCGGTCGCGGTAGCGCCGGGTGTCCTTGAAGCCCAGGGGGTCCTCGGAGGCGAGCCCGGCGTCCCGCTCCTCGAACGAGCCCTCGTCGGCGAGCATCGCCACGCGCTCGTGGGCGCTGATACGGAAGGGGTACCGGCACTTGGGGCAGACGCGGCCCGCCCGCTCGACCTCGGCCCGGTAGACGATCTCCTTGCACGAGTCGCACTTGATCCAGAGCCCCTCGGCGATGGCGACCTTCCGCCGCGGCGGGGCTCCCCCTTCCTCGGGCTTCCGCCTAAACCACGCCATGGCAGAGGGGCGCCTTCAGGGACGCGATGAACCGCCCGACCTCGTCGACGAGCCCGGCCTGGCCCTGGTGCTGCTCGATCAGGCGGACGACGGCCGAGCCCACGATCACGCCGTCGGCGTCGGGCGCGACCCGGCGCACGTGCTCCGGGGTCGAGATGCCGAAGCCGACGCAGATCGGGCGCGTCGTGAGCCGCCGGAGGGCCCGGAGCTGCCGGACGAGGTCCGGGGCGAGCTCGTCGCGGACTCCGGTCACGCCCGTCAGCGAGACCACGTAGACGAAGCCCTGGCTCCGGCGGGCGATGAGGCGCATGCGCGCGGGGGTCGAGGTGGGCGCGACCAGATGGACCAGGTCGAGGCCGGCCGCCCCGGCCTCGGCGGCGAGGGGCCCGGCCTCCTCGGGCGGCAGGTCGGCGACGATCACGCCGTCACAGCCGGCGTCGACGGAGCTCCGCGCGAACGCCTTGAGCCCGAAGGCGAGCACGGGGTTGTAGTAGGTCAGGAGCACCAGCGGGATCGGGACCTCGCCGCGGAGGTCCCGACAGAGCTCGAGCACCCGGGGCAGCGTGACGCCGGAGGCGAGTGCCCGCTGGGAGGCCCGCTGGATGACCGGTCCGTCGGCGAGCGGGTCGGAGAACGGCACGCCGAGCTCGACGATGTCCGCGCCCCGGCGCGCCGCCTCCCGGACGAGCCGGCGCGTGTCCCCGAGCGACGGATCGCCCGCCGTGAAGTACGGGATCAGGGCCCGCTCCCGCCGGGCGCGGAGCCGGTCGAACGTCTCCCCGAGCCGCGTCATCGGCCGAGTGCGCCGCTCACGACCTGGACGTCCTTGTCGCCGCGGCCGGAGAGGCCGACCACGATCGTCTCCCGGCGGG
>QHRX01000202.1 GCA_003221455.1 Candidatus Rokuibacteriota bacterium
GAGGTTCTTGCGCCAGGCTCCTCGAACTGGTGGATGAGGCCTCGGGCAAGAACCTCCTCCTCAGTCTGTACCACGAGGCGACCCCGCAGCTCGTCAAGGCCGATCGGCTCCAGCTCAAGAAGGCCCTCGCCTACCTCACCTGGTACGTGCTCCACAAGTCGCCGGGCGAGCAGGCCAAGCTCTCGATCTCGGTCGGTCGCGGTGAGGACCAGGTGCAGGTGCTCATGTCATCGCGCACGATCCGGCTCGGCGCCGATGAACTGCTCCAGCTCTTCGATCCGATGCGGATGGTGCAGGAGAGCCTCATCGCTGTCGGTCCCGCCATCAGCCAACGGATCGCCGAATCGCTCGGGGGGCGGCTCCAAGTCCGCCAGGGTCGACACGAGCTGAACTTTCTGATGACGTTGCCGGTGACGCGCCAGTGACCACCACCACGCTTCCGTCGTCGTTGCCGCGCGTCCTCGTCGTCGACGACGAGATCGGCCCGCGCGAGTCACTCCGCATGCTCCTCAAGACGCACTATCAGGTGGCGACGGCGGACAGCGGCCCCGTGGCCCTTCGGGAATTGCCGCGCTTCCGGCCGGATCTCGTGATCATGGACGTGAAGATGCCCCAGATGGACGGCCTCGAGGTACTGCGCCAGATCAAGGTGACGGACCCCTCCGTGGAGGTCATCATGATCACGGCGTACGCCTCGCTCGAGACCGTGAGACAGGCGCTCACCTACGGCGCCTTCGAGTACCTCATCAAGCCGTTCTCGCGGAAAGATCTGGAGGAGACGGTGCACCGCGCGCTCACGCGCCGGCGCTCCGAACTCGGCGCCCGGGGCCAGATCGCGATGCTCGTGAGCGAGATGCGGAGCCTCGCCGCCAAGACTCGGGAGCTGGAAGAGGCCGCCCGAAGGGAATCCGCGGAGCAATCGCTTCGCGTCACCCAGCTCTCGATCCTCCGGGAGATTTCCCGCGGAATCCTCGGGCAGCTCGACCCCGACGAGATCACGTCGGCCGTCAGCGAGCAACTTCGCACGGCGCTCGGCTACGACTCGGTCACGATCGTGTCGGACACCACGGTGCCCACGGGCGAAGTGGTGTGCCCGATTCGCGACGCCGAGGGAATGCTCGGCTACCTCGTGATCGATAACCGCGCCAGTGGGCGCGAGATCGACCCGCGCGAGCGCGAGCTCCTCGGTATGCTCTCCGAGTATCTCGCCATCGCGGTCCGCAACGCACGCCTGTACGGCGAGATCGCTGAAACGAAGCGGTCGCTCGAGCAGCTCATCTCCTCAGCGGCCGACGCAATCATCTCGATCGATCCCGCGGACCGGGTGCGGAGCTGGAACCCGGCCGCCGAGCGCATCTTCGGCCTCAAGGCCGACGACGCGCTCCGGCGGGCCGTCATCGACGTCCTCCCCGGACGCGAGTACGGGGCGGCGCGGGACCTGCTGGCGCGGGGCGCGACGATGCACAGTTTCGACATCGCGATCCACCGGCAGGACGGCACCGAGGCCGACCTCTCCGTCACGCTCTCGGCCGTCCGCGGCGGCGGCGCGTTGGAGGGCGCGCTCGCGATCGTGCGCGACATCACACTGCAGCGCGGCCTCGAAGCGCAAGTGCTCCAGTCCGAGAAGCTTGCCGCGCTCGGACAGCTGGCCGGCGGGATCGCCCATGACTTCAACAACCAGCTGCAGGCGATCCTCGGCTACACCCAGCTCATGCGCCGCGCGCCGTGGGACCTAGAGCTGGTGCAGAAAGCGCTCGGGATCGTGGAGTCGGCGGCGCTCGGGGGCACCGAGACCGTCCGCCGCATCCAAGAGTTCGCGCGGGCGCGCCCCGACGAGGCGCTGGTTCCCGTGGACGTGAACCAAGCCATCCACGACTCGATCGCCATCACGCGGCCGCGGTGGGGCGAGGAGATGGCACGCGGCGGCGTGCGGGTCGAGCTCCGGCTCGAACTCGGCGCAAGGCTCCCGATCAGGGGACGGTCTGCCGCGATCGGCGAAGTGATGACGAACCTCATCCTCAACGCGGTCGACGCCATGCCCGGAGGCGGCGTCCTCACGATCGGCACCCACCAGGAGGGGGGGGAGCGCGTGGCGATCACGGTCAGCGACACCGGCGTCGGCATGCCCGAGACCGTGCGGCGGCGGGTGTTCGAGCCGTTCTTCACCACGAAGGGGCAGCGGGGCTCGGGGCTCGGGCTCTCGGTGTCCTACTCGATCGTCAAGCGGCACGGCGGCGACATCCGGATCGAGAGCGAGCCGGGGCGCGGCACCACGTTCACTCTAACCTTTCCCGCCGCGACGTGGACCGCTGAAACGAACGCGCCGGCCGCCGAGGTCCAGAACCGACGGCCGGCCCGTGTGCTCGTCGTCGACAACGAGCCGCAGGTGCGGAGCGTGCTCAGCGAGATCCTCGAGCGCGCCGGCTACGGCGTCACGACGGCCGCCGGCGGGGCCGAGGCACTCGAGGCCTTCGCCCCCGACCGCTTCGACGTCGTGCTGACGAACATCGGCATGGACAATATGAACGGCTGGCAGCTGGCCGAGCGGATCCGGGCGCAGGACGCGGCGGTGGGGCTTCTCCTCGTAACCGGGTGGGGGCTCCTCGAGAGCGAGCGCGAACGCCTCCACGCCCTGCGCGTCCACGCGTGCCTGTTCAAACCGGTGCACCCGGCCGAGCTCGACGCGGCGGTGCAGGCGGCCCTGCCCGCGCGCGTCTGAGAGGGGCGCCTCAGCCCGACTTCTTCATCGGCCGCCCGCAGCACACCTTCGGTACGGGCGCCGTCTTGCCGCACCTCTCGCAACGATAGCTGGCCATCAGAGTCGCTCGATGAGCGTCGCGATGCCCTGGCCGAAGCCGATGCACATCGTCTGCAAGCCGTACCGCTTGCCTGCGCGCTCCAGTTCGTGCAGGAGCGTCGTCATGAGACGGGCGCCCGAGCAGCCGAGCGGGTGGCCGAGGGCGATGGCACCGCCGTTGACGTTGACCGTCGCCAGATCGGGGTGGAGCTCGCGCTCCCAGGCCAGTACGACCGACGCGAACGCCTCGTTGATCTCGATCAGGTCGATCTGGTCGAGGCGGAGCCCGGCCTTACGCAGCACGCGCTGGGTGGCGGGGATCGGCCCCGTCAGCATGATCGTCGGGTCCACCCCGGCCAACGCGGTCGCCACGACCCGGGCGCGGGGGGTGAGCCCGAGGCTCTTCACGCGGGCTTCCGACATGAACATCAGGGCCGCGGCGCCGTCGGAGATCTGGGACGAGTTGCCGGCGGTGACGACCCCATCAGGCTTGAAGGGTGGGGGGAGCGTCGCCATCTTGCCGCGGTTGACGGGCACCCGGACCCCCTCGTCCGTGTCGAAGATGGAGCCGTCGGGCAAGGGCACGGGCATGATCTCGCGCGCGAACCGGCCCTCCGCGATGGCCCGCCCCGCCTTCTCGTGACTCTGGGCCGAGAACTCGTCGAGCTCCTCGCGCTTGAGCCCCCACTTCTCGGCGATCAGCTCCGCGGAGATCCCCTGGGGGACGATCGTGAAGCGCTCATGGAGCCGGGGCGACAGGGGGCCCTCGCCCGGGCCCTGGGCGTTCGAGCCCATTGGCACCCGCGTCATGTGCTCGATGCCGCCCGCGACGACGACGTCGTACTGGCCCGACATGACGCCCATCGCCGCGAAGTTCGCGGCCTGCTGGCCCGAGCCGCACATGCGGTCGAGCGTCACGCCGCAGACCTCCAGGGGGAGTCCCGCGATGAGCGCTGCGGTGCGCGCGATGTTCATCCCCTGCTCGCCGAGTTGATCGACGCACCCGAGGATCACGTCTTCGACCTCGCGCGGGTCCACCGTCGTCCGTGCGATGAGCTCCTCCAGCACGAGGGCGGCCAGATCGTCGGGGCGCACGGGCGCGAGTCGCCCCCGGTTCTTCCCAACCGCGGTCCGCACCGCGCCGACGATGAACGCCTCTGCCATGGCCCCCTCCACTTCGGACGGATAGGAGTTCATCTTACACCGACGATCGGTCCGACGCGAGGACGGCCGACTCGGTCGTGGAGGCGGGGCCGGACGACGGTCAGTGGAAGAAGTAGGAGACGCCGAGGGTGCCGGAGTCCGATTCGAAGCCGATGTTCGGATTCGACGTGCCGCCGTTAGAGACGTGCTGGAGGCGGTAGCCCGCGGTTAGCGCCAGGTTGTCGGTGAGGAAGTAGGAGAGCCCGACGCCCGCCTCGAGCACGAAGTTCAGGGTCGAGCGGATTTCCACCACCCTGAGGCTCGAGCCCCCGACCCCCGCCGTCACCTCGAGGTACGGCACGAGAGCGCCCGAACTCAAGAAGTGATAGCGGAACGCCGCCTTCAGCCCCTCGGCCGTTTGGTCGCGGGGCTTGAGGTAGTACTGTAACCACCCCTCGAGGCCGGTCTCGAGCGCCCCGTGGAGCCAGCCGCGCCCGACCGGGTCCAAGGGCAGGATCGACAGGCGCGGGGTGAAGGTGACGAACGACAGGTTGGAGATCCGAGGCTGACCCTCAATGTTGTTCTGCGCGCCGCCGCCGGCCTGGAGCGAGAAGATCACGGTACCTTTGGCGAACGTCCGGTCGCCGTCGAACGCGCCGGCGCGCGTCGCACAGGCCGCCGCCGTCAGCAGCCCGGCCAGCGCGACGAGCGTGCGAATGTCTGCGGGCCTCTCAGTCGGACGCCGTCTCGACCCTCAGCCGCGAATACGTCACGTGGAACGAACTTCCGCTCGCGGCCGGGCGGTAGCATACCACGGGCGGCGGGGGCCGGACGGCGTCGTTACGAGGAGCGCTTGACCTGGTCGGCGAGCTTACAAAAGGCGCAGATCGTGCCGGTCGTCACCTGGCCGCAGCGCTCGCACTCCCTGAGCGCGACGGCATCGGCCCGCTCGAACGCCGGCCGGCCCTTCTCGAGGAAGCCGAACAGGAAGTTGTGCTTGGCGCCCGGCGAGGCGTCCTCCATCCGGTTCAGGATCTCCTTGTGGGCGATCGAGGTGGCGCCCTTCGCGAACGGGCACTCCTCCACGATGTAGTCGATCCTTCTCAAGAAGGCGTACGCGGACGTCTCGAGCTCGGAGAGGCGGTAGAGCGGCTTCACGCGCCGAACCAGCTTCGCGTGAGTGGACGGCAGCGCGGGCGACTGGCGCGCGAGCGCGCGTCGTCCAGGTTGTGGCCGGTGGCCACCACCGGGAAGCCGTGCTCGAGCGCGGCCCGGTTCATCAGGTAGCGCTTGGAGAGGCCGCACCCGGAGCACGGCGGCCGCCGCGTAACCTTCTGAATGATCGGGACCGGCCCGCCCACCGCGTCGGCGACCACGGAGACGATGAGCGGCACCCCGCGCGCGGCCGCGAAAGCCTGGCACTTGGCCTGCGATTCGACCGAGTACTCGAAGATGCCGAGGTCGAGGTAGAGTCCCGAGGTCTCGTAGCCCTCCTCGATGAGGACGTCCCAGAGCGCCAGCGAGTCCTTCCCGCCGGAGACGGCCACGAGCACGCGCTCCTCTCGACCGAACATGCGGTACTTGCCGATGGCCGTGCTCACCTGCCGCCGGAAGAAGGCGAGGAAATCCGCCACGCAGAAGGCGGCGTTGTGCCGCCTGAGCTCTACCGTCGCCCGGTCGCCGCACCGGGTGCACTTCATGGCCTCCTCCCGGCTGGCGCCACGCCGCCCGAACCCCCGCCCGACATCACGGGACGCAGCTCGATCGTGTCGGCGTCGTCCAGCATCGCGTCGGTCGTGAGCAACTCGTCTTGCCGGATGATGAGCACGGTTCCGGGAACGATCTGGAGCTCTCGCAGCACGTCCTTCACCCGCCGCGGCCCGGGCAGCTCCACCTCGCGGCGCGGATTCCGGAGCACCACTTTCATCAGGCCGTGGGAAAGGTCGGCGATGCCTTCACCGCGCGCATCTGCGTGAGGTGCGCGGCGTCGTGGCTGATCTGGAGCATCCACCACTGGGCGATGTTCAGCTCGCCGAAGGCGAAGTGCTTGAACGTCAGCCGGCGGGGGTCGAGGGCGGCGATCTTCTCAAGGGACTGTCGGCTCCGGACGCGGAGGGCCGCGAGGTCGTCGAGCAGCCGCGCCACCGGGAGGCCGCGCTCGGGCCCGACGGCGGGCGGCGCCTGCATCCCCTCTATCGGCACGCGCGGGAGCGCGGCGAATCCCGCGAGCCCGGTCGGGTACGGCGTGAGGGTGCCGGCGGCCTCAGCCTCGCGCGTGAGCTTGGTGGTGAGCTTGCCAGTGTGCGTCTCCGCCACCGCAAGATGGTGGAGGATCTCCCCGATCGACCAATCCGCGTCGCTCGGGCGCCAGTCCGCCTGCCGCTGACTGAGCCCGTCCGCTTCCCGGAGCACCGTCGCGCGCACGGCTTCCATGTCATTCCAGACGGCCTCGAGCGCGGGAGGGAGCGGCATGAGGGTCCTCCTGGCCGGATTATACAGGGGCGACGGGGCGCCCGTCGGAGTCCGGGACACGACGCGCTGGGGGCGGATCGCCGAGCCGGGCGCTACCCGGAGGCGTAATTGCAGGCCCTCGAACCGCTGCGCCTTCGACGGTGGCGGGCTGCCGGGCGCGGGATGGCTCGGCCCCGGACGCCAGCCCGCACCCCGCCGGAACGAGGCGCTGGGCCCGGCCTCCGATCCGTGGCCGTCTCGATTTCAGCCGGTTACGATGCGGCCTGACCGCCCGTGGGACGGGGCGGGGCGGACCGGTTCCGATCGGCCGGTGAGCGCCACCGACCCGAATCCGTCTGAAAGTACAGGCCATCGGAGCGCCGGACCAAGATTCCCCAGGTGACGAGCGCGCGGACTATCGCCTTCGTGTGGGAGTAGGCGAGATGGGTCTGCTTCGCGACCGCCAACGCGGTCGGCGGTACCGGGGATAGGAGGACGGCCGCCGCGACCCGCTGCTCGCGGCGAGTGAGCGGCACGCGGAGAAGGAGGGACAAGAAATTGTCCCCCGCGCCCCGGGATCCGACATCGGGTCCGACCGTCGTCACCGCGCAGCCTCGGCCTGCTGGATCAGCGTTGAGAGCCCCGACAGCCGAGCTGGTCGCGCTGAACCCTTCGGCGCCTCCGTGTCCTCAAAGACTCCGCAAGAAGTTGATGAGATCCTGCTGCTGCGACGGCGCGAGCCCGCTGAATCGAAGGATCACGGCGTTGGCCTCAGACGGCGGGGCGGGGAGTTGTCCAGGGCCCGGGAAGTTGCTGTAATGCGCGAAGATCGCCTGCAGTAGATTCGTTGCCCGTCCGTCGTGAAGAAAGAAGAGCCGCTGGCCGAGCCCCCAGAGCGGCGCCGTCCGAAACTCGTCTCCCTGGGCCTGGCCTTGAACGATCCCGTCGGCGAGTCTCGGGCCCATATGGTGCAGCAGGAGATCGGAGAAGAGATTCACCTGCTGGTTCTGGAGCGCCGCGACCGTCGTGGCCCCCGTGGCGAGGGTCGGCGTGTGGCAGAGAGCGCAGCCGACGTCCGCAAAGAGATCCTGACCACGAGCGATGGAATCCGCACCGCCCGGCGTACCCGGTGACGGGCGCGGCGGAGCCAGGAACCGCATGAAGAAGGCGAATTTCTCGGTGTCACTGACGAAATCAAGCCCGGTCCCGTCTGTATTGGCCACGTTGTTCGGAACAGTGACTAACTGGCAGCTGGGTGTCTCGTCGCGTTCGGTCTGGAACAAATCGTTCGTGACCCCGACCTCGACGTTGTACGCTTCGCCCGCGAACAGCAGGAGTGACTTGTTCTGGGCTTTCCACCCGAATCGGGCGATCGTCCCGTCGTTTCCGTTGTGGTTGATCTGATGGGCCCGGCCACCGATCCCGAGTGCATGTTTCTCGACGGCGTTCGCGCGCTGATTCGCCAGAATGGCGCCGTCTGGAATCTGCTCGATCAATCCCGCGCCGAAGACCGGGGTCGGAATGCGAAAGATCAGATTGGGGGCCAAAGGGTTAAAGAGCGCATCGAAGTCTTCCTGCCGGATGGCACACCGGGTGGCGTCGACCCCGCTCCCGTCAGAGCGGCCGCTGATGACGAAGAGATCGTGGACGCCGCCATCAGGCCCGCGCCCGTCGATCCTATTGCGGAAGCGGACCTCTCGGACTGGGCCATCTGGGCGAATAAAGAACGGCACCGTGTTCCGCGCGCCCCCGGCCGTGGCGACAGCCACTTGCGGGTTCGTCGCGGGCGAAGTGCCGCCCGTCGCTGGTTGGGAATGGCAGCCCGCGCAGCTATCGAGGTTGAACCGTGGCCCGAGTCCGTCCGCGAGTTGTTCGAGTTGCTCGAACTGGTCCTTGCCAGCGAGGAAGAAGTTTTGTTGTCCCGCCGTGAGCCCCGGGAGCATCTCTCCCGCTCCCGACGGCCCGGAACGCACGCCGGGATCGCGCGCAGCGAGCGGAGCCCGGGCCGCGGCGGCCCCGGCGAGCGCGACGAGCATGATCGTCGCGAGCACTTTCACCCTCACCATGTTGCGCTCCAAACCGGGCGAGCCCACGCCGCCACGAGCGCAGCGCGTACCTTACGGGTCTCCACTGAAGCAACGCGTATGCCACATCAAGAACACACCAACAGCGCAGCAAATCCGTCGGCCTGCGTGCGCGCTCCAACGGGAAGCACGAGCCCCGGCCCGTCACTCCATTGACGTAAGTCATGACAATCGGGGACCAAAATCGGTCCCGCTCGCGCGTGTCCCGCACCCCGACTCGAGGGCGCGGGGGGGACCAAATTCGGTCCCCATCCGGGTGAGGACGAGGGAGCACCGCTGATTCATGGCGCGGCCTCCCTAGGTGGTCCACGGACTCGCCGAGTCGTGCCGCGATCGAGCGACGAAGACCGATAGCGGATCGGCCGGCGGTGGCTACTTGGTGGCAAGATACGTCTGGCCGGTCGGCACCGGGACTCCTTGCGCCGGCTCCAGCGTGACCGCGAACCGATTCACCCGCCGCGCGCCCGCGAGCGGCGCCACCCGGAGACTGCCCTTGCCCTCGGCGTCCACGCCGAAGACCCCGATCGGGAGCGGCCGCGCCCCGACCATCGCCCACAACTCGTAGGCCTTCCCGGGCGGCGCGGGCGGGAGATCGGCGGCCACGAGGAGGCCGCCCGCGTGCTCGTTCCAGATCAGCCGGCCTCGCGCCTGGGGGCTCGGCGTGAGACCCGCCAAGAGGACGACCTGGGTCGCCGGATCGCGGAGGAGGGCCAGGGCCAGCCGCTGCTGGCCGACCTGCCCGCGCAGCGCCGCGACCTCGCGCGCCATCTGGCCGAGCTGGCTCTCGTAGCGCCCGCTCACGTAGGTCGCGGCGACCGAGGCCAGGAGCCCGGCGGCGACGGCGACGCTGGCGGCCCAGCGGAGCCCGGACCAGAACCGCTCGCCGGCGCCCCGGGCGCGGCGCCGGCCGACCCGGGCCATCATGTCGCGCTTGGCACGCCCCGGCGGTGGCTGGCGGACGTCCGCGGCCAGGCCGACCAGCGCCTCCCGGTACTCGCCGAGCAGCCGTTCGCACTCGGCGCAGCCGGCCAGGTGCGCCTCGAAGCGCGCGAGATCGCCGCCACCGAGCGACCCCAGCGCGTGGGCCGCCGTCAGCTCGCCGAATGGCTCGTGATTCGGGCTGACCGTCTGGACCCTCATCTGGCTCCGCAGCCTCTCCAGCCCGAGGCGCATCCCGGTCTTGACCGCCCCCAGCGGCCGCTTGAGACGCTCGGAGATCTCCGCCTGGGTGAGGTCGTGAAGGTACGCCAACTCGATGATCTCCTGTTGGTTCGGCGGGAGCTGCGCGAAGACCCCGCGGACGGCCCCCGGCCTCTCGGCGCCGACCCGCGGATCCTGTCCCGGCTCTCGGGGCTCGGCGGTGAGCGGCTCGGGCAGGGGGCCGGTGGGCACCTCGCCTCGCCCGCGCAGGGACCGGGCGCGGTCGATACCCCGGTTCCGCGCCCGGTCTACGACCCAGGCCTCGGGGCTCCCGCGCCGAGGGTTCCAGTCGCCGGCCGACTGCCAGACCTCCCAGAACACATCCCGGAGAATCTCCTCGGCCTCGACATCGCTCCGAAGGATTCGGCGAAGCACGCCGAAGGCGAGCGGGGCCCAGGCGTCGTAGAATGCGGAGAACGCGTCGCGGTCGCCACCGGCGATGCGTCGGATGAGCTCGAGACCGTCGGACGGCATGCGCCGTCACCTCTATCAGAGGGGCCCGGCGAAGGCAAACCCGGCTGGCCGGTCGGCGTCGCAGAATCGAGCCGGAGAGGCGTCGAACCGGTGGGCCAGGGCGAGGAGGATCGGATGACGCTCTACAGATTGATCGGCCTCGCGGCCGCCGCCGCCGTGCTGGGCTGGGGCTGCGCCAGGATGCCGGGCGCCCAGACCGCAGCCGCCGGCGACGCGACGCCCAGGCTGACCCTCTACACGCGGCTCGGCGGCCAGCCCGCCATCGCCGCGGTCGTGGACGACTTCGTCACGAACGTCGCGGCCGACTCCCGCATCAACGGACGATTCGCGAACACCAACGTCCCGCGCCTCAAGGTCCTGCTCGTCGAGCAGGTGTGCCAGGCCACCGGCGGCCCCTGCGCCTACACCGGGCGTGACATGCGATCCGCCCACGCCGGCATGGGCATCACGGACGCGGAGTTCAACGCGCTCGTCGAGGACCTCGTCAAGTCGCTCGACAAGTTCCAGGTGGCCGAGCCGGACAAGAACGAACTGCTCGGTGTGCTCGGCGGGCTCAAGTCCCAGGTCGTCGGCCGGTAGCTCTCCCGGGGCCGCTTCCCGCCCGCCGGCGGCAGCGGCCCCCCGCGCCGTCGACGGCCGGGCGGCGCCGACTCTTCTGGCCGAGCTGGTTGACACGCACGATCGGCCCGCCGACAATGAGCGCCCATGCGGCTCCCGCTCGCCCTCGCCGCCGTTCTGCTGATCGCGGCCGGCCCCGCCGGCGCGCAGGGGAACCGCGGCGAAGAGGGCGACTTCGCGATCCAGGACTTCCACTTCGCCAGCGGCGAGCGCCTGCCGGAGCTGGGGCTGCACTACATCACGCTCGGCGCGCCGCGGCGCGACGCCGCCGGTGTGGTCGTGAACGCGGTCCTCATCCTCCACGGGACCACGGGCACGGGGCGCAACTTCCTGTCGCCCAACTTCGCCGACGAGCTCTTCGGGTCAGGCCAGCCGCTCGATACCGCGAAGTACTTCGTCGTCCTGCCCGACAGTCTCGGTCACGGACGATCGAGCAAGCCGAGCGACGGGCTGCGGACCAAGTTTCCGCGCTACACCTACGACGACATGGTCCTGGCCCAGCACCGGCTGCTCACCGAGGGCCTCGGCGTCGGCCATCTGCGGCTCATCATGGGCACCTCGATGGGCTGCATGCACGCGTGGCTCTGGGGCATCAGGTACGCCACCGTCATGGATGGGCTCGTGCCGCTCGCCTGCGCGCCGACGGCCATCGCGGGGCGGAACCGCATGATGCGGAGGATGATCATCGACGAGATCCGCCTGGATCCGGGGTGGCAGAACGGAGCCTACGCCGCGCCGCCCCCCGGCCTCCGCGCCGCCCTCCACTTGATCTTCGTGATGACCCAGAACTCGCTGCAGCTGCAGACGCTGGCGCCCTCGAGAGAGGACGCCGACCGGTACGTGACGGAGTGGGTGCAGGCGCGCCTGGCCCGGACGGACGCCAATGACCTGCTCTACGCGTTCGAGGCGTCCCGCGACTACGATCCCGCGCCGGACCTCGGGCGCGTCCTCGCGCCCGTGCTCGCGATCAACTCCGCCGACGACCTGGTGAATCCTCCCGAGCTCGGGCTGATGGACCGCCTCATGCCCCGCGTCCGGCGCGGCCGCTACGTGCTCATTCCGCAGAGCGACGCCACCCGCGGTCACCTCACCCACTCCTATCCGGCCCTGTGGAAGCAGCATCTCGAGGCCTTCCTCGCGACCCTGCCCCCCGTGGAGTAACGGATGGACGGCCTGAGTCGCCGGCGATTCCTCGCCGCGACCGCGGCCGCGGCCGTCGCCGTCCGCGCGCCCGCGGTGCACGCGCAGAAGCGGGGCGGGACCCTCCGCTTCGTCCCCCACGCGGACCTGAAGATCCTCGACCCGATCTGGACCACGGCCTACATCACGCGCAACCACGGCTACATGGTCTACGACACGCTCTTCGCACTCGACGCGGGCCTCCGGCTCCGGCCGCAGATGGTCGGGAGCTATCGCGTGAGCGCGGACCGCCGGTGGTACTCTTTCACGCTGCGCGACGGCCTCCGGTTCCACGACGGCCAGCCCGTCACCGCCGAGGACTGCGTGGCCTCGCTCCGGCGCTGGGGCGCGCGGGATCCGCTCGGCCGGCTCCTGATCGCCGCGCTCGCCAAGCTGGCGCCGGTCGATCGGAAGACCTTCGTCCTCGCCCTGGCGCAGCCCTTCGGCCTGGTCCTGGAGGCGCTCGGCAAGCCCTCGGCGAGCCCGCCCTTTATCATGCCGGCGCGGCTCGCCGCGACCGACCCCAACGAGCAGGTCCGGGAGACGGTCGGCTCCGGGCCGTACCGGTTCGTGCGGGACGAGTGGGAGCCGGGGCACCAGGTCGTCTACGCGCGGAACGCCGACTACGTGCCCCGCGACGAGGAGCCGAGCGGCGCCGCCGGCGGCAAGCGGGCCCGGGTCGATCGGGTGGAGTGGCGCTACATCCCGGACCCGGCGACCGCGAGCGCGGCGCTGGAAGCGGGCGAGGTCGACTTCTGGGAGAACGTGCCGCTCGACTTCGCTCCCCGGCTCGAGAAGAACCCCGCCGTCCAGCTCCTCGTCACCGACCCGCGCGGCAGCCTGGGGATCCTTCGACCCAACCACCTGCATCCGCCCTTCAACGACAAGCGGGCGCGCCAGGCCCTCCTCTGGATGGTGGACCAGCCGTATTACCTCCAGGCGACCATCGGCCAGCGCGCCTACTACCGAACCTGCCCGGGCTTCTTCATGTGCGGCGGCGTGCCCTACGAATCGACGGCGGGCGCGCCGCCGAAGGCCGACCTCGAGCGAGCGCGGCAGCTCCTGAAGGAGAGCGGGTACGACGGCCGCCCCCTGGTCGTCCTCGATCCGACCGACTCCCCCTACGCCCACGCGCCCGCGCTCGTGACGGCAGAGCTGCTCGGGAAGATCGGCGGCGCCGTCGACCTGCAGGCGATGGACTGGTCGACCCTCGTCGCGCGACGCGCGAAGAAGGAACCGCCCGCGCAGGGCGGCTGGAACATCTTCCACACGTGGGCGACGGCCTTCGACGTGATGACGCCGGCCGTCTCGGCGCCCTTGAGCGGCGCGGGCGAGAAGGCGTGGTTCGGCTGGCCGACGAGTGAGGACATGGAGCGGCTCAGGGCGCAGTGGGTGCGCGAGACTGGCGAGGACAAGCGCCGGACGCTGGCCGAGCAGATCCAGCGGCTCGCGTTCGACGAGGTCCCCTTCGTGCCGTGGGGCCAGTTCGAGGTGCCGGGCGCCTTCCGGAAGACCGTCCGGGGCGTGCTCCAGTTCGGAGCGACGCTCCTCTGGAACATCTCCCTCTGACCGACTCCGGCGACCCCGGCGCCGGGAACCGCTCGGCCCGCCGCGGCGTCGGTCAGGCGTGGCCCTGCCGGAGGACGACCCGGCGGGCTTTCAGCTCGTAACGCGGCAGGCTCCGGAGCGGGACCGGGACCACGTCGATACGGATGCCGAGGTCCGCGCGCAGCGCTTCGTGGACGCGCCGCCCGGTCTCGGCGGCGCCGGTGAGCTCGACCAGAAGACGGACCTCCTCGAGCGTCCCGCGCCGGTACACCTCGATCAGGAACTCGTCGACCTCCGAGAAGCGCCGGACGATGCCCTCGATCGCGGCCGGGAAGACGTTGACCCCGCGGACGGTCAGCATGTCGTCGACGCGCCCGAGGATCCCGCCCGGGAGCCGCAGAAACGTCCGGCCGCAGGGGCACGGGTCGCGGCTCACGCGGACGCGGTCGCCGCTCCGGTAGCGGACGGCCGGCGAGCCCGCCCGCCCGAGATTGGTCAGGACGAGCTCCCCCGCCTCGGCCGGCTCGCCCGTCGCCGGGTCGATGACCTCGGCGATGAACTCCGCCTCGTTGACGTGCAGCCCCGCCTGCGCCGCGCACTCGAACGCGTGCGCTCCGACCTCGGTCATGCCCGCGTGGTCGTAGGCGCGGGCACCGAACCCCGCCTCGATGCGCGCGCGCACGGCGGGGATCCCCGCGCCCGGCTCCCCGGCGTGCACGGTGACCCGGACCGACCATCCCCTGAGGTCGAGGCCGCGCTCGCGAGCCACCTCGATCAGGTGGAGCGCGTAGGACGGCGTGCTCACGAGCACGGTGGCGCCGAGCGCCTCCATCGTGTGGAGCCGCGTCGGCGAGTCCTGCCCGCCGCCCGGAATGGCGAGCGCGCCCAGCGCACGCGCCCCCTCGAACCCCGCCCAGAAGCCGATGAAGAGACCGAAGGAGAACGGGAAGAACACACGGTCTTCGCCGGTCACCCCGGCGCCGCGAAAGACCGCTTCCCAGCAGCGCGCCCACCACGCCCACGACTCGGGGGTCTCGAGCCAGCGGATCGGCGCCCCCGTGGTGCCGGAGGTCTGGTGGACGCGGACGTAGCGCGCGAGCGGATAGGTCAGGTTGGTGCCGAAGGGAGGGGTGGCGGCCTGGTCGTCGGCGAGCTCCTGCTTCGCCGTGAACGGCAGGCGGCGGAACGCGTCCCAGCCGTCGAGATCCGCGACCCGGCGCACCCCCGCCGCCTGCCACTTCCGCCGGATAAACGGGTTGGCGGGAAAGATCTCCGCGGCGAGCTCGCGGAACCGGCGCCACTGGTGCTCCCGGAGCCGGTCGGGCGGCAGCGTCTCGAGCCGACCGTCGACCACGTCAGGGCCGCCGCCTCACCCGCGGAGCTTGAACCGCTGGATCTTGCCGG
This sequence comes from Candidatus Rokuibacteriota bacterium, assembly GCA_003221455.1. GTDB lineage: Bacteria > Methylomirabilota > Methylomirabilia > Rokubacteriales > CSP1-6 > AR9. Next base: position 14,899 of record QHRX01000202.1, read on the forward strand.
TCGCCGTCTTCGGCAACTCCGCGACGAACTCGATCCACCGCGGATATTTATACGGAGCGATCCGGTCCTTGACGAAGCCCTGGAGCTCCCCGGCGAGGACCTCGGACGCCGCCCCGGGCTCCTTGAGGACCACGAACGCCTTCGGTTTGACGAGCCGGTCACTGTCTTCGTGGCCGACGACCGCGACCTCGAGCACCGCGGGATGGCCCACGAGGGTCGCCTCGACCTCGATCGGCGAGACCCAGATGCCGCCGACCTTCAGCATGTCGTCGGCCCGCCCGCAATACCAGAAGTAGCCGTCGCGGTCCTGGTAGTACTTGTCGCCGGTCTGGATCCAGTGGCCGAAGAGGGTGCCCTTGGTCTTCTCGTGCTGGTTCCAGTAGTAGGCCATCGTCGAGTCGCCCTTGACGCGGAGGTTGCCGACCTCTCCCTGCGGCACCGGCTGGCCGGCGTCGTCGACGATGATCGCCTCGTACCCGGGGACGGGGGTGCCGGACGAGCCGGGACGGACGGCGCCCGGCCGGTTCGAGAGGAAGATGTGCCCGATCTCGGTGGTCCCGATCCCGTCGATGATCTCCACCCCGAAGCGCTCGCGCCAACGGGTGTAGATCTCCGCCGGCAGCGCCTCCCCGGCCGACACGCAGAGCCGGAGCGAGCTGAGGTCGAAGCGGCGCTCGGCCTCCTTCGTCGCGAGCATGCCGGCGTAGAGGGTCGGCACCCCGAAGAAGAGCGTCGGCCGGAAGCGGGAGATCACCTCGAAGACGGCCTCCGGCGTCGCCCGGTGCGGGTAGAGGACACTCTCGGCGCCGACGCCCATCGGGAAGTAGCCGGCGTTGCCGAGCCCGTAGGCGAAGAAGAGTTTCGCGGCAGAGAATACGCGGTCGGTCGGGCGCAGCCGGAGGATCTCCCGGGCGTACGTCTCGGTAGAGACGACCATGTCGTGGTGCAGGTGGACCGCGGCCTTCGGGAACCCCGTGGAGCCCGACGAGTAGAGCCAGAAGGCGACGTCGTCCGGCGAGGTCGGCGCCGCCTCGAGCGAGGCCGCCGCGCGGGCGGCCCGGTCCTCCCAGCCCAGGTACGGCCCGGGGGGACCGCCCGCGACGAGGACGTGGCGCAGGTGGGTCGCCTTCTGGAGGGCGGGGCCGACCTCGGCGAGGAGCGGCGCCGACACCACGGCCGCCCTCGCCCGGCTGTCCTCGAGGACGTAGAGGTAGTCGGCCGCCCGCAGCAGCGTGTTCACCGGGACCGGTACCGCGCCGATCTTGATCGCCCCCCAGAAGGTGCCGACGAACTCCGGCTGGTCGAGGCAGACCATCAGCACCCGCTGTTCCCTCTCCACCCCGAGCTCCCGCAGCGCGTTGCCGGTCCGGTCGACCAGCTCCCGCAGCTGGCGGTAGGTCAGCGTGCGGTCCTCGCAGCGGACGGCGACCTGGTCCCCGCGCCCCTCGGCCAGGTGGCGGTCGACGAAGTGGCTCGCGACGTTGGACATCGCCGGGGGGCGGGGCGCTCGCCTAGCGCCGGCGGGCGGGCCGCCGGGACGGCTTGGGGCGCTGCCGCGCCGCGCCGGGCGCGGCCTTCCGGGTCGGCCTGACCGCGAGCGCCTCGACCTCCACCCTCAGCTCGGGGCGGACGAGGCGCGAGATCACGAGCAGTGTGTTCGGGGGGTAGACGCCGCTCGGGAAGTGGCGGGGGAAGACCTCCTGGCGGGCCGCCATGTATCCCGGGATGTCGTCCGCGCTCACGAGGAAGGTCTGGAGCCGGATGACGTCTCGCATCGTGCAGCCCGCGGCGCCCACGACCGTCGCGATATTCTCGAAGACCTGCCGGGTCTGGGACTGGACGTCGGGCCCGGCCATCCCGCCGTCCGGCTTGATCCCCACCTGCCCCGCGACCACGACGAGACCGTTGGCTTCCATCCCGTGGGAGTACATCCCGAGCGGCCGGCCGAAGCCCTTGGGCTGCAGCGCCCTGATCGCCATCGCCCTCTCCTTAGGAGACTCGGGCTCTCATCGGATCACCCGCCCCCACGCGGTGCGTCGCCCACCGCTGTCGCGCCTCAACCGCCGACGGCGTCGAGCGCCTTCTTCGAAGCGATCCAGGCCGGGTCCTTCATGAAGGCGTTCGCGAGCTCGATGTCGGCGCGCTGCGGCAGGACCAGGACGAGGTGGCGCGCGTGCTCCTCCGGCGGGAGCAGGCGCCCGTCGACCGACCAGGGCTGCCCCGCGTAGCCGCCGATCCTCCGGTTGAACCGGATGTCGGGAATCGTCAGCTTCGGCTGGCCCTCCGGAATCAGCCGGTTGGCCGACTCGATGAGCTGGCGCGCCTCCGCCACGAAGAGCTCGCGGGCGTGCTCGTTGAGCTGGCTCCGGTCGGCGGGGGCAGGATTCTCCCCTTCGTCGTACCGGCCCTTGAGCCCGTACACGTAGGCCCACTGTGCCGAGCCCGAGTGGTCCACGCCGAAGAGATCGTAGGCGGTCGACAGCCACTTGTTGAAATATTTCTGCAGCAGCCCGATCGGAACCTTGCCCGCTCGGACGATGCGCTTGATGCCGTCGTTGCCGGTGCCGAGATGGAAGGACTCCTCCCTGAGCATGGGCGGCATGCTCCGCGCGAGCGGGGCGAAGGCCGAGCGCGAGAGCATCTTGAGCTGGAACTTGCCGTCCCGGTCGATGAACTGGGTGAAGACGAGGAAGTCGATCCAGTTGTCGACGTCCTCGTTGAACGAGCCGAGCAACCGGCTCCGCTTGAACGCCCGGCGTTCCAGGAGCTTCTGCGCCTCCCGCCGGCCGGACTCGCCGAAGTGGTGAACGAGGAGGTACGCCATCTGGTAGCCGTGGCGCATCTCCTCCCGGTTCACGCGGGCGAGCGCCTGGAAGTCGTAGTCGGAGGGCGCCGTATCGTAGAGGGCCCGTTGCTGCTCGACCGAGGCGAACTCGGTGTCGCCCTGGACCGCGATCAGGTATTCGCAGGCGTCCCGGATGCGCTGGTCCGGGATCTCGAGCACGGTCTCCCACTTGCGCGCGCCCCGGAAATCGCCGAACTCGATCTCGGGATGGACGTCGTCGAAGCGCGCCTCGAACCGGTAGTCGCCCACGTGCTCGCCCACCATCCCGATCTCGCGCTTCCAGGCCTCGAAGTAGTCGCTCCAGTCCTGCCAGGTCACGACCTTGGCGGCCATGTCACTTCCCCTTGAAGCGCGGGACGCGCTTGTCGACCCAGGAATCGAGCCCCTCGCGTGCATCCTCGCTCCGGAAGAGCTGGATCTGCAACTCCTGCTCGAGCGCGAGGCCGTCGGCGAGATCCATCTCGACCCCCGACTGGATCGAGCGCTTGATGTGGCCGACCGCCTTCGCCGCCTTGTTCGGGGGCAGGAACTGCCGCGCGTACTCGAGCGCCGCCTTCATGAAGTCGGCGTCGTCGACGATCTTGGTGACGAGCCCGATCTCGAGCGCCTCGTCGAACGAGAAGGTGCGGCCGGTGGCGATCAGCTCGATGGCCCGGGCCTTGCCGACGAGCCGGGCCAGCCGCTGGGTGCCGCCCGTCCCCGGCAGCACGCCGAGCGCGACCTCGGGGAGGCCGATCTTCCCGCCGTCGCGGCGGGCGATGCGGATGTCGCACGCCATCGCGATCTCGAGGCCGCCGCCGACCGTGGTGCCGTTCAGCGCCGCGATCACGAGCTTCGGGGTCTTCTCCAGCCTGAGCAGCGTCTCGTTCGCGTGCAGGCAGAAGTAGTACTTGAAGGTCGGCTCCGCCTTCTGGAGCATGTTGATGTCGGCGCCCGCCGAGAAGAACTTCTGGCCGGCGCCGCGCAGCACGACCACGTGGACCTCGCCGTCCATCCGCGCGCGCAGGATCGCGTCGTCGAGCTGCCGGAACATCTCGTAGGTGTAGGTGTTGGCGGGCGGGTCGTCGAGCTCCAGGACTGCGATGCCGCCCCCGGCCGTATAGTGAACGAGCTCCTTATCCATTCGCCCTCTCCTATCCGAGGATCGCCCAGAGCGCCCGGGCCGCCCGCGATCCGAGGTTCTCCCAGCCGTGGGGGGTGCCGCCGTCCAGGTAGGCGCTGTCGCCGGCCTCGAGCACGTGGCGCTCGGCCCCGTAGAGCAGCGCGACCTTGCCGGCGATGACGTAGAAGAGCTTCATCTGCCCGGGCTCGATGAGGACCTTGTCGGTGCGGACGCCCGCCCCCCGCGGCGGGAGCGTCGAGACGACCGCCCGGATCTTCCCGTGGAAGAGCCCGGCGCCGAGCACGGCCCACGTCTCGCCCGCGCCGTCGAAGCTCACGACCGGGTAGTCGCGCTCGCGCGTGACGTGGACGCGACCCGGCTGCGGGCGGTCGAAGAGCTGGCCGATCGGGACGCCGAGGGCGCCCGCGACCTTGCCGAGCGTGTGCAAGGAGGGTGTCAACCGTCCCGATTCGATCTGGGAGACCATGCTCGGGGTCAGGGCGGCCTTCTCGGCGAGCTGCCGCTGCTGGAGCGCGCGCTCGGTCCTGAGCTGCTTGATCCGCTGTCCGAGCGTCACGGGCACGCCTCGGCGGCGAGCGGCGCCATGTCGCGCCGGCGGCCGCGGGTCCGCCCGGGGGGGCTCCGCCGCGCCCGAGACGGCGACGGACGCCTCACGCGACCTCCTCCTCGTCCCTCGGGCTCTCGGGGAGGCCGGCGAGACGGCGGAGGGCGCGCGCGACGAAGATCCGCGTCATCTGCTTGCGGTACGGGTGCGTGAAGTCGGTGTTGTCGAGCGGCTTCGACGGCCGCGCCGCCGCGACGGCCACGGCCGCGATCAGCTCCGGCGTGAGCCGCTGTCCGGCGAGCAGCGCCGCCGCTGCTGGCGCCTCGCGCGGCTGGGAGGCGACGGCGCCGAGCACGATCGTTGCCGCCCGCACGACCCCGCCCTCCATCTGGAGGGCGACCGCGACCCCCAGCACCGGGAAGTCGAAGGAGCCGCGGCGACGGAGCTTCAGGTACGCGCACCGGGTGCCGGCGGCGGGCGGCAGCCGCAACTCGGTCAGGATCTCGTCGGGGCGCTTGGCCAGGTACGCGATCCCGTCGTCCTGGAACAGGGCCGCGACCGGGACCAGCCGTTCACCCTCGGGGCCGCAAAGCCGCGCCGTCGCCCCGAGGCTCCAGAGCACGGGCGCCGTGTCGGACGAAGACACCGCCCAGCAGCGCGGGCTCCCGGGCGCCACGAGACAGATGTCGCCGTCCTTCTTCAGGCAGAAGCCGATCGCCTTCCGCCACTGCTGGGTCTGGTTGTAGTAGTTGCAGCGCGTGTCCACGCACACGTTCCCGCCGATCGTGCCCATGTTCCGGAGCTGCGGCGACGACACCAGGCCGGCCGCCGTCCCGAGGGCCGGGAACGCGGCGCGGAGCCCCGGATGCTCGGCCACGCGTCGGAGCGTCGTGAGGGCGCCGATGACGAACCCCGCGTCCGCCGAACCCCGGACGCCGTCGAGCTCCCGGATCCCGCTCAGGCCGACCAGGACCTTCGGCTCGAACTGGCGCCGCTTCAGGTTGGGGTAGAGGTCGGTGCCGCCGGCAACCAGCATCGTGTCGGGTCCGGCGTCGCCGAGGTACGTGAGCGCGTCGCCGACCGTGCGGGCGCCCCGATAGGTGAACGGCGGCAGCCTCAGCATCGCCCGCTCCTGGCGACCCGGGCGGCGGAGGCGGCTCGGTCGCCTGCGGCCACCGCGGAGCCGAGCGGGCCCCGGCCAGGCCACGCCGGAGCGGGGCTCACGGGCGCCCCTCCTCTCCGCCCTGAAAGGGCCGCGGGGCGACGCCGTCGGCCGGCTGGCCGAAGGCGGACTCGACGATGCGGGGCGGGGGAAACGTGAAGCGAGGGAGCCGCTCGGGTCCGACCCGCGCCGGCTTGCCTTCTCGCTTTCGCCTGAGCCCCGTCAGGATCTTGTCGGGCGTGATCGGGACCTCGTCGATGCGGACGCCGATCGCGTCGTGGACCGCGTTGGCGATCGCGGGGATCACGGGCAGGAGCGGCCCCTGCCCGGCCTCCTTGGCCCCGAACGGGCCCTCGGGGTCGTCGGTCTCGACCAGGATCGTGTGGATCTCGGGCGTCTCGAGCGTCGTCGGGCTCTTGTACTCGAGGAGCGACGGGGCCTTGTGCAGACCCTTGCGGAACACCTGCTCCTCCATCAGGGCCTCGCCGATGCCCATGTAGACCGAGCCCTCCACCTGGCCTTCGACGAGCAGCGGGTTGAGCGCCCGGCCGACGTCGTGGGCGATCCAGACGTCGTCGATGCGCACCCCGCCCGTCTCACGGTCGACCTCGAGCTCGACCACGCACGCCGTGTACGAGTAGCAGGGCGAGGGCCCGACGCCGCCGCCCTTGTACTTCCCCGCGCGCTTGGGCGGCGCGTACGATCCCGGCACCGCGAGGACGCCGTGGATCGACTCGGCGAGCACGACCGCCTCGGCGAAGCTGACGGAGCGATCGGGATCGTCCGCGAGGCCGATCCGCCGCCCGCGCGCCGCGAGCGCCTCCGCCGCGACGCCGAGCTTGGCCGCCACCGCCCCCAGGAGGAGCCCGCGCAGCCGCTCGGCCGCCTGGATGGCCGCGTTGCCGCACATGAGGGTGACGCGCGAGGAGTAGGAGCCGAGGTCGACCGGCGTGAGATCGGTGTCGGCCGCGTGCACGCGGATGTCCTTGGGGTCGATGCCGAGCACCTCGGCGACCAGGTACGCCAGGATCGAGTCCGAGCCCTGGCCGACGTCGATCGCGCCGCACAGGACGGCGACGCCGCCGCTCCGGTCCGCACGGAGGACGACCCCCGAGTGCGGCATGTCGTTCCAGTAGATGGCCGAGCCCGCCCCCGTGAGATAGGACGAGCACGCGATCCCGATCCCGCGCCCGGGCGGGAGCTGGCCGACCTTGTCCCGCCAGCCCGACGCCAGGACGACGCGGTCGATGCACTCCCCGAGGCCGATCGTCGTGACGGTCAGGTGGTTCGCGGTCTTCGTGAAGGGCTCGGCGAGGATCCGTCGCCGCATGTCGGCGGGGTCGAGCCCGAGCTCGCCGGCGATCTTGTCGAGGTGGCACTCGAGGGCGAAGCGGGGCTGCGGGGTGCCGTGACCGCGCTTGGGTCCGCAGGGCGGCTTGTTGGTGAAGATCCGCGCCCCCTCGAACTTATACGCGGGCACCCGGTAGGTCACCGTCTGCAGGGCGCCCGTGTAGAAGGTCGACGCGACGCCGTAGGAGCCGTAGGCGCCGCCGTCGAGCCACGTCCGGAAGTGCATCCCGAGGATCTCGCCCTGCCGGGTGACGCCGGTCCGCACCCACATCAGGACGGGATGACGGCCCCGGTGGACGTAGAAGACCTCCTCGCGCGTCAGCGTGATCTTCACCGGGCGCCCGGTCACCTGCGAGAGCTTGCACGCGGCGATCTCGTGGGCGAAGGGGTCGAGCTTGCCGCCGAAGCCGCCGCCGTTCGGCGTCGCGATGACCCGGATGTGCGCCGGGGGCACGTCGAGGATCTGGCCGAGCAGGCGATGGACGTAGTGGGGAGTCTGCGTCGACGACCAGAGGGTCAGCTTGCCGTCGGGCCCCCAGAGGGCGAGCGCAGAGTGCTGCTCCATCGGCAGATGGGTGTTGCCCTCGAAGTAGAAGACATCCTCGCGCACGAGGTCGGCGCGGGCGAAGGCCGACTCGACGTCGCCGAACTCGAGCGACACGGCCTTGTGGACGTTGGGGCCGTCGCCGTACTCGTGGATCCGGACTTCGGGACGGCCGAGGGCGTCCTCGATCGACATGAGCGGCGGCAGCACCTCGTACTCGACGTCGATCAGCTCGGTGGCCCGCTCCGCCGTCTCCTCGTCGACCGCCGCCACCGCGGCGACCGCGTCGCCGACCATCCGGACCTTCTCGGTGCAGAGTGCCTCCTCGTCCTGGGAGACGGGGAGGATCCCGAACTTGACCCGGGGGAGATCGAGGCCAGTCAGGACACCATAGACGCCGGGCAGCGCCCGGGCGCGGCCGGTGTCGACGCGCCGGATCAGCGCGTGGGGATGCGGGGAGCGGAGGAGCTTGCCGTAGGCCATGCGCGGCAGGGACAGGTCGTCGGCGAACCGGGTCTCGCCCGTCACCTTCGCCCAGGCGTCGATCTTCGGCAGCGGCTGGCCGACGACCGTGAACCGCTCCTTGCCCACGCCGCGCATCAGGCGCCGCCCGCGGAGCGGAGCGCGGCCAGCTCGACCGCGTCGAGGATCTTCGTGTAGCCGGTGCAGCGGCAGAGGTTGCCCGCGAGCGCCTCCCGGATCTCCTGGCGCGTCGGCCGCGGATTGTCGGCGAGCAGGGCCCGCGCGGTCAGCAGAATGCCCGGGGTGCAGTAGCCGCACTGGGCCGCGCCGAGCTCGGCGAAGGCCTGCTGGAGCGGGTGGAGCCGGCCGGCGCCGGCCAGACCCTCGACCGTCGTGATCGCGCGGCCTTCGAGCTCGATCGGCAAGGCCAGGCAGGAGAGCACCGGCCGGCCGTCGACGAGGACCGTGCACGTGCCGCACTCGCCGAGCTCACAGCCGTGCTTGGTGCCCGTGAGTCCCATCTCCTCGCGCAGAACCTCGAGCAAGGTTTTGTGGGGCGCCGCGGCGAGGTCGTGGTCCTCGCCGTTCACGCTGAGTCGGAGGAGTGTCTTGGGCACGGTTCACTCCTGCTGATTTCCGGTTAAGCATAGATGAACTCACTCCCACTCCGCAAGGCCCCAGATGCGGGGGTTGCCGCGTTGACATGCCTGGGGCCCCCGGGCGTGTCAGGCGGGGCCACCCGCTCGGCGTGGTTTTCTGGAGATTGTCTATTTTTCAGGCCTTTAGGGTTGCTGGCCCTGTCCTTGCTCCTCTGAGGCTCGGGGAGGAGCCCGGCCAGCCAGCCGAGCCCACCGCGAGCGCGGCGGCGATCGGCTAGGGTCCTCGCCTCACGAAAATGCGGATCTTCGTCGTGGAGGATGAAGAGAGTGTCGCCTGCGGTTTGCAGGCGCTCCTGCTCGAGGCGGGCCACACGCCTCTGGTCGTGCCCTGCGTCGATCTCGCCCTCGACCGCTTCGCGGCGACGCCTCCTGACGCGGTCCTCTTGAGCCTCTATTACTACTTCCCGGGCATGAGCGGCTTCGACTTTCTCCAGTGGCAGCCGGTTCGAGAATCCAACGTGCCGATCATCACCCTCTCGGCGTCGCCGACGGAGAGCGAGGCCCGAGAGTCCCTGCGACTCGGGGCGCTCGATTACGTCGGAAAGGGAGTCTCGCCCGACCTGCTCCGCGAAGTCGTCGCCTACCTGGAGCTCCACGCAGCTGGGAATCGGGTCGGCGGGACGGGGATCGCCCCCGAGCGGCGGCGATCTCTCAGGCCGGGGCTCGCCGGTCCCGTCCGGGTGGCCGAGGGCAACGGGGCGGAGTGGCAGGGGGACTGCGTCAACCTCAGCACGTTCGGCATCAAGATCCGTTCCCGCCGCCCGATCGCCCCCCGCGAGGTCGCGAAGCTCCAGGTCCCGTCCCCAGACGGGGCACCGGCGCTCGAACTCCTGGCGATGCGCGTTCGCCGAGATCCGGACGGCGACTGCTTCCGCTTCGTCAGCCTGAGCGAGACGGCGTTCCGGAGTCTGAGCGAGGTCGTCCGAGCCCAGACGAAGGCCGTGTGATCGGGCCGAGTCAGATCCCCCCGTCGACCGCTCCCTGACACGCCCGACGCGCCCCACCCGCTCCCGAGCGCCGGGTCTCCGCCCGTCCCCCCGGGGATCGGCGTGCGCGGCACGCGCGGCACCGACGCGCTTGAAAACTCCAGCCGAGCCTGTAGAGTTGAGCGGAGTGTCCGCTTCCAAGCTCGTCTCGCTGCGGGACGCGATCGCGCGAGTGGTGCCAGACGGCGCGTCGGTCTGCATGGGCACGGCCCTCGAGGCGGCCATCCCGTTCGCCGCCGGCCACGAGATCATCCGTCAGGGCAAGCGCGACCTCACGCTGATCGGGCCGATCTCGGACATGCTGTTCGACCAGCTGATCGGCGCGGGCGCGGCCGGGCGGGTGATCGCGGCGTGGGTCGGCAACGTCAGCGCGGGGCTCGGCCATAACTACCGGCGCGCGACGGAGCAGGGCGAGCCCCATCCCCTCGCCGTCGCCGACCACTCGAACCTCACGCTCTCGCTGGCGCTCCTGGCGGGCTCCCTCGGCGTCCCCTACATCCCGACGCGCTCCCTGCTCGGCAGCGACATCGCCGCCACAAACCACGACTTCCGGGCCGCTCGGGATCCCTGGTCCGGCGCGCCCCTGCTCCTCGTCCCCGCCCTCCGGCCCGACGTGACGATCGTTCACGTCCAGCGCGCCGACGCTCTCGGCCACTGCCACGCGTGGGGGCCCCTCGGCGTCACGCGCGAGGCGGCGCTCGCCGCCCAGCGGGTGCTCGTCGTGGCCGAGGAGATCTGGCCGACCGGGCGGATCCTGGCTGACCCGAACCTGGTGCTCCTGCCCGCGTTCAAGGTCGCGGCGGTGGTCCACGAACCGTGGGGCGCGTTCCCCTCCCCGCTCCAGGGCTATTATGGTCGGGACCACGCGTCCTTCGCGCAGTACCACGCCGAGTCGGGGACCTTTGAGGGCTTCCGGGCGTGGCTCGACCGGTGGGTGCTCGGCCCGGGCGACTGGCCGGGCTTCCTCGGGCTCCTCGGCCCGGAGCGGCTCGCGGGGCTCCGGCCACGCCGCCGCCTGCCGAGCGAGCCGCTCGACTACGGCGTATGACGCTGGGCCCGACCGCGCGCGAGCTGATGGTAGCCGCCGCCGCCCGCGAGATCCGCGACGGCGAGCGGGTCTTCGTCGGGATGCGGCTGCCGATCCTGGCCTTCGCCCTCGCCCAGCGGACGCACGCGCCGGCGGCGCTCGGACTCTTCGAGAACGGTCTGGTCCGCGCGGCGCCCGCCGACCTCGACGGGACCCTCTACACGATGTCGGACCCGCCCAACGTGGCCGGCGCCCTCTGGAGCACGACCACCGCGAACATCATGGGGCTGCTCGAGCAGGGGGGCGTCGACCTCGGCTTCATCGGAGGCGCGGAAGTCGATCGCTACGGCAACCTCAATACGTCGTATGTCGGGGACCCGCGCCAGCCGCGCGTCAAGCTGCCCGGGAGCGGCGGGGGCGCGGACATCGCCTGCCTCTCCCGGCGCGTCGTCATCATCATGCCGCAGGCGCGGCACCGCTTCGTCGAGCAGGTCGGCTACCGCACCTCGCCCGGCCACGGCGACGGCCCCGGCTGGCGCGAGCGGGTCGGCCTCCCGGGCGGCGGCCCCGCGACCCTGATCACCACGCTCGGCGTCTTCCGCTTCGACGAGCAGAGCAAGGAGGCCGTGCTGGCGTCGTATCATCCGGGACAGAGCGTGGACACGCTGCGGGCGGCGACGGGATGGAGCGTGCGGGTCGCCCCCGACGTGCGCGAGACGCCCGTGCCGACCGACGCGGAACTGGCGCTCGTGCGGGCCTGCGACCCCCAGGGGGTCTGGACGAGGTGATCCTGTGCCCTACGCGCGGACGGACGACCGGGTGAAGATCTATTACGAGGAGCACGGGGCGGGCCGGCCGCTCGTGCTCGCGTACGGCATCGGGGGGAACACCCAGATGTGGGATACGAACGTCCCGGCCCTCGCCGCGCGCTACCGCCTGATCCTGTGGGACCCGCGCGGCCACGCCCGGTCCGACAGCCCCGCGGACCCGGCGCGCTACTCCTTCACCCGCTGGGCGTTCGACCTGCGGGACCTCCTCGACCACCTTCGCATCCGGCGCGCCCACGTGGGCGGGCTGTCGATGGGCGGCGGCATCGCCACGCGCTTCACGCTGCTCTACCCCGAGCGCGTCACCGCCCTGATCGTGACCAACTCGTCGTCCGCGGCCGGGCTCCCGCTCTCGGTCGAGAACATCCTGATGCGCGCCCAGAGCATCAAGATCACCCTCGAGCAGGGGATGGACGCGATGGCCGAGTTCGCCATGACGGCGAACCCCAACGTCGCGGGGCGGCTCGCCCTGCACCCGGACGCGAAGGCGGAGTTCTACGCCGAGTACCGGGCGCTCTCCCCGATCGGGTACGCCAACGCGCTCCGCGCCCTGATCGCGATGGACCACATCACCCATCGGCTGCGCGAGATCCGCGCGCGGACGCTCCTCCTCGCCGGCGAGCACGACCCCTCGCTCGAGCCGATGCGCGTGATGCACCGGAAGATCCGCGGCTCGACGCTCGTCGTGCTCCCGCAGGCCGGCCACTTCGGCAACCGCGACCAGCCCGAGGCCTGGAACCGCGCCGTCCTCGACTTTCTCGGCGATGCCGACGCCCGGCGCCGCTGAGCTGGAGGTCCTCGACTCGATCCAGCGTCGCGTGCTCTGGCTCGCGACCTGGATGGTCCACCACGCCAACTTCGGGCGCGAGAACCCGGAGGGCACCAAGGTGGGCGGCCACCAGGCGAGCTCGGCGTCCGTCGTCACGCTCCTGACCGCCCTCTACTTCCGGGCGCTCCGCTCGACCGACCTCGTCGCCGTGAAGGCCCACGGCTCGCCCGCCTTCTACGCCTGCCACTACCTCCGCGGCAACCTCGACCGGGCGATGCTGCCGCAGCTCCGCCAGTACCGCGGCCTGCAGGCGTATCCGAGCCGGCGGGGAAACCGGGAGCTGGTCGACCTCTCGACCGGATCGATGGGGCTCGGCGCCGTCTCGGCGACCTTCGGCGGGTGGGCGGCTCGCTATCTCGCCGACCGCGTGGGCGCGGCCCCGCCCGGGCGCGTCATCGTCATGGTCGGCGACGCCGAGCTCGACGAGGGCAACGTCTGGGAGGCGCTCCAGGAGGAGAT
>QHRX01000120.1 GCA_003221455.1 Candidatus Rokuibacteriota bacterium
CGGCACGACGAAGATGTCGGCCGGCCCGCCAATCCGAAGCGACGTGTGGAAGCTCAGGGGTTCCTTGAACCGCACTTCCCCCCGGATCTCTCCTAGCATCAGGGCCTCCCTTCAAGGCGCTCGAGCAGGGCCCGGCCGAGCTGGCCCACGTCGCCGGCGCCGAGCGTGAGTACGAGGTCGCCGGGCCGGAGGACGTCTTCGAGGTGAGCGAGGATCCGTTCGCGATCGCTGGCGAGGTAGACGACATCCCGGTGCCCGTGCGCGCGAATGGCGTCGGCGAGGTCCTGCCCGGTGACGCCCTCGATCGCCGCCTCGCCGGCGGGATAGATGTCCATGACGACCAGCACGTCGGACTGGTTGAAGGCCGTGAGGAACTCCTGCCGGAGGTGCAGCGTGCGCGTGTAGCGGTGCGGCTGAAACACAGTGACGACGCGCCGGTCGAAGCCGGCCTTGGCCGCGGCCAGGGTCGCCCGGATCTCGGCCGGGTGGTGGCCGTAGTCGTCGACCACGAGCACGCCGCGGGATTCGCCGCGGACTTGGAAGCGGCGTTGCACGCCGGAGAACTCGGCGAGCCCCCGCTGGATCGTCACGAACGGGATCTCGAGGTCGAGCCCGACCGCGATCGCCGCCATCGCGTTGAGCACGTTGTGGCGCCCCGGCACCCGGAGCGCGCACTCGCCGAGCGGCTGGCCGCGGTGGAGCACCTCGAACCGCGCCGTGAGGCCGGAGAGGGTGAGCCGGTGCGCCGTGAGGTCCGCGGCCGACTCGAGTCCGTAGGTGATGATCCGTTTCTCGACCCGGGGGATCAGGAGTTGGACGTTCGGCTGATCGAGACAGAGCACGGCCGCCCCGTAGAAGGGAACCTTGTTGACGAAGGCCAGGAAGGCCTCGCTCACGCGCTCGAGGGTGCCGTAGTGGTCGAGGTGCTCGGCGTCGATCGTGGTCACGACCGCCATGGTCGGCGTGAGCCGGAGGAACGACCCGTCCGACTCGTCGGCCTCCGCGACCATGTACTCGCCCTGACCGAGGCGCGCGTTCGAGCCGAGGCTCCGGATCCGCCCGCCGACGACCACCGTCGGGTCGAGCCGGCCCTCGGCGAGGACCGAGGCGATGAGCGAGGTCGTCGTCGTCTTGCCGTGAGTGCCCGCGACCGCGATGGCGTACTTGAGCCGCATCAGCTCGGCCAGCATCTCGGCGCGCGGGATCACCGGCACCTGCCGGGCCCGCGCTTCCGCGACCTCGACGTTGTCCCGGGCCACCGCCGACGAGTAGACGACGACGTGGGCGCCGGCGACGTTCGCCGCGTCGTGGCCGACGAAGACCTTGGCGCCGAGCTGCTCGAGCCGTTCCACCGCCTCGCCGCGCCGCTGATCGGAGCCGGTGACGCGGTAGCCCATATTCAGCAGGACCTCGGCGATTCCGCTCATGCCGACGCCGCCAATTCCGACGAAGTGGATGTGCTGGTATCGCTTGAACATCAGGCCCCCGACGGCGTCGGGCGCGCGAGCGCGCCGCGAGCGGCGGAGCGGGCGTCGGCGGCGCGGGGGCGCGACGCGCGCCGGCGGGAGGCGGCGTCCGCGGCGCCGTGCTGGGAGATGTTGAGGAGGATGCCGGTCGACAGGAGCGTCATGAACAGCGCCGAGCCGCCGAACGACACGAACGGCAACGGGAGGCCCTTCGTCGGCAGGGAGCCGGTAACGACGCCCAGGTTCACGAGCGCCTCCGTCGCGAGCATGGTGGTGAGCCCGAGGGCAAGGTAGGCGCCGAAGCGGTCTGGCGCGCGCAGGCCCGCCCGCAGGCCGCGCCAGATCAGCACCATGAACAGCGCGATGACGGTGACACCGCCGATCAGCCCCAGCTCCTCTGCGATCACCGCGAAGACAAAGTCGGTGTGCGGCTCGGGCAGGTAGAAGAGCTTTTGCTTCGAGCCGCCGAGGCCGCGGCCAAGGAGGCCGCCCGAGCCGATCGCGAGGAACGACTGGATGATCTGGAACCCGCTGCCGCGCGGGTCCGACTCGGGGTTGAGGAAGGCGAGGATCCGCCGCCAGCGGTAGGGCGCAAGGTAGACCGCCACCGCGAGCAGCGGCAGCGCGGGCGCGGCGAGCAGCAGGAGGTGCCGCGGCCGGGCACCGGCGAGGAACAGGAGCGTGAAGGCGAGCGCGAGCAAGGTCAGGCTGTTGCCGAGGTCGGGTTGCCGCAGGACTAGCGCGGCCAGCACCCCCCCGATCACGGCCGGAGGCACGGCCCCCCCCCAGAAGCCCTGGACCGCCTCGCCCCGGCGGCTGAGGAAGCGGGCCAGGTAGATCACGAACGCGAGCTTGGCGAGTTCCACCGGCTGAAACGACACGCCCCCCAGGCGCAGCCAGCGCCGGGTGCCGTTGATCGCCTGCCCGAACGCCGGCACCAGCACGAGCACGAGCAGGAGGGCGGCCACGCCGAGGAGCGGCAGCGCGACCCGCTCGAGCACCCGGTAGTCCACCGCGAGCGCCGCCCACAGCCCGCCCAGGCCCAGGAGGGCCCAGAAGAGCTGACGCTTGAGGAAGTAGTGGGGGTCCCCGAAGCGATCGGCGGCGAGGATCGCGCTCGCCGAGTACACCATCACCACGCCGATCGAGACGAGCACTAGCGCCGCGCCGAAGAGCCACATGTCGGGGACGAGTCGCCGCGGCATCAGTGCTCCGGTAGCGCCAGGACCAGGGCGCGGAAGACGTCGCCCCGGTGCTCGAAGCTGTCGAACATGTCGAAGGACGCGCACGCGGGCGAGAGGAGGACGACGTGTCCCGGGCCGGCGAGCCCGCGCGCAGTGCGGATGGCCGCCTCGAAGCTCGCGGCGGGGGTCACGGGAACGCCGGCCGCCTGGAGCGCCTGCCCGACCTTCTCGCCGTCCTCTCCGATCAGCACCGCGTGGCCGACGCGCCCGCGCGCGACCTGGGCGAGGGGCCCGAAGTCCTGCCCCTTGCCCTTGCCCCCGGCGATCAGCACGATCGGCTCGCCGAAACTCTCGAGGGCCCTGATCGTCGAGGCGACGTTGGTGCCCTTCGAGTCGTTGAAGAAGGCCACGCCCCCGATGTCGCGCACGAACTCGATGCGGTGGGGGACGCCGCGAAAGACGCCGATGCCGCGACGGATCGCGTCCGGGGCCATGCCGGTCCAGAGCGCCCCCGCCGTCGCCGCCAGGACGTTCTCGACGTTGTGCGCGCCGCGCAGTGCGATCTCGGCGAGCGGGCAGATCTCCTCGGCGTGGCCGTTCAGCTTGGCCACGATCCAACCATCCCGTACGAAGGCGCCGTGGTCGAGCGCCGTGAGCCGGCTGAACCAGAGCACGTGGGCCACGGTCCGCTGGGCGAGGCCCCGGGTGACCTCGTCGTCCCAGTTCAGCACGGCGCAGTCGGCGGCCGTCTGGTTCTCGAAGATCCGCGCCTTGGCCCGCAGGTAGGCGGCAAAGCTCTTATGGCGGTCGAGATGGTCGGGCGTGACGTTCAGTACCACGGCGACCCGCGGGCGAAACGCCTCGATCGTCTCGAGCTGGAAGCTCGACGTCTCCGCCACCACAATGCCGTCGGGCGGGAAGGTCAGCGCGTGGGCGGCGAGCGGCGTGCCGATGTTCCCGCCGATGAGCACCGCGCGCGCCTGCTGCCGGAGGAGCGCGCCGAGCAGCGCGGTCGTCGTGGTCTTGCCATTGGTACCGGTGATGGCGATGGTGTCGGCGTCCATCACCCGCCAGGCGAGCTCGAGCTCGCCAATCACGGGCGTCACCGCCCGGAGCTGGGCGAGGACCGGGGTGTCGAGGGGGACGCCCGGGCTCACGACGACGAGGTCCGCGCCCCGGAAGGCCTCGGCGGGGTGTCCGCCGGCGAGGATGCGGGCGCCGAGCGTCTCCAGCGCGCGCGCCTCGACCCCGAGGGACGGGAGCGGCTTCTCGTCGGTCGCGACGACGCGGGCGCCGCACGCGACCAACAGGCGCACCGCCGCCACGCCGCTCCGGCCGAGGCCGACGACCGACACCCGCCGTCCCCGCAGCCAGTCGCGATAGGCCTGTCCCCGGGCCATGACCCGCATCTCCTCCAGGAGCGTCATCGCCGGCTCACCTGAGCTTCAGCGTCGTCAGCGCAAGCAGGGCGAGCGCGAACGAGACGATCCAGAAACGCACGATGATCTTCGGCTCCGACCAGCCCTCCAGCTCGAAGTGGTGGTGGAGCGGCGCCATGCGCAGGACGCGGCGCCCGGTCAGCTTGAAGCTGGCGACCTGGACGATGACCGATCCGGCTTCCAGCACGTAGAGGCCGCCGATCAGCGGCAGCAGCAGCTCGGTCTTGGTGAGCACCGCGAGCATGCCGATCGCCGCCCCGAGCGAGAGCGACCCCACGTCACCCATGAAGACCTCGGCCGGGTAGCAGTTGAACCAGAGGAAGCCGATCGCCGCGCCAACCAGCGCCGCGCAGAAGACCGACAGCTCGCCCGCGCCCTTCACGTTCAGGATCTTCAGGTAGTCGGCCGCCCGGAAGTTGCCGGTCAGATACGCGATGACCCCGAAGGCGAAGCCGGCCGTGATCACGGGCACGGTCGCGAGCCCGTCGAGCCCATCGGTCAGGTTCACCGCGTTCGACGTGCCCACGATCACGAGGAGCGCGAAGACGATCCAGAGCCACCCGAGGTGCACGAGCCAGCCCTTCAGGAAGGGGATGGCCAGGAGCGTGGTGAAGCCGTCCGCCGGGAACGAGTAGAGGTACTCGAGCAGCACCAGGACGAGCAGCACCTGCGCGGCGAACTTGAAGCGGGCGGGAATCCCCTTGCGCGTTCGGAGCTTCGTCAGGTCGTCCCAGAGCCCAATGACGCCGAAACCCGCGGTGCCGAGCATGATCAGCCACACGTAGCGGTTCTTCAGATTGGCCCACAGGAGCGTCGACACCAGGAGCGCGCCCAGGATGAGGATCCCGCCCATGGAGGGCGTGCCGGCCTTCGTCCGGTGTCGCGCCGGCGTGTCCTCGCGGAGCGTCTCGCCGCCCCTCTGCAGCTCCCGGAGGCGCTGGATGAGCCAGGGCCCCATGACGAGCGAGAGCACGAGGGCCGAGATGAACGCCATCGCGGACCGGAACGTGAGGTACCGGAACACGTTGAAGATGATGTGTTCCCGGCCGAGCGGTGCCAGGAGCAGGTAGAGCATCGGTCATTCCCGCCGTAACCGCGCGATCAGGGCGTCGACCACGCGCTCCATGCGCATCCCCCGCGAGCCCTTGACCAGCAGCACGTCGCCCGGGACGAGGCGCTTCAGCAGATGGGCCACCGTGTCCTCGAACGTCGAGGCGCGCGTGGCGGCGGGGAGCCCCGCCGCGCGCGCCGCCTCGACCGCCTCTCCGGCCAGCCGGCCGACGCCGACGAACTCCGCCACCCCCGCCGCCGCGAACTCCCGGCCGAGCTCCCGGTGCGCCTCCACCGCGTGCGGCCCGAGCTCGAGCATGTCGCCGAGCGCGACGAGCAGGCGGCCGGCACCCCGGGCGGCCCGCGCCGTCTCGAGCGCCGCGCGCACCGACACCGGGTTCGCGTTGTAGCTGTCGTCGAGGATGCGCACGGCGCCGGCGGCGCGCCAGACGCAGCGCCCCGGCACCGGCCGCACCGCCTCGAGGCCGCGGACGATGTCCGGGAGCGCGAGGCCGAGGGCGTGCCCGGTCGCGGCCGCGGCGAGCGCGTTCGCCACGTTGTGCGACCCCGCGAGGGCCAGGCGGACAGCGTGCTCGCGGCCGGCGATGGCGAGCGTGAACTCGACCCCGCCGGTCGACTCACTGACGGGCCCCACGGCCCGGACCTCGGCCGACGGCCGGCGCCCGTAGGCCAGGACCGGCGCCGCCGCCGCCTCGGCCATCCTTATCACCCGCGCGTCGTCCGCGTTCAGGACGACGCGCCCGGAGGCCGGGACCGCGCGGACGAGCGCGCTCTTCTCGGCCAGGACACCCTCGATCGAACCGAGCTCCTCCAGGTGCGCGGGCGACACGGTGGTGACGACGGCGAGCGTGGGGGCGGCGATCGCGGCGAGGGAGGCGATGTCGCCCGGGCGGTTGGTCCCCATCTCGAGCACGACCGCCTGGTGGGCGGGGCCGAGCTGGAGGAGCGTCAGCGGGAGGCCCCACTGGTTGTTGAGACTCCCCGCCGAGCGCAGGACCTGAAGGCGCGTGCCGAGGACGCCGGCGATCAGCTCCTTGGTCGTCGTCTTGCCGTTCGAGCCGGTCACGCCGACGACCGGGACGTCGAACCGGCGCCGGTACGCCGCCGCCAGCCGCCCGAGGGCGGTCGTCGTGTCGTCGACGAGCACGACCGGCACGTGGCCGGGCAGGTCGTCGGGCAGCGCGTGGACGACGAGGCAGGCGGCGCCGCGACCGATCGCCTCCCGCGCGAACGCGTGACCGTCGAGGCGGTGCCCGCAGATCGCGAAGAACGCCTCGCCGACCGTGAGCGTGCGCGAGTCGATGGAGACGCCCCGCACGGGCACGCCCAGGTCGCCGCCGACCAGCGCGCCGTGGGTCGCCCGGACGACGTCCTGGACGCTCAGCACGGGCGGAGAGATGGTCTCGTTCACGCCGGTTGCCTCTGGCTCAAGATCGCTCGCGCGACTTCGCGGTCGTCGAAGGGGAGCACTGCGGGGCCGACCAGCTGATACGTTTCGTGGCCCTTGCCGGCGATGACGACGCAGTCGCCGGCGCGGGCCCAGAGGAGTGCGTCCTCGATTGCCCCCTGCCTCTCCGGCATCGTAACATAGCGGCCGGGCTCGGGCGAGACGCGGCGGATCCCGGCCACGATCTCGTCGATGATCGCCCCGGGCCGTTCGCTCCGCGGGTTGTCGGACGTGACCCACACGCGGTCGGCGAGGCGGGCTGCGATCTCGCCCATGAGGGGGCGCTTGCCCCGGTCGCGGTCGCCACCGCAGCCGAACACCACCCCGAGCCGGCCGGCGGTGAGCGCGTGCGCGGTCGCGAGCACCCGCTCGAGCGCGTCGGGCGTGTGGGCGTAGTCGACGATCACGAGGAACGGCTGCCCGGCGTCCACGCGCTCGAAGCGTCCGGGCACCGCGCTCACCCCCGCCAGCGCCTGGCCGATGACGTCGGCCGACAGCCCGAGCGCCACCCCGCACCCCACCGCGCCGAGCAGGTTCAGCACGTTGTGCTCACCGATCAGCGGCGAGCGCACCTCGACCCGCCCGCGGGGCGTGTCCACGGCCATCCGGATGCCCGCCAGGGTCGACGAGTACTCGCGGGGACGCACCGTGGCAGACCGGCCGAGCCCGAACGTGACGGTCGGCAGGTCGAGCCCCGCCACCATCGCGGCGCCGGCGGTGTCGTCCGCGTTCACCACGGCCGTGCGGCGCTTCTTCGAGGAGACGGCGAGCAGCTCGAAGAGGCGGCGCTTGGCGCGCCGGTACGCGTCGAGCGTCCCGTGGAAGTCGAGGTGATCCTGGGTGAGGTTCGTGAAGACGGCGACGTCGAAGTCGATCCCGTCGACGCGGTGGAGCGCGAGCGCGTGGGAGGAGACCTCCATCGCGACCCCCCCGACCGACCGCTCCCGCATGCGGGCCAGCAGCGCCTGAAGCTCGACCGCCTCCGGCGTCGTCTGCCGGGCCGGCCAGGTCTCGGTGCCGACCCGGTACTGGATCGTCCCGATCACCCCCGCTGCGGCGCCGCCGGCGGCCAGCAGCGCCTCGCAGAGGTAGGAGGTCGTGGTCTTGCCATTGGTGCCCGTGATCCCGATGACGGTCAGCGCCCGTGACGGATGGCCGTGATACGCCGCGGCGAGCGCCGCCAGTGCCGGCCGCGCGGCCGGCACGAGCACGCGGAGCACGCGCTCCTCTGGGAGCGGATCGGGCGGTTCGGCGACGATCATTGCCGCGCCGCGCGACAGGGCGTCAGGGATGAAGCGGCGGCCGTCCTGCTTGAACCCGGTGACGGCGACGAAGCACTCGCCCGCCGAGACCTTGCGCGAATCTGCGCCGACGCCCGACACACGAGCCGGGATCTCGCCCTGGAGCGTCCGCTCCGGCAACTCCTCGAGGAGCTGAGTCGTCGGCACCGTGCGTCCGCCGCTCATCGCGGCGCCAGCTCCAGTCGGGCGACGGTACTCGATCCGAGGGTCGCGCCCGCCGCCGGGACCTGGCCGACCACCACGCCCCGCCCGCGGATCTGGACCTCGACCTGGCGCGTGGCCAGGAGGGTGAGCGCCTGCCGGAGCGTCTTTCCCGCCAGGTCGGGCATCGAAGGGCCCGCGGCCCCCGCCGGCGGCCAGCCGGCGCCGGACTCCCCGCTGCCACCGGACGCGGTGGACTCTCCGCCCGGCGGGGCTCCATCGCGCGCCGGCCTCTCCTCCTGCCGGGCGCGCTCGGCGCGCGCCCGGGGAGCCGGGGCGGCCACCAACTGCACGGGGGGCGTGTTGCCCGGGGGCACGCCGAGGTAGCGCAGCACCTCCCGGCCGATCGCCGCGAAGACGGGGGCCGCCGCCTCGCTGCCCCACTGCTCGTTCACGGGCTCGTCGAGGAGCACCAGCATCACGAAGCGCGGATCGTCGGCGGGCGCGAAGCCGACGAAGGAGAGCACGCCCGGCGTATGGGAGTACCGACCGGTCGCGGGGTCGAGCTTCTGGGCGGTGCCGGTCTTGCCCGCCACCTCGTAGCCCGGGATCGCCGCCAGGTGCCCCGTGCCCCGCTCGACCACGTTGACGAGCAGCCGCGTCAGCGTCCGCGCGGTGTCGGGCGAGATCACCTGCCGGACGGGATGGGGCTCGAAGCCCCGGAGCTCGTGGCCCTCGGCGTCGAGGACCGCGCGCACGATCTGCGGCTGCATCAGCCGCCCGCCGTTAGCGACGGCGGCGACCGCGGCCGCGAGCTGGATCGCGGTAACCGAGATCTCCTGGCCGATCGACAGCGTCGCGAGCGAGAGCCCCGACCAGCGGCGCGGGTCGCGCACGACGCCCCGGCTCTCGCCCGGGAGCCCGACGCCGGTCGCGGTGCCGAAGCCGAAGTCGGAGATGTAGCGGTAGTATCGGTCGCGCCCGAGCCCGAGGCCGACCCGGATCGCGCCGACGTTCGAGGATCGCTCGAGCACCTGGCCGAAGGTGAGCCAGCCGTAGCGTTTCCAGTCGCGGATCGTCGTGTCGGCAACCGTGATCGATCCGTTGCCGCCGAAGACGAGGTCGGTCGGCTTGACGAGACCCTCCTCCAGCGCCGCCGCCGCCAGGACCACCTTGAAGGTCGATCCCGGCTCGAACGGATCGGTGACCGCGCGGTCCCGCCACTCCCGGGCGGTCGCGAGCGCGAAGGTGTTCGGATTGAAGGTCGGCCGCACCGCGAGCCCGAGGAGCTCCCCGGTCCGGGGATCCATGATGATGGCGATCGCGGCCCGCGCGCCCGTCCGACGATAGGCGGCGTCGAGCTCGCGCTCGGCGAGGTACTGGACGGTCGTGTCGATCGTGAGGCTCACGCCCGCCCCCGGCGTCGGCGCCTTGATCACGACCGGCGTCGTGGTGACGTCGCGGCCGAGCGCGTCGCGCTCGACGAGCGCCTTGCCGGACGCACCGCCGAGGTGGGCGTCCCAGACGCGCTCGATGCCCTCGAGGCCGCTCCCGTCCACGCCGTCGAAGCCGAGCACGTGCGCGGCGAGCTCCCGGTTCGGGTAGAACCGCACCGTCTCGGGGGCGAGGTCGAGGCCCGGTTCGCCGAGGGCGCGCACGGCGTCGGCGGCCGACGGGGAGAGCCGGCGCCGGAGCCACACGAAGCTCCGGTCGCTCGCGAGATGCCGGCGGATGTCGGCTTCGCGCTCGGCGAGGATGGGCGCCAGCCGGTGCGCGACTCCCGCCGGGTTGACGATCCGGCGCGGCTGCGCGTGGAGCGACTCGGCGGGCGTACTCGCGGCCAGGGTGTGACCGTTGCGATCCAGGATCGGCCCGCGCCGCGGGCGGATCGTCACGGTCTTCGCGTACTGCCGCTCGGCGGTGGCCGCGAGCTCGGCGTGCCGGAGTACCTGCAGGTAGGCGAGCCGCCCGACGAGCCCCGTGAAGGCGCACGCGAAGAGCGCCGCGAGGATCAGCGTGCGCGCGCGGAGCCCCGATTCCCTCAACGCACCCCGGCCCCGCCCGGCGGACGGCCCTCGGCCACCCGCAGGGACACCGTCCCCGTGTCACCCGTCACGAACTCGCGGGCAAGGCGCACCTGCTCGCGAGCGGGCGCCGTCAGGCCGAGCGCCCGCGCGCGCGCTTCGACGCGGGCGGGCGAGCGGAGCGTCGCGACCTCGACGCGGAGCTCGCGGGTCAGCTCCTCGAGGCCCCGGCGCGTCGTGCGCAGGGTGTCGAGCTGGTAGGAGAGCCGCACCTGCTCCACCCGGAGCGCGACGAGACCCAGGGTGGCCCCGACCAGCAGCGCGGAGAGGCCGAGCGCCGCGGCCATGGAGCGCCGGAAGCGTGGATCAGGTTCCCGATGCAGAGTTTGCCCGGTCGTCATGACGAGATCCGCTCCAGCACCCTGAGTCGAGCGCTCCGGGCGCGGGGGTTCGCGCGCACCTCGTCCGCCCCGGGGGCGAGGGGCGCGGGCATGAGCTCGGCGTACGCCTCGGACGCCAGAGCCCGGAATGTCCGCTTCACGACGCGATCTTCACCCGAATGAAAGCTGATGACGCCGCAGCGGCCGCCGACGGCGAGCAACGCGGCCGCGCGGGGGAGGGCCTGCGCGAGCGCGCCGAGTTCGTCGTTGACCGCGATCCGGAGGGCCTGGAACGTCTTCGTCGCGACGTGGGTCCGGCGGGGCCACCGCGCGCGCGGCACCGCCGCCCGCACGGCGGCCACGAGGTCGTCGGTCGTGCGCAGCGGGCGGCGCCGGACGATCCGGCCCGCGATCCGGCGTGCGT
>QHRX01000121.1 GCA_003221455.1 Candidatus Rokuibacteriota bacterium
TCCCGAGCCCACGATGACGAGGCGAACGCCGAGCTGGTTAGCCGCCGCGACCGCGACGTCGACGCGCTTGTACGGCGTGAGCGCCGACACGACCAGGTAGAACTCCCCCGGCCCCTCGCCCAGCCTGAACCGCGACACCTCGACCGGCGGGTAGATCACGTCGGCCCGGCGCCCGTAGCAGCGCTCGATCCGCGCGGCGACGTGGCGCGAGATCGCGACGAACCGGTCGACGCGGGCGCTCGAGCGACGGTCCCAGCGGCGGAGGAGCGCGGCCACCGGCGGCATCAGGAGCCGGACCGCCGCGGGAGCCCGGGCGCCGAAGTAGTCGTCGTAGAGGTCCCACACGTAACGCATCGGCGTGAAGCAATAGCAGAGATGGAGCGCGTCCCGCCGGGCGCGCACCCCCTTGACGGCGCAGTGGCTCGACGAGACGACGAGGTCGTATGCGGCGAGGTCGAAGCCCGCGACCGCGGCCGGAAACAGCGGCAGGTAGAAGCGGTAGCGGCGCGCCGCGGCCGGCAGTCGCTGCACGAACGAGGTCACGATCCGCCGTCGCTCGATCGTCGCGGAGACGCTTCCGGGCGCGTGCAGGAGCGTATAGAGATCGGCGTCGGGGAAGAGCTCGCAGAACACCTCGAGGCAGCGCTCCCCGCCCCGCATTCCGGTCAGCCAGTCGTGGACCAGGGCCACCCGCACTCGTCGAGTATAGCAGTGCCGTGTTTCCCGGCGCCGCGCGCGGCCGCCCTCGGGAAAGGCTTGAGGAGCCGGCTGAAGACGCTGGAGAGTCGACTCACCGGCGAGTCTCTTTTCGGGTTGGCGTGCCGAAGGTTGGTCGCCTCGACATCACCAGACGTCAGGTGGCTCAGCGGTTCTCAGACCTAAGACCAACTGCCAATCCCCCGACCACGGGTCCGTCCCAGCGACCACCGGCGAGCACGAGCGGTGGCGCGGAGGCTCCGGCAGCTTAGAGCGGCGCGACGGCGAGGGTGGCCCTCGGGGGGATTTCGTGAGACGAACAGTGTCGACGACGACGCACAGGATCTCCAAGTCGGCGCGGCTCTGCGGCCGAGTGGCAGACGGCTGCCAGGCGGCTCCCGGGACTCGTACCTAATTGCGGGCGGCACCGATCCTGATCACTTCTCCGCGGCCCGCCAGGCTCACGAGCGGCAAAGTCAGCTCCAGGAAGAGCTTCAGCACGCCGTAGGCCGGCCGCCACTCCACGAACTCGGCCAGCGTCTGCAAACCGCTGTCGCGCAGGAGGTTCGAGAGGCTCCGGAGGTAGTACCGCGGCTTCGCTTGGTGCCAGCACCAGATGACTCGGCAGCGTCTCCGGCGTGAAGTGCGAGAGGTGGCGCGGTAGCTCAAGGCCGGACCAGGCGCGCCCGAAGAGCGCGGCTCCGAGCCCACCCGCGTTCGGGACCTCGACAACCAAGAGCCCACCCGGTGCCAGCCAGTCGACCATGCGCCGCACCACAGCGATGGGGTCCACGACGTGCTCGAGCACGTGGAAGGCCGTGATTACGTCGAAGCGAGCGGCCGCGAACGGCGCCTCGAGCACGTCCCCGACGTGCAGCTCGTCGGTGAACCGACGCGCCTTCTGGGCCGCAGACTCGTCCACCTCGATCCCGGTGACCTGCCACCCGAGCGCGCGCGCCACACCGAGTCCGGCGCCGGAGCCGCAGCCGACATCAAGATAGCGTCCGGCACCGACCCACGGTGGGCAACTCCAGCGGAGGCGACGGAGCAGCGTGCGTGCCCGCAGGCGCGTGAAGAACCCGATCTCGTCGTCACGAAAGCGGGCGTACCCGAGCCCCCTCGCGAGCGCGCAGCGCACGGCGCGGATTCGCGTCGCCGAGCCCTTCAACGGCACACGGGGCGATGGTTCCTGATGCCGCGGATACTGATCTGGGTAGCACCCCGCCAAGTGCTCATTGCGGACCCGCGGCCGCTGATAGAGGAACCCACAGTCGCGGCACCGCACGACAGTAAAGAGCCCCGGGATGGCGAACGCCCGGTCGGGGGTGGTCCACACCGGTTCGGCGCGCCCGTGTCCACAGAGCGCGCACGGCACGTCAATCGTCGGGAGACTGCTCATCCGCCGATCCGACCACACCGAGGTTTCGAGGTTCGCGCGAAGACGGACTTCTTCTTCAGGCCGGCGGCACGTTCGCGCTCAGAGGGGGGAGGGGACGGATCATGCCGCCCCCGTACTGTGCTGGTTCAGCATCGCGGCGATCTTCCGCCAGAGGTCAATCCTGCGCAACGTGATTTGCCCGCTGGCTACGAGGTTGAAGGTGAGGATCAAGGCCGTATCCTCGATCGGCAGCGACCCATCCTCTCAGCAGGTTCTGCTTGGTTTCTCCACGGTGTCCTTTCAATCTTTCTATTATTTCCGCAAATATCAGTACGACGAGTCAGGGGAGCGACCGCGCGGCGTCCGCGCGGCCGGGCTGGCCCGCTCCCTGCTCGCGCGTCACGCTCCCGTCGTACTCGGTCGGCTCGCCGACTGTCAGTATGCCCTGGCTAATCTTCGCCGGCTGCTCGAAAACCGCCGCCCGGCCACCTGGGCTTGACGCGTGCCATCGGGACAAACGCCCGTATTTTGTCGCGTTCGCCGAGGCCGCGGTGCTGGCACATCGCGTGCACTTCGCGCTGGGGACAATGTCCCGACGGTCCGGCGAGACGTATCGGCCCGATCCACGTTGACGCTGTTTGTCGGACGCCCCGAGCGCCGACTATTTCCGCCCACGCCGAGACGAGACGAAAGGGAGGGCGTTCCATGAGGGTCCTCATCGCGCGAGTCCTACTTCTGGCGTCGCTCCTTGCCGCGATCCCGCTCCTGCAGGCGGAGAAAGCGCCTGCGCTCGAGCGATCGTTGGTGGCGCAACCGTCCGTGGCGCGCCTCGGGGACGTCGGGAGCCGAGGCAACCGGCAGCGGGGCGAGCGAGTGCACAAGCCCTTCCGCCACCCGGGGGGGGACGAGGATCTTGTCCGGGGGAAGAACCAGGCGTCGTCCTTCGGGCCCTCCGAGCGCGCTGAGACCGCGAGGCCGGGCCCCCTTGTCACGGCGCCCAGCGGCTTCGACGGGATCGGTGACACGGGCTTCACCCCCCCGGACGGCGCCATCGCCGTGAGCAACACCTTCATCGTGGCGGTGGTGAACACGTCGGTCAGCGTCTGGCGGAAGAGCTACGATCTGAACGGCGACCTCTCAGCCGTGAGTCTCGCGGTCCCCGCGAGGGACCTCGACCCGTTCTTCAGCGCGAACCCGGGCTGCCTGACGCCCACGAATGATTCCTTTTTTGGCATCATCTCGTTCGGAGGCATCTCGGATCCGTCCGCGGACTACGACGTCGTGAACGACCGCTACATGCTCTCCATGATCTCCTTCGATCAGCTGACCTTCGATTCGAGTGTCTGCGTCGCGGTCAGCGCAACCGGGGATCCGACCGGCAACTGGTACGTCTACGCGTTCCCGATCTCGCCTTCGGGGGCGCTGCTCGACTTCCCCCGGGCCGTCATCGGCACCGACGCAATCTATCTGGCGGGCAACGTCTTCCTGAACGGCGCCTCGACCTTTGATCACGCGCGCGTCTACGCCCTCGACAAGGGGACGATGTACGCGGGGGCGGGAACATCCTACACGTACACCGTCGTCGGGAATGATCCGGAGACCGGCCAGCCGGCGGATTCGCTCACTCCCGCCCGAGCCGTGGCGGGATCCGGCATGTATCTCCTGTCCGCCGCCGCCACCAACTGCGCCACGCCGCTCACCTGCGCGGGCTCGACCATCAGCCTCTGGAAGTGGAGCTGGAGCGGCGTCCCCTTCCAGTCGGCGTTCAGCCTCACCCTCCAGGGCCCCGTTTCGGTCGACCCGTACCACCAGCCGCCGGACGCTTACCAACCCGGAAGCGCGAACTGCACTACCCCAGGCGCGATCAACTGCATCGCCACCAACGATTGGCGGAACCTGAGCGCCTATTGGTTCAACAACACCGTCTACGGGACCCACGCGACCGGCTGCACCCCCTCCCTGACGGAGACGTGCGTGCAGTGGTACCAGCTCGGGAATCTCGATCCCCTTCCGGGGACGGCTCCGACGCTGCTAAACCAGCATACGATCTGGAGCGCCAATCAGAATCGCTTTTTCCCGAGCCTTGCCGTCGATGGCAACGGCAACCTCGGGCTCGGCTACGCCTACTCCTCGCCGACCGACTACGCGGGAATTCGCTATACGGTCGACGGCACGATAGGGGGCGAAGTGGTGCTCCGGACGGGCCTGGGCTTCGTCGACGGCACCCGCTACGGAGACTTCGCCGCCACGGCGGTCGACCCGCATGACAACATCACGTTCTGGCACTTCGAGGAGTACGCGGCCGATACTTCCGGAAGCGGACTCTGGGGCACGTGGGTCGGTCCCTTCCAGGTGAGCGCGGCGCCACCGCCCACCTTTTCGATCCAGGCGGGGTCCCCGTCGCCCTCGGCGGTGCCGCCGGGAGCGAGCGACAGCTACCTCGTGACCGTGAGCCCCCTCAACGGGTTCACCGGCACGGTGGCCCTCTCCGTGAGTGGCCCGAGCGGTACCAGCGGGTCGTTTTCGCCGGCGTCGCTCACGTTCGCCAACGGAGCACCGCCGGCCACGTCCACGCTCACCGTCGCGACAAGCGCGACGCTTCGCGGGGGAAACTACACGCTGACCCTCACTGCAACCGGCGGTGGCATCACGCACACCACTCCCGTGACCCTGTCCGTGAAGGACTTCTCGATCTCGGTGAGCCCGTCCTCGAAGACTGTCCTGCGCGGGGGAAGCGCGCAGTACACGGTGACGGTCAACCCGACGAACGGGTATAGCTTGCCCGTTGCCTTCACCTCCGTGAGTGGCCTTCCTGGCGGTGTCAGCTACAAGCCGAACCCCCTCCTGTCCGCCGTGAACCCGGGGACGAGCTTTTCGCTGACCCTCAAGACAAGTTCGATCACCCGCAGAAACACCTACACGCTGACCATCACGGCGACAGGGCCGGGAGGGAGCACGACCCTGACCCGGCGCACCACCTTCCAGCTGAGAGTCCAATGAGCCTCGCGAATGGCTGACGGCTGGGGCACCCTGAGGGGAAACGCTGGGGGGTCGGTGACTGGGCTGCGGCGCGCCCGAGCAGGCGAGGGCCGACCTGTCCGACGACAGCCCCAGGAGGAGGACCACCACCTGAGCAATGACGGTCAAGCCCCGCTCGGTTGATTGGCCAGTGCCGGCGACCGGGGCCGACCCCGCACAGCAGCGTCGGTTGACGCGTGAGTATCCTCTCCCCACGCGTCAGCCCGACCGATCCCCTCCCCTATGATCCCAGGCGGCGTTCGCGCTGCTGAAACGCCCGCACGCCCCGGAGGAAGTCGACCTTCCGGAAGGCCGGCCAGTGAACGTCGCAGAAGTAGAATTCGCTGTAGGCGCTCTGCCAGAGCAAGAAGCCGGAGAGCCGAATCTCCCCGCTGGTCCGAATGATGAGGTCGGGGTCGGGCAGATCGGGGGGCATACAGGTATCGTCCGATCGCCTCCTGACTGATCCCCTCGATGACGGTCTCGAGGTCTTCCCCCTGCTTGGCCTTCTCGCGGAGCAGGGCCTGCACGGCGTCGGCGATTTCCTGGCGCCCCCCGTACGCCACGGCGATCGTCAACACAAGGGCGCGGTGGGCGGCCGTTGCCTCCTCGGCGGCCCGAATCGCTGCGAGGGTCGCGTCGGGCAAGAGGTCGAGTTTGCCCACGGCGCGGACACGAACCCCCAGGTGGTGGATTCGCGGGGTGTGGGCCAGCTGGGTCAGTTTGGCGTCGATCGCGGAAAGGATGCCCGACACCTCCGCCGGCGACCGCCGCAGATTCTCCGTGGAAAAGACCCACAACGTGACGGCGGGGATCGCAAGCTCCGCGCACCCCTCGAGGACGTCGTCCAGCTTCCTGGCGCCAAGGCCGTACGCCTCGACCGGATCACGGACGCCCCGTTCGCGGGCATAGCGGCGGTTGCCGTCGAGGATGATGCCGACATGACGCGGCACCGGGTGCCGGCCGATCTGGCGAACGAGACGACGCTCGTAGAGGTAATAGAGGACGCGAGTCACTCGATCGACATCCTTGATAAAACGCTACCTCCCCGACGGGAAGCGGTCAAGACCGGAGCGCGTTCGCGGTGCGACGATAGGTTCTTGCTATCCGATCGGGCGGCGCGCGCCTCCAGAACGTCGGCCCGCCGGCGTGGTCCGGCGTTGATCCAAAGTCAGGAACGTCCAGATTGCGCCGGACGGGGCGTCCCACTTCCTAGTGTGCTCCTGACTGAGACCGGATTTCGGCGGCCGTCTCACCGGTGGCCTGCGTCACCTAGAAGCGGGTGACCGCGAGGTTGACGATCGCGCGCGCGATGTCCGTCGCCGCCTGTTGCTGGGCCGGTCCCCTCTCCGTGGAGACGTTCGCGGCCACGCTCCCAGTCGCCGTGAAGTCTGCCTTTTCCTGGACCCCTTTTTCTGTCAGCAAGATCTCATTCTTCCGAAGGTCGCGGAAGAGAAGGTTCAGCGTCACGACGACACGGTACTGTTGGACGTTGGCCCCCGGTGTGAACGCGAGGGGCTGCAGCTGGTAGCCCACGATCTCCCCCTCCAAGATCGAGTCCGCTCGCTGGGGATCAACCACCTTGAGTCCGCTGTTCGTTGTGAACGCATCCACCACGGCGCGCGTGATGACGTCCTCGAGGCCTGGCTCCGTGGTCTTGTTCACGAAGACTGGCACCGCGACGGTTTTGATGTGCTCGGGGAGATTGCCCCGAATGGAATAGCCACAACCACCCGCAACCCCAACGAGCCCACACAGAAGCGCTGCTGCCGCGAACCGGAAGCGCATCAGATCCCTTCGCATTCGGGGCGAGCTCTTGAGCTGCTTCGCCGCGTAGACTCTAACACGACTGCGAGGGCTTCGACGAGCTGTGGTCGTAGACAAGGGTCTATGATATGTATTTCGAGAGGACCATCGTGTGACCACCTGAATGAGGCAATACGCGAAGAACACCATACCGATGGCCGCGAGCATCTTCATCGGCTTGTCCCGACTCCCCTCAGAGTTTTCGAGAGAAGCGCCGTGATGAGGCGAATAGGCGGTAGACTAATCGGGCGAGGAGGCAAAGCAAAAGCCTCCACCACCACCGCCGCTCGAACTACCCGGTACTGCTGTGTCACACGTATCGCCAACGGGCCATCGCGCGTACAGCGCAGGGCACCCGGCTGGCCGTCAGCAAGCAGCAGGGCGTGCTCTGTATCACCGGCGTCTCCGGTCCTGGACACCTGCGCGGTCGTTACGCAGGACAGTGCAAGTCGGATCGGCTCGAGGAAGGCTTTGACCGCCTGCTGAGGCGTGCGTCCAGCCACGCGCAGGCGGGGGGATCAGCGGGCGAGAGGCAGGAGCATGGCGACGCGCAGCACCTTCGGCTCACAGGCACGCTTGACGTACTTCCCCTTCTTCCAGAGACGGACGAATGTCTCCCCCGAGATACCGAGTTCCTCGAACAGTGCCCGCCCCTCAGCGGGGCTGAGGATGCGAACGTCTGGGAGCATCTTCTTATTCATCTTCATCTCGTTCATCGCGCCTATCCCGCAGCGTTACGTTTCTACGGTTTCTGTTTGAAGCAGGGTAGCACACGCCACAAGGATTCTGGAAGCCAGAAAACAAGAAGTCTGCGCCACGGCCACTCAGAGAGACGAGAACGGCCAAGCGGAAGCCCCGCGAGAAAGGATGCCACCTCGATAGTTTTGACTACTACGTGTCCAAGAAATCCCACTCGGAGCCGAGCA
>QHRX01000203.1 GCA_003221455.1 Candidatus Rokuibacteriota bacterium
GAGAATCTCCTTCGCCTGGATGTCGATATCCGTGGCCTGTCCCTGGACACCCCCCAATGGCTGGTGGATCATGATCCGCGCGTGGGGGAGCGCGAACCGCTTGCCGCGGGCGCCCGCGGCCAGTAGCAAGGCCCCCATCGACGCCGCCTGCCCCATGCAGATCGTCGAAATCGCGGGCTTCACGTACTGCATCGTGTCGTAGATGGCGATGCCGGCCGTCACCGAACCCCCGGCCGAGTTGATGTACAGGTAGATGTCCTTGTCGGGGTCCTCGGCCTCGAGGAAGAGCATCTGTGCGATCACGAGGTTTGCCAGATCGTCCTCGATGAACGTCGGCAGGAAGATGACCCGCTCCTTCAGCAGCCGCGAGAAGATGTCGAACGCACGCTCGCCGCGGGGGGTCTGCTCCACGACCATCGGAACCAATCCCATCGAGCGCCTCCTTGCCATGCGTCTACCTTATGCCGTTATGGTCGCGTGTTGGATGAGGAAATCAAGCGCCCGCTTCTCCCGGAGCCGGTGCCGCAACCTCTGTCCGGATCAATAGATCCGTTCGGCGTACCCGAACGGGACTTCGAGACCTCTCCCAGCGCCGATCAGATAGATTCTCCGCTCGGACGGTATCACCCTGCCCTGGCGGAGGGACGATCTGACTCAATGTGCTTAGAGATGACCGAGACAACCCCACCAGCCACCACCAGCTTTCGGCTGGTGGAGGGCCTTGAGGTAGTCGTAGGGGTTCTCGCGCGGGGCGCCCCATTTGCCGAGCGCCTCGATCTGGGACGGCCCCACCTTTTCGCTCACCTCGTTGATCGCGATCCCTCAGTGCGCAGGCGGAAGCGCTTTAGATACTCACTCTCGACGCCCAGGCCGCCTTCGCCTCCGCGGTCCCGGTGAAGTGGTTGAGCATGCCGGTCTCGATCGGACCAGGGGCAACGGCATTGACGCGCACACCGGATGTGGCGGCTTCGAGCGCCGCGGATTTCGTCATGCCTTCGACAGCGCGCTTGCTGGCCGCGTAGACCGATGCGCCGGCCGCTCCTTCATGACCATAGGCCGAGGAGATGTTGACGATACTGCCACTACCCTGAGCCTGCATCATACGCAGCTCGTGCTTCATGCTCGGCAGCGTGCCGAGCACGTTGGTGTCGAAGGTGGCGGCATAGCTCTCGGCCGTTTGCTGCGTCACCAGGCCAGACTGGCCTTCGCTGCCGGCGTTCTTGAGGGCGGCGGCGACCCGGCCGTAGCGGGCGACGGTCTGGTCGACCAGTTCGCGGACCTCGTCGTCATAACGAACCGCCGCGGGTCGTGTGTACATGGGACCGGCGGCGACGGTGTTGACCCTGACACCGCGGGGGCTGTACGCCGCAGCCCATGCTTGCGCTAACAACCCCAAAGCAGCCTTCGTGGTCCCGTACGCGGCTCCTCCGGCCAGACCAATACGGCCGGCCATGCTGCCGCTGTTGATGATGCTTCCGGTGCCGCGTGCGGCCATCCCTGGGGCGAACGCCGCGACGACGGCGAACGGCGCCCGGACGTTGACAGCGTCCAAGCCCTCGAATCCTGCCCGCCTCGGTCGAGCGGTGGCTACGCGAGATCGCGTCACGACCGCGCTGAAGAGCTACGTCGGGGCCGGTCGCCGGCTCGCGGACGCCGCTGCCGTCGCCGCAATCCCGTCTTGCGGGAGGGCCCGTCCGTACTACCGCGGCCCGCTCACACGCTAAATCCTCGTGGCGGCACGGATCTACGGTCCGCCGCCGCAGCGCGGCATGCAAGGCCAGCTTGCGCGCTCACCGGTGTGACTGCGCGGGTTCCGCGGAAAACAGGCGTGGCACGCGAGTTGCGTGGTGCGCGGTGCGCACGGGCTCGGCGGCGAGCTCGATCACGTGCCGGTGAATTTCGATAGCAGCGTGGCGTGTTGAGCGATGGAGAGCACCGACCGGCGAGGTCCCGCGAGGACGGAGGACACGATGAAGAGTGTGCTTCGACAGTACTCCGGGCAATGTGTGGCGGTTGCGGTGGTGCTGGCGATCGGCAGCAGCACGCTGCTCGCGCCGTGGGCGCTCGGCGCCGACAGCGCGGGCCCCCACGGGTCGATCTACACCGTGCACAACGAGTCGGGTATGGCGCGCACGATCAACGTTGCCGGCTTCCCCGTCGTGGCGGAGTCCAACCCGTTCTTCCTCGACCTCGGCGTGAATGGCCGGCGATGCGTGACGTGCCACGAGCCCACCAACAACATGAGCGTCAGCGCAGCTGGCCTCCGGGCACGCTTCGAGGCGACCGATGGGACCGACCCGATCTTCCGTACCAACGACGGCTCGAACTCGCCGCTGGCCGACGTCTCGACCCTCGAGGCGCGTCGCACAGCGTACAGCATGCTGCTTACGAAGGGGCTCATCCGCGTCGGCATCTCGATTCCCGCCAACGCGGAGTTCGAGCTCCTGTCCGTGCACGACCCTTATGGGTACGCGGGCAACAACGCCAACGGCAACGAGCTGTCGCTCTTCCGACGGCCGCTGCCGTCAACCAATCTGGTCTTCCTCAGCACCGTCATGTGGGATGGGCGCGAGACATTCCAGAAGGGATCGTCGGCGGCGATCCACTTCGACCTCGTCGATCAGGCCAACAGCGCCACCCGGGGCCACGCGCAGGCACCGAGCCCGATCGACCAGGCGACGCGCGACGCGATCTTCGCATACGAGACGACGCTCTATACCGCCCAGGTGTTCGACCGCACAGCCGGCGATCTGAGCGCGGCGGGGGCGCAGGGCGGCCCCGAGACCTTGTCGCTGCAGCCGTTCATGTTCGGAGGTAATGACCCGCTCGGCTGCAACGCGAGCGGGGCCAACTGCGACCCGCAGAACGCGACTTTCAATCCCATCGTCTTCACCGAGTTCGACGCGTGGGCGAGCCTGACCCGGACCGGCCGCAATAGGGCTCGCGCGGCGATCGCGAGGGGCCAGGACCTGTTCAACACGCTGCCGATCCGAATCACGAACGTCAGCGGCATCAACGACGACTTCAACGCGCCGGTGGTCGTCGGCTCCTGCACCACGTGCCACGACACCCCGCACGCGGGCGACCACTCGGCGCCCGCGCCCCTCAACATCGGTATCGCGGATCCACCCGTCGGCGCCGACGGCCTCAACGCCTCGGGGCTGGCGATCGGCGACATGCCCGTCTACACGCTGCGTAACAAGACCACGGGTGAGATCAAGGTGGTGACCGACCCGGGCCGCGCGCTGATCACTGGCAAGTGGAAGGACGTCGGGCGCTTCAAAGGGCCGATCTTGCGCGGGCTGGCCGGGCGCGCGCCGTACTTCCACAACGGCTCGGCGGCCACGCTGGCCCACGCTGTGAAGTTCTACGACACGCGGTTCAACTTGAACCTCACTGAGCAGCAGAAGGACGATCTGATCGCGTTCCTGCGGTCGCTGTAGCGTCGCGCACCGGCACGGCCTTCTCGTCGCCAGGGAAGGCCGTGCCTGGATGCTCGACCACGGTATACCATACGAGCACCAGGACACCCGCACAGGAGGCGCGACATGCCGAAGATCAAGCACATCGCCATTTCGACCCAGTACGCCGACAGCACCGCGAAGTTTACATCGACATCTTCGAGATGTAAGGAGATCGCCACGCTCAACAGCGGCGGGCGACCCGTGACCCTGCAAGCTGAGCTTGCACGCTCACGGGTGTGATTGCGCGGATTCCGCGGAAAACACGCGCATGGCACGCGAGTTGCAAACAGAGAGGTCCCGATGAGAGAGCGCGCGGTCACCGGCAAGGTCGCGACGATCGGCGTCGACGTCGGCGGAACGTCGATCTCCGGCGGGCTCGTACGCGACGGCGGCGAGGTTCTCGCGACCGTCGAGACACCGACCCACGTCTCGGGTCTTGGCACCGCGCTGAAGACGCTCCTGGCCGTGATCCATGACGTGTATTCGCAAGCTCGCGCGCAGGGATGGACGGTCGACGGCATCGGCGTGGGATTACCCGGGCCGGTGGATGTCGACAAGGGTATGATGTCGGCGGCAAGTCCCCAGAGTCACGTGCCGGAGTTTCATGGCGTACCGGTCGCCGAGCAAATCCAGGCGCTCACCGAGCTGCCGACCGTCATCGATAACGACGTCAACGCGCTTGCACTCGGTGAGCGAGCGTTCGGGCTCGGCCGCGGCGCTGCCTCCCTCGCGGTTCTCGCGATCGGCACCGAAATCGGGGGTGCCTTCGTGGCCGGCGACGTCCTCGTCCGCGGCGCGCACGGATTCGGCGGCGAGCTCGGTCACGTGCCTGTGAATTTCGACGGCCCGCGATGCGGCTGTGGCGGCCGCGGATGTCTCGGCGCCTATCTGGGCGGCCGACAGCTTGCCGCCGAGGCGCGCCGGCGCGTGATGGATGGAGCCAGCTCGACGCTCGTCGAGCGGGCGGCCGGCGACATCGACGCCATCACGTCGTCGATGGTATTCGCCGCAGCGGCCGCTGGCGATCGGCTCGCGGAAATGCTCGTCGACGAGGCGTGTGAGGCGCTCGCCGCCACGCTCGCGATGATCGTGAACGGCCTGGATCCGGAGCTCATCGTCATCACCGGCGGTGTCGCCGACTCGCTCGTGCCGCTTCACGCCGACGTCGTGCGTCGCACGGCGGCGTACGCGTTCGCGCATCCACTCGGATCGACGCGGATCCAGATCACCCGTTCCGACAAACGCGATACGGTGCGAGGAGGCGCCGCACTGTTCGCCTACGAGCGCGCGCGGCGCGCCGGGAGCCGCTGATGTACGTGGAGCGACCGGGCGCGAAGATCTTCTACCAGACGACCGGCGCCGGCGGCCGCGACGTCTTCCTCTGTCCGCCGCGCCAGCCGGCCGTCTACGGCCGCATGTGGAAGAACCAGATCCCGTACCTGTCGCGATACTTTCGCGTGACGACCATGGACCCGCGGGGCAACGGCCGCTCGGATCGGCCGCTGACCGGCTACGACTTCGTCACGCATTACGAGGATCTCCGCGCCGTGCTCGACGCCGCGGTGCGGCCGCCGTTCGCGTTCGTCGCGTTCTCGTGCGCGAGCATGCTCGCAGTCCGCTACGCGATCGATCATCCCGAGCGCGTCTCGCACCTGATCTTCATCGGCGCCCAGTACTCGCAGTCGCTCCCCCAGCCGTTCGAGGAAAAAGTCGTCCCCATCTTCCGAAACGACTTCGAGGGCTGGCGGACGCGGCTCTTCCAGAAGATCCATCCCGAGCCGCACTCGCTCAAAGGTATCGAAGACGGCATCGCGTGGGCCGGCGAGACGTCGCCCGATATCTTCATCGAGGCGTTGCGCCAGATCGAGAAGGACAACGTCTACGATCTGCTGCCGCGGCTGACCCCGCCCGTGCTGATCCTCCACGGCACGAAGGACGAGGTCGTGCCCTACCGCCACGGCAAGAAGTTCGCCGATGCCGTCCCCGGCGCGCGGCTCGTGACGTTCGAGGGCGGCGGTCACAATCTGCCGGGACGCGAGGCCGCGAAGGTGAACCGGCTCGTACGCGACTTCGTGCGCGGCGAGACCGTCGATTCGACCGCGATTCCGCCGACCAGCGAGCGGCGCGCGCCGGCCCCCCGCCGGCGCCGACGCGGGCGCAAGATCCTCTGGCTCTCGAGCTCGATCGGTCTCGGTCACATCCAGCGCGACATCGCGATCGCGCGGACGCTTCGCCAGATCTATCCCGAGGCGATCGTCGACTTCCTGGCGGCCGATCCCGCGCGACGCGTGGTCGAGCTCAGCGGCGAGCGCCTGCATCCGGCGACGAGCCTTCTCCTCAACGAGAGCGCCCACGTCGAGAGCTGGGCGACCGCCGATCATCAGCTCCACGCGTTCAACGCCCTCTGGGACATGGACGAGATCATGGCGGCGAACTTCATGGTCTTCGCCGATGCCGTGGAGGCCGGTGACTACGACCTCTGGATCGGCGACGAGGGGTGGGACCTCGACTACTACTTGCACGAGAACCCGGAGATGAAGCGGGCGCCGTACGCCTTCATCACCGACTTCATCGGCATGCTGCCGATGCGCGAGGATCCGACGTCGACCGAGTTCGTTCGTGCGTGGGAGAAGAACGCCGAGAACGTCGATCATCTCCGCCTTCATCCCGACGTCCGCGACCTCTCGCTCATGGTGGGCGACGAGGACGACGTGCTCGACCGCCCGTTCGGTCCGAACCTGCCAAACATGCGGCAGTGGGCGCGCGAGCATTTCAAGTTCGCGGGGTACACGTATCACTTCGACCCGGCCGACTTCCGGGACAAGGCGGCGCTCCGCGCCTCGCTCGGCTACCACCAGGGCGAACGCGTGATCCTGGTCTCGGTCGGCGGCACCCGGGTCGGTCGCAACCTCCTCGAGAAGTGCGCGGCGGCATTCTCGCTCATCGCGTCGCGCGTCCCCGACACGCGGATGGTGCTCGTGACCGGCCCCCGGCTCGACGGCGCGGAGTTTCCGCGCACTCCTCGCCTCGAGGCGCGGTCGTTCGTGCCGCATCTCTTCCGGCATCACGCCGCCGCGGATCTGGCGATCGTGCAGGGCGGGCTCACGACGACGATGGAGCTGGCCGCGTTCCGCACGCCGTTCCTCTACTTCCCGCTCCGGAATCACTTCGAGCAACAGTTCTTCGTGTCGCGCCGCCTCGAGCGCTTCGGCGCCGGCGTGCGGATGGATTACGACCGCACGACACCGGAGGAGCTGGCGACCGCGATGCTGAATCACTTGGGCAAGCCCGTGCATTACCGCGACATCCCAACCGACGGCACCGCGTGCGCGGCGCGCCTGGTGGCCGAGCTGCTCGCCTAAACAGGAGGATCCCATGTCAGACCGACTGAACGACGTCAACCTCGAAGGCATCACGGCCGTCGACAAGCTCGTGCGCGAGAACCCAGCGCTCGGCAAGTGCCAGTTCAAGGCGAAGTCGAGCTGGCAGCGCGGCACCAAGAGCCAGGTGTCGATCAACGCCTGGACCGCGGGCGGCAACAACATGTCGCCGGCGCCGCGGCGTTTCACGATCATGGTCGACGAGCCGTCGGAGCTCGGCGGCGTCGACGGCGCGCCGAATCCGGTCGAGGTGCTCCTCTCCGCGCTTGCCGGCTGCGTGACCGCGGGGATCGCGACGAACGCGCAGATGTTCGGCGTGCCGATCGACGCGATCGACATCGATCTCGAGGCCGACGTCGATGCGCGCGGTTTTCTAGGGCACGACAAATCCGTGCGCAATGGCGTGACCGACATCCGCTACACGGTCACGATCCAGAGCTCGGCGCCCGAGGACAAGGTGCGGAAGTGCAAGGAGACGATCGACCGCAAGTCGCCGGTGCGGGACACGCTGGCGAATCCGGTCCACATCGTCTCGAAGCTCATCTACAAGACGCGCTGACGCGATGCCGGGCGACGTCAACTGCATCTTCACGAAGGTCCTCATTCCCTTCGTGGAGAAGGAGGTCGGGCCCGAGGGCGTCGCGGCGGTTCTCCGGACCGTCGGACGCTCCCGGGAGTACCTCGTCGCCGACCACAACTGGCTGCCGTTGCCGCTCGCCAACGAGCTCGTGCGCCTCGCCATGGAGCTGATGGGCGAGACCGACGAGGAGCGGTGGGCCCGGCGCTACACCGAGTACCTCATGGAGTGGCGGCCGTCACGGGCCGACCGCCACTATCTCGGCACGTACTCGATCGGCCTCGGCGAGCCCAGGCGATACTTCGAGCGCTGCAAGACGATCTGGGGACAGAGCGCGTCCTTCCTGCGGTTCGAGCTCGTCGACATCGGCCGCCGCCAGGCGCGCTTCCGGTGGAGCCCGGCGTCGGGCGGGCCCATGCCGCGATGGACCTGCACGCAAATTAAGGTCGGCCTCGAACGAGCGCCGACCGTCTGGGGGCTGCCGCCCGCAACCGTGACCGAGCGACAGTGCGCGACGCGCGGCGCGGCCGCCTGCGTGGTCGACGTCCGGTGGACGAACCCGCCCCTCGGCCGGTCATTCTGGAGCGCGACGCTCGGCGGCGCGGCTGGATCGGCGCTGACCGGCTACGCCCTCGCGACGGCGCCCGGCGTGTCGTGGATCGTCCAGGCTCTCGCCGGAGCGGCGCCGCTCGCCGCCGGCGTCGGGCTCGGCGTGATGCTGCGCGAGCGCGCGCGCCGCCGGGACAGCCAGCGACTGCTCGACCTCCAGTCCGAAGAGATCATCTACTCGAACAACGAGCTCGAGAAGAAGTTCCGAGACCTCGAGACCAAGATCGAGCAACTCTCGCTGCTGATCGATCTCAGCGCCGCCGTGAACGCCACCCTCGACCCCGAGAAGATCTACGAGCAGGCCGTCCAGCGCCTGGTGCACCGCATGGGGTACGAGGCGGCGCACCTCTACCTCGTCGATCGCGACCGACGGGTCATCCGCGGCCACCAGGCCGCCGGCCGCGCGAGCGACCAGCTCGAGACCGTGGAGCTGCCCCTCGACAACGGCGCGAGCGCGGTCGCCCGTGTGGCGACGATCGGGCTGCCGCTTCTCGTCGACGACGTGGAGGCGAGCCCGACGCCGCTCCACCTGGCGACGGTCCGCGCCCTCGACGTGCGCGCGTTCGTCGCCGTGCCGCTGCGGGTGAAGGACCGGATCTTCGGCGTGCTGACGGTGGCCTCGAGCGAGCCGAACCGGTTCGCGACTGGCGATCTCGAGCTCATGTCGGCCGTCGCGAACCACGTAGCGCTCGCCGTCGATCGCGCCGAGAGCTTCCAGATGATCGAGGAGCTCACGCGCGGGCTCGAGGACAAGGTGCGCGTGAGGACCGAGCAGCTCCGCGCGGCCAACGAGGAGCTGCAGGCGGCGTACCGCGACCTGCAGGCGACACAGGTCCAGCTGATCCAGCGGGAGAAGATGGCCTCGGTGGGGCAGCTCGTCGCCGGCGTCGCCCACGAGCTGAACAATCCGATCGGCTTCGTCTACTCGAACGTCGGCACGCTCGACGACTTCGTCAAGCGCCTGCGCGCGATCCTCGACGTCTACCGCGCGGTGCCGCTCGCCGACGCCGAGCAGGCTCGCGTCGACGAGCACTGGAAACAGCTCAAGGTCGACTACGCGCTCAAGTACATCGACTCGATGATCGAGGGCATTCGCGAAGGCGCCGAGCGCGCCCGCAAGATCGTCCGCGATCTGCGCGTGTTCGCGCGGACGGGAGCCGACGTCTGGCAGGCCGTGGACCTGCACGAGGAGCTCGAATCGAGCCTCACGCTGATCAATCACCTCCTCAAAGACCGGGTCACCGTGCACCGGGCATTCGGCCGGCTGCCGTCGGTCGAATGCGTTCGATCGCAGATCGACCAGGTGTTCTTGAATCTCCTTGCGAACGCGGCGCAAGCGATCACCGGGCCGGGCGCGATCACGATCGAGACGCGCGCGGAGGACGGATGCGCCGTCGTCGCGGTCAGCGACACCGGCGCGGGCATCGCACCCGACGTAATCGGCCGCATCTTCGACCCCTTCTTCACGACGAAGCCCGTCGGCGAAGGCACGGGGCTCGGGCTCTCGATCAGCTACGAGATCGTCAAGAAGCACGGCGGCGAGATCCGCGCCGCGAGTCCTCCTGGCGGCGGGGCGACCTTGACGGTCCGGCTGCCCTTGACGCGGCGGCCATCGTGACCGGCTCGGCGACGATGAGCGAGCCCGCGACTGTTCTCTTGGTGGACGACGAACCACGCGTGCTCGACTCGCTCGAAGCGATGCTGGGAATGCACTACCGCGTCATCCGCACCGCGCGTCCGCCGGAGGCGCTCGAGATGCTGGCGCGGGAGCGCATCGCGGTCGTTATCAGCGACCAGCGCATGCCCGGAATGCTCGGCACGGACCTGCTGGCGCGGAGCCTCGAGGTGTCGCCGGAGACCGTGCGCATTCTCCTGACGGCCTTCACCGATGCCGATGCGCTCATGGCGTCGATCAACGCCGCCAACATCTATCACTTCGTCCTGAAGCCGTGGGATCCGAAGGAGCTGCTGCACATCGTCGGGCAAGGCGTGCAGCGCTACCGGCTCGGCGAGGAGCGCGAGGGGCTCGTCCGCGACCTCGCGCGGAAGAACGCCGACCTCGAGGCCGCGCTCGCGGACCTGCGCGCGGCGCAGGACCACGTGGTGCGCGAGACGTCGCTGCGCACGCAGCTGCAGCGCTACGTGTCCCCACGACTCGTCGACATGGCCGTCGCGAACCCGGCGTTGCTCGAGCTCCCCGGCGAGTGGCGGCAAGCGACGGTCCTCTTCGCCGACATCCGGGGGTTCACGCGCCTGATCGAGACGACGCGCGCGCCGGTCATGATCCGGCTGCTGGACGAGTATTTCAACCGGATGATCGAGGTGATCTTCGGCCATCACGGCACCGTCGAGCAGCTGATCGGCGACGAGATCGTCGCGTTGTTCGGCGTGCCCGAGGGCGCCGAGGATGCTGCCGCCCGCGCGGTGGACGCCGCGGTCGACATGATCGACGGAGTCCGGCACCTCGCCCGGCGCTGGACCGAGGCCGGCTTGCCCGCCTTCACCATCGGGATCGGTCTCAGCTCGGGCAAGGTGATGGCGGGGACCATCGGGTCCGACCGGCGCCGCGAACTCATCGTAGTCGGCCGGCCGATGATCGCCGCCGCCCGCATCCAGCGCATGACACGTCTCTTCGGAGCGCATATCATCGCGGGCGAGGAGACGTTCCGTCAGGTGAGCGACTCGGTGAGCTACCGCGAACTGGGCACCCCGCGCCTCAAGGGCCTCAAGGAGCGCACCGTGCTCTACGAGATCCTCGGCAAGAAGCCGGCCGTCGCGGCGGTCTCCCGTCCGGTGTGACGGCGCGCGCGGGCCCATGGACCCGGCGACCGTCCTGATCGTCGACGACGAGCTCCGGGTCCTCGACGCGCTCGAGGCGATCCTCGCGGCGGAGTTCCGCGTCGTGCGCGCGGCTGGCGGCGAGGCGGCGCTGGACATCTTGCGCGCCGCAGACGTCGCCGTTATCGTCACCGACTACCGGATGCCCGGCATGACCGGCGTGGAGCTGCTGCGGCGAAGCCAGGAGCATGCGCCGGATGCCGTGCGCATCATCCTCACCGCGTACACCGACGTCGA
The DNA here is from genome assembly GCA_003221455.1 of Candidatus Rokuibacteriota bacterium. GTDB lineage: Bacteria > Methylomirabilota > Methylomirabilia > Rokubacteriales > CSP1-6 > AR9. The sequence continues at coordinate 11,106 of QHRX01000203.1, forward strand.
CAGTCTCATGGAAGCGATCAACACCGCGCGCATCTACCACTTCGTGCCGAAGCCGTGGGAGCCGAACGATCTCGTGCTCATCGTCCGCCGAGCCGCCGAGCGCTACGCGCTCGGCCGCGAGAACGCGCGGCTCCGAGACGAGCTGGAAGTCGCCTACAACGCCCTGCGCCGCGACCTGGCGGCCGTGCGCGCGCGCCCGCTCGGCTTCGACACCATGATCGGCGCGCACGGCGGCCTGCGCGCGGCGACGGAGCTCGCGCGCAAGGTGCTCGACAGCGATACCACCGTGCTGTTGACCGGTGAGACGGGAACGGGCAAGGAGCTCTTCGCGCGGCTCATTCACGACAACGGACGGCGCCGGACCAAGAACTTCGTCGCCCAGAACTGCGGGGCGCTGCCCGAGTCGCTGCTGGAGTCCGAGCTCTTCGGACACGCGCGCGGCGCGTTCACCGGCGCGACGGCGGAGCGACACGGGCTGTTCGAGGAGGCGCACGGCGGCACGATCTTCCTGGACGAGGTCGGCGAGATGTCGCCGGCGATGCAGCTCCGGCTGCTGCGCGTGGTCCAGGAAGGCGAGCTGCGGCGCGTCGGCGAGACGGCCACGCGGCGCGTGGACGTGCGCGTGATCGCGGCGACGAACGCCGACCTCGAGACCGAGGCGGCGGCCGGCACGTTCCGGAAGGATCTCTTCTATCGGCTTAACGTCTTCCCGATCCACTTGCCTCCGCTCCGCGAGCGCGCGGGGGACATCCCGGCGCTGGCCGAGAACTTTCTCGGCATGTATCGGATGCGAGCGCGGCGCGCCGTGCCGTCGATCTCGCCCGCGGCGATGGCGCGCCTGCGCGCGTACCCGTTTCCCGGTAACGTCCGCGAGCTCGAGAACGAGATCGAGCGAGCCGTCGCGCTCGCCAACCCCGGCGAGGCGATCTCGCCCGAGCATCTGTCCGAGCGGGTCAGGGTCGATCGGCCGGCCGCGGGGACACCATCGACGCTCAACGACGCGATCGAGCATCTCAAGCGGCGCATGATCGAGGACGCGCTCCGCGAGTGCGGGTCGAAGACGCGCGCGGCCGAGCGGCTCGGTCTCACGCGCCAGAGCTTGCAGCAGATGCTGCGGCGGAGGAACATCTAGCCGCGTCGCACGGGGGAGTGCGGACAGCCTTGCGGTCGATCACGGACAGGCCATGCTCGACCTATGGGCGCCCATTCTCGGCTCAGGGGATTTGTGATTTTGCCCACCTCAGGATCGCTTCATCACGGCCGGGCACGCGGACGCGCTGGTGGAATGGGTCGCCGTGAGCGGCAAGAGCCTGACGACGATCTACGCGACCCACGACGAGATCCTGTCCTTCGAGGTCGATGGCGTCGCGTTCGGAGCGGCTCGGCGACCACCACGCGGTCTGGGATCAGACGGATGCGCCCGCAGAGGATATTGGCGCCTTCGCTGATACCCTGACGCTCTAGCGCGCGGCCATCATCTCGCGGAGCCGGCGCACGGCTGCCGGCAGGAGCTCGAGCACGCGGTCGATCTCGGCGTCAGTCGTGGGGGCGCCGAGTGTGAGGCGGAGGGCGGTGTGCGCGAGCTCGGGGCTGCGGCCGATCGCGAGGAGCACGTGGGAGGGCTCCTGCGTGCCGGCGTGACAGGCGGAGCCGCTGGAGGCGTACAGGTCATCCATCTCGAGCTCGAGCAGGAGGCTCTCGCCCTGCACGTCGCCCAGGCAGACGCTCACGTGGCCGGGCAGACGGCGTCGGCGATCGCCGTTGAGCAGCACGCCCGGCACTGCGGCCTCGATGCCGGCGATGAGCCGGTCGCGCAGCGCCGTGAGCCGTGCCGCGGTGGCGCCGCGGTGCCGCTCGACCAGCTCAAGCGCGACGCCGCAGCCGACGATGCCGGCGACGTTCTCCGTCCCCGCCCGCCGCCCGCGCTCCTGGCTGCCACCGTGGACCAGCGGGAGCAGCGGCGTGCCGCGCCGCACGTAGAGCACGCCCACGCCCTTCGGCGCGTAGAACTTGTGGGCCGAGAGCGAGAGCGCGTCGACGCCCAGGCAGTCGACGTCGAGCCCGAGGAAGCCGGCGGCCTGCACCGCGTCGGTGTGCACCGGCACCCCGCGCGCCCGGACCAGCCGCGCGATCTCGGCCACGGGCTGGATCGTGCCGATCTCATTGTTGGCGAGCATGACGCTGACGAGGCCCGTGTCGGGCCGGACCGCGGCCGCGACCGCGGCAGGCTCGACGATGCCGCACGCATCGACCGGTACGTAGGTGACGTCGACGCCGAAGTGCTGCTGCAGATCGCGCGCCGCCCCCAGCACCGCGCTGTGCTCGATGGTCGTCGTGACGAGGTGCCGCTTGTCCCGTCGCGCCAGCGTCATCCCCTTGAGCGCCAGGTTGTCGGCCTCCGAGCCACCGCTGGTGAAGACGATCTCGTCGTCGTGGCAGTGGAGCGTCCGCGCCACCCCGGCCCGGGCTGCCTCGAGCGCCTCGGCGGCACGCCGGCCGGGCCGGTAGAGGTTCGAGGGATTCCCGAACTCCTGGCGCAGGTACGGCTCCATCGCCTGCAGCACTACGGGGTGCACGGGGGTCGTCGACGCATAGTCGAGATAGATGGGCCGGGCGGCGGGTATCATCGCGGTAGCCTCACTCGTCGACGAGCTCCAGGCTGAGGTCGAGTGCCCGAGCCGAGTGCGTCAGCGCGCCCGACGAGATCAGGTCGACGCCGGTCTCGGCGCGCTCGCGCACGGTCTCGAGGGTCACGGTGCCCGAGCACTCGGTGAGTGCGCGGCCCCCGATCCGGCGCACGGCCTCCCGCATCGCCTCGGTCGTCATGTTGTCGAGCAGGATGACGTCGGCGCCGCCGGCGAGGGCGGCGTCGATCTCCTCGAGCGAGGTGACCTCGACCTCGACGCGCATGGTGTGCGGCACGCGCTGCTTCATGCTCCGCACGGCCGCCGCGAGGTCGAGGCCCCGGTTGCGCAAGGCCGCGAGGTGGTTGTCCTTGAGCAGCACCGCGTCGGCCAGGTTGAAGCGGTGGTTGTGCCCGCCCCCCACCCGCACCGCGTACCTCTCCAGCACGCGCAGACCCGGCGTGGTCTTGCGGGTGTCGATCAGCCGGGTAGGCAGCCCGTGCAGGCGCGCGACGAACGCCGCGGTGGTCGTCGCGATGCCGCTCAGGCGCTGGACGAAGTTCAGGGCCGTCCGCTCGGCGGTCAGCAGCGCCCGCGTGGGTCCCTCGATCCGCGCCACCACGTCCCCGGCGGCGAGCGCGGTCCCCTCCAGCATCAGCAGGTCGACCTTGACATCGTGATCGACCAGGGTCAGCGTCTCGGCGAACACCGGGCCGCCGCAAAAAACGCCGGCCTGCTTGGCGAGCAGGACGGCGCGCGAGCGCTGGTCGGGCGGCACGGCGTTGTCGGTGGTCACGTCGCCCGACCCGATGTCCTCCTCAAGCGCGCGCTGGATGATCGCCAGCACCTGATGCCGGGGCGGGTGCACGTGGCCTAGTCCCGTCATGACTCCACCTGTCGACCGCTGCCGGCTCCGCAGAAGACGGTGGCCGGCGGCTCGTAGGACGGCAGCACGAAGAACTGACGGCGCCGCCACGCCTCGCGGGGCGTCGGGAAGTCGAGCCGGTGGTGCGCACCGCGCGACTCTTGGCGCCGCCAGGCGGCCTCCGCCATCGCCCAGCCGACGAGCGCTAGGTTCGCCGTCTCGCGAGCCTCGACCTCGTCGCCGGGGGGCGCCGCGGCCCAGCGGGCCAGCGTGCCGCGGGCACGCTTGAGGCCTTCCCCATCGCGCAGGATTCCGACGTCCTGCCACATCCGCGCGCGGATCGACGCGCGAGCGGCCGGCACGGCGCGCGAGTCGCGTCCGAGCGTGAGCGGCTCGGGCTCGGGGTGGCGGACGACGCCGACGCCCGACGCGCCGGCGACCGCCTCGGCCACGCGCGATCCGAAGACGAGCCCCTCTAGCAGCGAGTTGCTCGCGAGGCGATTCGCCCCGTGCACACCGGTGGCGGCGGTCTCGCCGCACGCGTACAGCCCGGGAATCGACGTCCGACCCCACACGTCGGTCCAGACGCCGCCCATCATGTAGTGCGCCGCCGGCGACACCGGGATGAGCGCACGCTCGGGGTCGCACCCCTGGCGCCGGCAGTGCGCGTCGATCGTCGGGAAGCGACGCGCGAACTCACCGTGAGGAAACCCGGTGGCGTCGAGCCAGACGTTCGCCAGCCCGTGGCGCACCATCTCGCGCACGATGCCCCGCGCGACGACGTCGCGCGGGGCCAACTCCGCCCGCGGATCGTACTGGGCCATGAACGCCTCGCCCCCGTGGTTGCGCAGCACGGCGCCATGCCCCCGCACGGCCTCCGAGACCAGGAAGTGCCAGCCCACCGGGCCCGCGAACGCGGTGGGATGGAACTGGAAGAACTCGATATCGGCGACGATCGCACCAGCCCGAAGCGCCAACGCGACGCCGTCGCCCGTCGCCACCGAGGGATTGGTGGTGCTGGCGTAGAGCTGGCCGGCGCCGCCAGCGGCCAGCACGACGGTGTCGGCCTCCAGCTCGTCACCGGCCAGGAGCCGGACGCCCCGGCAGGCACCCCCCTCGACGATGAGGTTGTCGACGAAGGTGGCGTCTCGCACCTCGACGCCGAGCGCGCGAACGGTCCCGGCCAGTGCCTCCTCGATGTGCCGGCCGGTGGCATCACCGCCGGCGTGGAGCACCCGGGCCACGCCATGGGCCGCCTCGCGCGCGCAGGCCGGGCGGCCGTACTCGCGATCGAATCGAACACCCAGATCGATGAGGTCGGCCACACGGGGGGCCGCCTCGCGCGTGAGCACGCCCACCGCCTCGCGGTCGCAGAGCTCGACGCCGGCGCTCATCGTGTCGGCTGCGTGCAACTCCCAGGAGTCCTCGACGCCGACCGCGGCTGCGATCCCGCCCTGCGCGTACCGGGTGGCGCCGTCCTCCAGTGCTGCCTTGGTGACGAGGACGATGTCGCGCACGCCGCGACGGTACGCAGAGATCGCGGCGAACAGTCCGGCGATACCGCTGCCGACGACGATCAGGCGGGGCATCGCCGTCTACCTCCGCGCTGCCGCGGGGGCGGGCCGGCCGGGCAGCGCCAGCATGCGATCGAGGGCGACGCGGGCCGAGACCTTCACGGCGTCGGTGACGACGATCTCGTTCACCACCTCGCCGCCGACGAGCGCCTCCAGCACCCAGGCGAGGTATGCGGGGTGGATGCGGTACATGGTCGAGCACGGGCAGATCACCGGATCCAGGCAGAAGATCAGCTTGTCGGGATGCGCGGCCGCCAGCCGGTTCACCATGTTGATCTCGGTCCCAACCGCCCACTGGCTGCCCGGCGGCGCCGACGCGATCGTCTCGAGGATCAGCTCGGTCGAGCCGTCGAGGTCGGCGGCCGCCACCACCTCGCGGCGGCACTCCGGGTGCACGACGACGTTGATCTCCGGATACCGGCGACGCGCCTCGGCGATCTGCGCGACCGTGAAGCGCGCGTGCACTGAGCACCAGCCACGCCAGAGAATGAGGCGCGCCCCGCGCAGTGCCTCGACGGAGTTGCCGCCGAGCGGGCGCCGCGGGTCCCACACGACCATGGCGTCGTCGGGGACGCCGAGCTTGTCGCCGGTGTTGCGGCCGAGATGCTCATCGGGGAAGAACAGCACCCGCTCGCCCCGCGCGAAGGACCACTCGAGGACGCGGGTGGCGTTGGAGGAGGTGCACACGATGCCGCCCCGCTCGCCGCAGAACGCCTTGAGGGCCGCCGAGGAGTTCATATACGTCACCGGCACGACGGCCGCACGATCCTCGCCGCGCCCGAGGATCTCGTCGAGCTGCCGCCAGCAGGCGAGCACCTGGGCCTCGTCGGCCATGTCGGCCATCGAACAGCCGGCGGCCGTGTTGGGCAGGATCACGCGCTGGTGGTCGGCGGCGAGGATGTCGGCGCTCTCCGCCATGAAGTGCACGCCGCAGAACACGATGTAGTCCGCCTCGCGGCGCCCGGCCGCCTGCTGCGAGAGCTTGAAGGAGTCGCCCCGGAAGTCCGCCCAGCGGATGATCTCGTCACGCTGGTAGTGGTGGCCGAGGATTACCAGCCGGAAGCCCAGCCTGGCCTTGACGGCGCCGATGCGCGCCGCGACTTCCTCGGGCGCCATCGCGCGATAGCGCTCCGGAATCTCTCGCTGCACGGGTGCCGACCGGGGAATCGTGTCCCACTGACTGGCGCCAGCGCCGTAGACCGGCAGCCGCGAGCCGTGGCGCGGCGCGTCGTAGGCCCACGGATCCCACCGCAGCTCGTCGCTGCACACCTCGGTCGAGGCGGCGCCCTGGATCTTCCTCGTGATCGAATCCGTGGTGGGCATCGTCAGGCTCCTCTCCGCGGGCCCGCGGAGTTCGCGCTCTTGAGGTCGTGACCTCGGGCGAGAGCGTTTCTTTCGGCCGCGGCCTGGCTCAACGTGCTCGTCTCCCGGGCAGGGATCCAGAGGCTGCGTACGCATCGTTCTTGGTTGGTTTACAGGTCGAATATCCGGGGGCCGTGGCCCAGAGGCATGTTGTTCTCCCTCTTGTACCCGCTGAGCACGCCCGGCGCTCGCTAAGGCCCGCCGCCACCGGCGTGAACCGGGACCGCGAGGGGCCGGGCTCGAACCGGTACAATCGGAGAGCCTCCTGCCTTCCACAGGACCTCCATCGGGAAAACCCTACCGGACAACCGATCCGCGATCTTCCGCGGGGCGACCCGCAGTGGAGGAGCGGGGTACCTCCCGCCGTGCCGCGGGCTCCGGCCCGACCTTCAGCAGGAGGGCCGCGTACTTCTCCCGAAACGCGCCGATGCGCGCGTGGTTCGCGCCGAACCTGGCTTCGAGGATCGCCAGCGATCGGCGGTAGAGCGGCTCGGCCTCCCCGTATCTCCCCGCCTCGATGTAGAGATCGACGAGCAGATTCAGCACGTACGCGGTGTGAACGTTGGAGGGTCCGAACGCCTGTTCGATAATCGCGAGTTCTCGTCGATACAGCACTTCCGCCGGCTCGAGCCGGCCGCGGGCTGTTTCCGCGGCGGCTTCGCCGTCCAGTGGCCCCGCCACCGCGAGGTCCTCCGGCCCGAACGCCTTTTCCGAAATCTGCCGGGCGCGCCGATACAGGGAGGCAGCTTCCTCGAACTGGCCAATCGCCGCATCCACGTCGGCCAGGCTCGAGAGGACCGGCAGCACCTTCGGGCTGTCCGGCCCGACCGCCGCTTGACGAATGGCGAGCGCACGCGCGTACAGCTCCTTCGCCTGACCCTGGTGGCCCTGGCCGACAACCGCTTCTGCCGCGGAGGCGAGCGCGTCGGCCACCCGGATATCAGATGGGCCGAACGCCTTCTCCATGAGAAACGCCAACCGGCGGTAGAGGAGCTCGGCGCGATCCAACTTCCCTCTCATTCGATACACGTCTGCCAGGCTCGCGAGCGGACCCACGATGCGGAGGTCTTCCGGGCCGAGGGCGCGTTCAAAAAGTGGCAGGGCCTGCTCGTCGAGAGCCTCGGCCTGGTCGTACGCACCCTGATCGGAGGCCCTCTGCGCCTGAACCGCGAGCTTGAGCCCACTTTGGAAGTCCTCGAACTGGGATGACGGCGTGGCGGCACGCGCGACCGGCGCGAGCGACAGCAACGCCGCCGCCAGAAGCGTGGCAACCCGGCCCATGTCTTTCCCTCGGCTCACGATCTTCTCCTCCGCTACGTCTCGGTGTCGCGTCTTGGTCTTGAGAGGAGGGCGAGCGGGGAAGAGATTCGGTCGACGGCATCGACAGGGGCCGGTGACTTCCAACGCGCGGGGCACGCGGATTCAGGCTTCCCCATCGCGGCCCCGCCGCTGTCTTTTTTCGATTCCACCCGAACCATCGAACCCCTTGCGCCACATCGACCCACCGTAACGGCACTCAACGCGCGCCCCGTGAGCTGCGGCGCAGGGTGCGGGGTCGGGTCGATAGCGCGCCGGCGCCCTGGAACCGTCGAACGTCACGATGGAACGCCCGTCCGGGTTTCGGAATTTTGCCCCCGTTCCGACGCAGTCCGTCGCGGTCGAGCGCCGTCTCTGGGATCTGGACGGCAAGGGCGGAGGGCTTCGGCGGCCTCGTCGAGCCTATACGCCCGTTCGACGATCGGCTTCACTCGTCCCGACGCCAGCCGACAAGTACCCTCCCATCAGCCCCACGAGGTCTTGGTACCTCCACGAGCTTCAGGCCACTGCACCGCGTGAACGACTCGGCGCGCATGGCCCTCATCATTAGTCACCCGAGCTTGGTGATCGGTCGTGTGTCAGCCGTTGACACGAGTCGCCGGATATTCGGCTTGGAAATCAACCAAGGACAACATCGCGCCCTCCTCATGCTCGGTCAGCGTACGCCGCCTCTGGAGCTCCGTCCGGGATACGGGCACGTTGAGCCAGGCCGCGGCCGAACGAAACGTTCTCGCCCGGGGTCTCGTAGAGGATGATCAGGAGATCGTCCGGAGAAATCCCGACCGCCGAGACCACGCCGTCGTTCAAGGCCCTCAATAGGCCCAGTCGCTTCTTCTTGGGCCGACCGGAAATAAACGTCACCTCCAACACAATCAGATCATCCGAATAGTTGAGCCCCAAGAACGACGGCGTGTGAAGGAATCGACTCCGGGGCAGAATGTGAATGATCTGGAAGAAGTCTTCCGGCGGAATGCCTAAGGCGCTTATGAGCCCGTTTTGAACCGCGCTCGACACCTTGCCGAGACGAGCCTCGTCGTACTGTCCTTCGAGCACTTGGATTTTGGCGAGGGGCATGTCTAGTCTCCTTTCATAGCCGTCACGGTGAGCAGCCTCGACCTGCGACCTCATGCTGAACTAATAGAAGGTCCGGGGAACCTCATAGTCTGGCACAAGACGACGATGGGCGTCGCGTGCCGAGACACCCCAGCTCCATGAGCGGGACTTCGACCCACTGTCTGGCTCCGTCCGCGGGTTGGGATGTCGGTCGAACCCAGGAGGATTCAGAGGCCGGGACGGCGACGGCCTCCATGAGTATGTAGCTACATATAATCGCTTGTGCGCGGGCCGTGTGGCGAGTAGCATGGCGCCATGAACGGTCGAGACACGAGGCCGACGAGCGGACAGGACCGCGAACGGCTGTCCCCTGTGTCTACAGCGCGCTGCGCATGGTGAGCCGGACGGTCACTCAGCTCTACGACGGCGTCCTACGGCCAAGCGGTCTGCGGGTGACCCAGTTCAGCATTCTCGCGACCATCGCACGCCTAGGTGAGACGAACCTGCGGCAGCTCGAGTGCATGCGCGCCATCGACCAGGCGACGCTGACGCGGAGCCTCGACCTCCTGGAGCGGAATCGTGTGATCGAGCGTGTTCTGCCTCCCGACCGGCGCATCAAAGCCGGTGAAGCTCACATCTGAAGGGGAGACGAGCCCCGGAGATCGCGCGGCCGCTCTGGGCCAGCGCTCAAGACGGTGAGGTACGGCGGCATGGGTTGGCGCTCTACGGCGGCTGGCCAGTCGCTTCGTGTCGCCGTCAAGAAGCGGAGGCCAGTCCGGCCAAGCCCCGCACGAAGAGGAAGGGCTCGGGCGGCAGGGTGAGGAACCAATGTCGATCGAGGGTCTCCGCTGAAGGAGGTTCTGATGTCTGACGCCGTCATCATCGACGCCGTGCGCACTCCCCTCGGCAAGGGGCGACGGGGCGGCGCCCTCGCCGGAGTCCACGCGGTCGACCTGCTCGCCCACCCGCTCGCCGCGCTGGTGGAGCGCACCGGGATCGACCCTGGGGTGATCGAGGATGTCATCGCCGGATGTGTCGGCCAGATCAGCGAGCAGAGCACCAATATCGCCCGCCGGGCGGTGCTCGCCGCCGGCTACCCCGAACGGGTCCCGGCCACCACCGTCGACCGGCAGTGTGGCTCGGCGCAACAGGCCATCCACTTCGCCGCCCAGGGGGTCCTCGCGGGCGCGTACGACGTCGTGGTCGCCGGTGGGGTCGAGTCCATGAGCCACGTTCCCATGGGGTCGGCGGTGGCTGGTGCCGATCTCGACGGGACCCGCCTGTCCGAGCGTTATCCGGACGGGTTCGTCCCTCAGGGCATCTCCGCTGAGCTCATCGCGGCCCGCTGGGGCATCGACCGCTCGGCATTGGACGCGTTCGCGCTGACGTCGCAGCAACGGGCCGCGGCGGCACGGGATGCGGGACGCTTCGACCACGAGATCGTCCCGTTCAAGGTGACCGGGCCCGATGGCGAGCAGGTCGAGGTCGCCGTCGACGAGGGCATCCGGGAGTCGTCGCGCGACGGGCTGGCGAAGTTGTCGCCTGCCTTCCGCAGCGAGGCGATGGCGGTGCGCTTCCCGCAGATCCACTGGCGCATCACGGCGGGGAACTCGTCGCAAATCACCGACGGGGCCGCCGCCCTGTTGATCACGAGCGCCGAGCGGGCGGTGCAACTCGGACTGCGACCCCGGGCGCGCATCCACACCATGGTCGTCGAAGGCGACGACCCGTTGTACATGCTCACCGCCATCATCCCGGCCACCCGCAAGCTGCTGGCCCGCTCGGGGCTCAGCCTTCGAGACATCGACCTCTTCGAGGTCAACGAGGCGTTCGCCTCGGTGGTGCTGGCGTGGGCCGGCGAGATCGGGGCCGACCTCGGCAGGGTCAACGTCAACGGCGGCGCCATCGCCCTTGGCCATCCCCTGGGCGCGTCCGGGGCTCGGTTGACCGCGACGCTGCTCAATGCGCTGGAGCAGCGCGACGGCCGCTTCGGCCTCCAGGTGATCTGCGAGGCGGGCGGTCAGGCCAACGCCATGGTCATCGAACGACTGCCGCAGGCCGCATGATGAAGACGCTCCAAGCCGGGGTCCGCACCCTGAACGTGGTGCGCCGCCCCGAGGTGGCGGCGGACCTGGTGGAACTTGGGGCCGACGCCGTCGAAGTCAGCGGGCCGGACCTCGTCGAGCAGCTCGCCGCCGCGCTCGGCAACCACCAGATCTCCCTAGTGCTGGACGGAGCGCCGGGGCGGCCGCCCCGGCGAGGCGCTTATGACCCGTTCTCCCTACGGACAGCCGCAATCATTTGTCCGCACGAGGAGCCATCGACATGAGGAGCAAAATCGCCCGACAGATAGTCTTAGCTGCCCGGCCGCATGGACAGCCAAAGCTAAGCGACTTCCGGCTTGAAGAGACCGCGATCCCTACGCCAAGCGCCGGGCAGGTTCTGCTTCGGGTGCAGTATCTATCGCTCGACCCCTATATGCGCGGCCGGATGGATGACCGGAAATCGTATGCGCAGCCGGTGCCGCTTGGCGGTGTCATGGGTGGCGAATCCGTTGCGACGGTGATCGCCTCGCACCATCCCGGCTATTCGGAAGGCGACGTCGTGCTCGCCCAGACGGGATGGCGCACCCACGCCCTGTCGGACCGCCCGGACCTGCGCAAGCTCGATCCGGCCGTCGCGCCGGTCACGACGGGCCTAGGCGTCCTCGGCATGCCGGGTTTCACGGCTTATTGCGGTTTGCGCCTGATCGGTCGGCCCACCCCGGGCGAGACGGTCGTTGTGGCCGCGGCGACGGGACCGGTCGGATCGCTCGTCGGCCAGCTCGCCACAATCGCGGGGGCACGGGCGGTCGGCATCGCGGGCGGGCCGGAGAAATGCGCCTTCATGAAGAAGGAGCTTCGGTTTGACGCTGCGGTCAATCATCGCGCGACCGATTTTCCAGCCCAACTCGCTGCCGCTTGTCCAAACGGTATCGACGTCTATTTCGAGAACGTCGGGGGAGCCATCTGGCAGGCGGTGCTGCCTCTGCTCAATAACTTTGCGCGGGTGCCGGTCTGTGGCCTTGTCGCGCAGTATAGCGGCGCGCCAAACGGTGACGGGACGGATACGCTGCCGGCCACCATGCGCGGGATCCTGTCGAAGCGCCTGACGCTCCGCGGTTTCATCTACTACGACTTTGTTCAAGGGCACTTTTCAGAATTCCTGCGCGACGTCGGCGCAGGTGTCGCAGACGGCCGTATTCGGTACCGTGAAGACATCGTCGATGGTCTCGACAAGGCACCCGAAGCGTTCATCGGTATGCTCGAGGGGCGCAATTTCGGCAAGGCGATCGTCCGAGTGGACGCCTAGAACCTCGGGGAGCGGGATGAACATCGCTGGGTTTACCGAGTGGACACGGGAGCAGCGCAGCGTCGTCATCGCGAGCTTCCTGGGATGGACGCTCGATGCCTTCGACTTCTTTCTCCTGGTGTTCGTGCTCAAGGATATCGCGCAGGAATTCAACACCGCGATCTCCGAGGTCACCTTCGCCATCTTGCTCACGCTCGTGATGCGGCCGATCGGCGCCTTTCTCTTCGGGCGCGCCGCCGACCGGTGGGGACGACGGCCCACGCTGATGGTCGATGTGCTGCTCTATTCCTTCATCGAATTTGCGTCCGGCTTCTCACCGAGCCTGACCGTCCTTCTCGTGCTCCGCGCGCTCTACGGCGTCGCGATGGGGGGCGAATGGGGGGTGGGCGCGTCGCTCACGATGGAATCGATCCCGCCGCACGCCCGAGGGTTTGTCTCTGGCCTCCTCCAGTCCGGCTACCCGACGGGATACTTCCTCGCCTCGATCGTGTACGGGCTACTCTTCCCGACCATCGGATGGCGTGGCATGTTCATGGTGGGGGTGCTGCCGGCGTTGCTCGTGCTCTACATCCGCCGGCGCGTGCCGGAATCCCCCGGCTGGGACCGGGCGGCCGCCGCGCGCAGCAGCACGGTGTCGATTCTCAGGTCGCATTGGCGGCTTGGCGTCTATGCGGTGGTCCTGATGGCCGCCTTCAACTTCTTCAGCCACGGGACCCAGGATCTCTATCCGACATTTCTCCAGGTGCAGCATGCGCTGTCGCCACACGCGGTCGGGACTATTGCGGCGATCTACAACGTCGGCGCCATTCTCGGTGGCATTCTCTGCGGCTCGCTTTCGGAGCGGATCGGTCGGCGCCGCATGATCGTGATCGCCGCTCTCCTGTCTCTTCCCGTCCTGCCGCTGTGGGCGTTCTCCACCCGCCCTGTGCTGCTCGCGCTGGGGGCCTTCCTTATGCAGGTCCTGGTGCAGGGCGCCTGGGGCGTGATTCCCGTGCATCTCAACGAGCTGTCGCCGGACGCGGCTCGCGGCACTTTTCCCGGCCTCGTCTACCAGCTCGGCAATCTGCTGGCATCGGCGAACGCCACGATCCAGGTCGCCCTCGCGGCACATTTCGGCGGCAACTACGGCTTGGCGCTGGCGCTCGTGGCCGGCAGCGTCGCCATCATCATCGCAGTCCTGACGTCGCTCGGCGTCGAGGCGAAGGGCGTGGCCTTCGGCACCGTCCGCCGCCTACCGACTGCCGCGTGAGAGGAGGTCGCGGCAATGGCATTGCAAGCAATCAACCCGGCCACCGGCGAGGCGGTGGCCGCCTACGATGAATTATCAGCCGAGGCGGTGCAGGGCATCATCGCCGACACGCATCAAGCCTATCTCCGGTGGCGCGCGACCAGCTTCCCCGAGCGCGCCACCCTCATGCGCGACGCGGCCGAGGTGTTGCGGGGGAATGCTCGGGAGTATGCGCGCCTCATGGCGGCGGAGATGGGCAAACCGATCCGCCACGGGATTGCCGAGGTACAGAAATGCGCGGCCGGCTGCGACTACTACGCGGAGCACGCCGAGCGATTTTTGGCGCCCGAGCCGGTGCAGACCGAAGCCCGTAAGAGCTTCGTCGCGTTCAATCCGCTCGGCGTGGTGCTGGCAGTCATGCCCTGGAACTTCCCCTTCTGGCAGGTCTTCCGTTTCGCGGCACCAGGGCTCATGGCCGGCAACGCGGCCGTCCTGAAACACGCCTCCAACGTGCCGGGGTGTGCCCTGGCGATCGAGCAGGTCTTCCGCAAGGCGGGGTTCCCCGAGCACCTGTTTCGAACGCTGTTGATCGGCAGCAAGGAGGTCGCAGCGGTCATCGAGAATCCTTTGGTGCGCGCGGTGACCCTGACCGGGAGCGGGCCAGCCGGCCGGGCGGTCGCGAGCAAGGCGGCCGCCATGCTCAAGAAGACGGTCCTCGAGCTCGGCGGTAGCGACCCCTACCTCGTGCTCGAGGACGCGGACCTCGAGCTCGCGGCCGCCGTGAGCGCCAGGGGGCGCCTGTTGAATGCAGGCCAGAGCTGCATCGCGGCCAAGCGCTTCATTGTCGCGGACAGAATCCGGTCCCGCTTCGAAGAGCTGTTCGTCGAGCGCATGAGTGCCGCCAAGTTGGGCGATCCCATGAGCGAGGACACGGAGCTCGGACCCCTGGCTCGGCACGATCTGAGAGATGCGTTGCAGACCCAGGTCACGAGAAGCATCACGATGGGCGCGCGATGCCTGCTCGGCGGCAAGATCCCGAGCGGCCGCGGGGCGTACTATCCGCCGACCGTGCTGACGGATGTCGGAAGAGGCATGCCGGCCTACGAAGAGGAGTTGTTCGGCCCGGTGGCGGCGGTCATCCCAGTCGAGGACGACGAGGCGGCGATCGCGGCTGCCAACGATTCGGTGTTCGGCCTCGGCGCCAGCGTCCTGACCAGCGATCCCGCGCGCGGTGAGCGCATCGCAGTGGAGCGGATCGAGAGCGGCTCTGTCTTTGTCAACGAGGTCGTGCGATCCGATCCCCGGCTCCCCTTCGGCGGCGTGAAGGAGAGCGGCTATGGACGCGAGCTCTCCAGCTACGGGATCCGGGAGTTCGTCAACATCAAGACCGTCTATGTCGCGTGAGGTGCGGCCGATGGACGCAAAGGCACTGCCGACCACGGACGGCGTCATGGCGAAGCTTCGGATCCATCCGCTTCGAATCGAAGTGTCCGACACGACGCCTCAACGCCTTCGCGACCGAGTCGCGACCGCGCGCCGATCAGATACGCACGTCGCCTCACTAGGGAGAAGTATATGGGGAAGCTAGACGGAAGAATCGCTCTCGTTACTGGCGGCAGTAGCGGCATTGGCCTTGCGACGGCGAAGCAGTTTGTGACCGAAGGCGCCTACGTCTTCATAACCGGGCGCCGCGATCCGGAGTTGGCCGCGGCGGTAAAGGAGATTGGCAGAAATGTCACCGGCGTCCAAGGAGACGTGTCGAACCTAGGCAGTCTTGATCGCCTCTTCGCACAACTCAAGCGGGAGAAGGGCAAGCTCGATATTCTCTTCGCGAATGCTGGCGTTGCGAAGTATGCCCCATTCGGCAAGGTGACTGAGGAGTTCTACGACTCGATCTTCAACGTCAATGTGAAAGGCCTCCTTTTCACGGTGCAGAAGGCACTCCCGCTGATGCCCGATGGTGCCTCTATCATCCTGAATGCGTCCATCGTCGCCAGCAAGGGGTTACCATCGAACAGCGTTTATAGCGCCACAAAAGCCGCCGTGCGTTCGTTCGCGCGGACATGGACAACGGACTTGAAGGATCGCCGCATTCGCGTCAACGCGGTGAGCCCGGGCCCGATCGACACGCCTGGACTGAGTAGTCTCCTGGCTTCCTCAGAAACGGGCCAGCAACGCTCGACGATGATTTCCAACACTGTTCCGCTCGGCAGGCTCGGTACACCAAGTGAGATCGCGAAGGCCGTCGTGTTCTTGGCATCCGACGACAGCAGCTACATCACGGGAACGGAATTGTTTGTGGATGGAGGTTTTGCGCAAGTGTAGGCCGTCAATATGGAGCGCAACTGGTACGTCATAACCACCGTCGTGCCGCTCCGCCGAACGCCGCGCATCACCCGCCGCGGCTGGCCATTAGTCCGCGGGAATCGCAAGCCCCGCTTGCGGCGGTTAGGTGGATGCGCATGGCGAACCTCAAGTCTAGCCTGTCATGTGGTTGGCTCTCGTGGCGGTGGGAGTACGCTGCGCTCGGGCGATTATCCGGCGCGTCAGCGGTTGGAGCAGTAGCGGCGACAGACAGATAGGCAAGTAGCAGAAGGCGAAATACAGCCAAGTGAGGTCGGGCAAGGCACCAGCGGTCGCCGCCAGCATCAGCCCCACATTGCGTTGCGCGGCCATGAATCCGACCGTAACGGCGCGCTCTCGGCCCGCGGATGCGAAGAGGAGGGTGGTCAGACAAAGCACTGCGAAGAACACCACGAATGTAAGCGCGGCGAGGCCACTTGTGATCATGGGCGTGGCGAGAAAGCGTGCGGCGACGCTTTCCATGACACCTGCGACGAAGACGAACAGGACGAGAATGTTGAAGCCATCGATCCTCTCTTTCTGCCGTTCGATAGCAGTGAGGCCAGCGATCCGGCGCACGGTGAAGCCGACAAGAGAGGAGCCCGCGAGAATCGCAAACAATTTAAGCCCGAGTACCGATGGGGAGAGGGTGAGCGCAGATCCGAGGAAGGCATAGGCGAACAAGGGCGCTGTGAAGGGTAACAGCGCCGTGCTGCTTACCATGGTGCAGAGCACAAGCGTGGCATCTAGCCCCATCAACGCGGCCAATGCAGGAGCCGCCATCAGGGGCGAGGCAATTGCTTGCAGCACGAGGGCGAGAAAGAGATCGGATGACTGATCTTTGAGACCGAACGCCAGATAGCTCGCGCCAAACAAGGTTGGGATCACCAAGGATGTCCATGCTGTTGCTGCGAGCACGATCGTGGGGCGCCCAAAGTAGATCCTAAACGCTGCGGCGTCCACGCGAAGGAAGGCAATGCACAACAGCGCGAAGACCGCTTCCGTGACAAACGGCTTGAGGAGGGCGCCGATCGATGGCGCGACAATACCAACGACAATGAGTGCTGCGACTGCGCGGGTGCCTTGCCGGCCGAGCCACGACAGCAGCGCCGCGAGTGCGCCAAGAACGAGCCTACGAAGTCTCTCCATCGAGGTCTCTCAGATGACCAGCCATAACCACGACAACGTCTAACACCTGCGTAACCAGCGCGGGCCGACCGGACTGCTGGAAAAGCAAGGCCGTATGTCGAACGTCTGGCTTACGCCGTTGTCAGGTAGCTACTTGTCGTTTTCGCTCAACTTCGGCTCCGGCAGTATCGGAGGCGTTGTGTCGACATATGTCAAATCTGCGTCCAATAAATCGTGTGTTCGTCTCCTCGTCAGCCTGAGGAAGCAGGATCCTGCAATGGCGCCGCGAACGGAACCCTGTGCCCAGTACTGATAAATCGTGCCACAATGGGCGTCGCGGAACGCTACCCGTGCCTTTTGAGCTTTTTCGAATTCCGCCAGAGTTCGAGAGTCGTTTGCGACTCGACGCCTGCTTTCCTCGAGGTACTTGGCAAGTTCCTTCTCCGCGAGAGTAATCTGGTCGGAAAGGCATTGGTTCATATCTGGTGTCGTTTTCGAATCCTTGCACACATCGGCGGCCGAGACCACCGCTGGGAACATTGCAAAGCCAACCATCCACATGAAGGTCATAGGGTTGTCCCTTTAGCCCGCTCAACGTTCGCTCTTAGCGGACGGGGTGAACAGGCGAGCCCCGGGCCAGTAAAGCGCGATGTTCGACGGCCGAGTGCTGCGACGCTCACACGAGTCCACCAACGTCGTCCTCCCGGAACGAGTGCCCAGAAGAAGCCCGCCCGTTCCTTCCGAGAAGTCACCGCGTCGACCTAGACGAGCGGCGGATCACACTTTTGTCGCGCGCGTCATGAGGTAGCCCTGCCGGACGACGTTATCTTGGAAGTACTGGGTGGCGATCTCCTCAAACTCTCGCCGGAAGGCGGCGAGCTGCGCTGGTCTGCCCTGGAGCATCTGGACCAGGCGGAGCACCGGGCCGGCGTGACCCTCGAAAAAGACGCGATAGTGCGCAGGGCTCAGCCCAGGGACGAGCATGACAGCGCGGTCGAAGGCCAGGTTCGTGACTGCGACGCCAAGGCGGTCGCGCACGATGGTCGGGTCCCCCCACTGGGGCGGGGGCGAGACGAAGGCGGGGGGTGGGGGCAGGTACCGCCCGACCAAGGAGAAGATGCGCCCGATGCACAGCTCAGGCGGCCACGTGGAAAAGGCGATCAGGCCACCAGGCTTGAGGACGCGTAGCATCTCACGCGTGGCAATCTCGGGGCGTGGCGCGAACATATGGCCGAATTGGCTGAGCACAACGTCGAAGGCGCCGTCCACGAAGGGCAGGCTCTCGGCGTCACCCTCGTGCCACGCGACATCCGCATCGGCGACGGCCGCATTCTCCTGGGCGCGCTTGAGCAATTCCGGTGTGAGGTCGAGTCCCGTGACCTTCGCCCCGCGGCGCTGCGCGGTGATCGCCACGACCCCGGTGCCGCAGCCGACGTCGAGGACCCGATGGTCTGCCTGGATACCCGCGAACGCGACCAGCCGGGGTGCCGTCGCACACGTCGTCAGCTCGAATGGGGTGAAGCATGCCCATGCCTGCCGTTGGGCGGCCTTAAATTGTGCCAGCGCATCCATGTGTGTCCTCCCGCTTGTTCTGGTGGCGTGACCAACTGAAGGCGTCTCACTGGGGCTTCTGTGGTCGTTACCCCATGAAACACCGCGTACGGAAATCGCCGAAGGAGTGCTCGTCGCATCGTGAGGTCTACCAGCTGACACGCCTCGGGATGGCGACGGATCGACGCAATGCATGTGTGGACGGCGCCCAAGAAAGTCAGCGGCGAGGCCCGGTACCCGCGCCTAGTACCCCTTCCTTCGTATCGCTCCGGTTGACCTTGTAGTTCTGCCCGATTTCGACACAGTCGAGCTCCAGGCCGAACCGTGTGAGCGCTGGAGCCAGCCCGGACATCCGATCCTCGGCGGGCTTCACGGAGGCCCGGTAGGGCTGTCAGCCAGGCGCTCCGGCCCTTGTCCACAGTATGACGACAGTCGCGCTCCGTTGGGCCAATGAAATAGCCATCCAAGGGCGCTTTTTCGTCGTCGGGCTCCGGCGGCGGCCGCCGCGGCCCGCACCTCTCCCGGCCCTGTCAAACCAGAGCGGACACTTCACATTGCTACAACACCGCCGGTGCCTGACCCGCGGGTGCGTGTGAGAGCGTCACCACCGTGGAGCCGACCGCGCGGGGAGGGCTCGACCGGCGGGGCGGCGGGAGTCCGCTCGAGTGGGACCTGGCGGCGGTCTACGCAGCGGAGGTCGCGGGGCGGCCGAGGGCCTCGTCTGCCTGCCGCGCGCCCGAGCGTCCGCCGTTCGCCCTCCGCGGCCTCGGCGAACCCCCAGGGTCGAGTCGCCGAGGGCACGGCGGGCTTATTGCTGGAAATAAATATCAAACCGGGCCGTCGGAAAGTCGATGGCCTTCTGCGCCGGCGTCAGCGGCACCATGCCCGTCACGGTCACGACGGAAGGAGTGCCGCTCAGCGCGTAGTTCAGGTAGCAATCGGTCACATACGAGGTCGCACGATCGTCGCGATCGTCGGAGCCGCTCCAGCTACACGCCGCGTCGAACGGCATCAGGAAGACACCCTTAAAGGGAACCCTCACGCCCGCTCCGGCCGTCAAAACGCCGGTGACGGTGCCGTACGGCATGCCCGCGACGACCGCCGGCGAGAAATCCATGTTCCCGTAGAAGGTGCCGCTGAGGACTGGCACCTCCGGCGCGTCCACCGCCTTCGGATTGATCGGGTCCGGACCGAGGACCGCGAAGGTGCCGCTAATGGACCCGAGCCCGGTCGCGAGGTCCACGGTGTTGTTGCCGGTGATGGTCACGGTGCAGACCGGGCCAAGGTCGCGAATGTCACCGCGGTAGCGCCCCCGATGCGCCCGCCGCGCCGGTGTGGCGAACTGCGCCGGGCACAGCGCGGTCCCGGATTGGACGAAGCCGATCATCGACGAAACGGACACTTCGCTCCCGAGCGCTCCGGCGGCGGTCAGGCTGGCCTCCTCGGTCAGTTCGTACACTTGTGCGTTGGGCGTCAGCGCCCACGCGGCGCCGCTCCAGAGGAGCACCGTTACGAGCAGAGCCACCTCAGTTCCGACTCGCCTCATTGTCGATCGGCCTCGTTGACTCGCGAATCGCGGTTGCGTCGCGAGCCGGTCAATGCGTCCAGCCCGGGGACTGCCCGTGTGCCTGGGCCGCTTCCAGGATTCCAACCCTGCCTGGTCAGGACGTCGTGGGACTGACGAGCCCTCTCGGGCCCGCGCCCGCTCGCCGCGCCTCCTGTCGGCCTATCCCTGGTGGTTCGCCACGCCGTGGACGACATCTCCCGGCTGGGTCGAGATGAACTTAATCTCACCGTTGTTGACGATCACGAAGTCCAAGGTCTCTATGGTCGTCCCATCCGGGTTGGCCGGCCAGACCGTACAGGTGGCTGTTCCCGTGCCGTTCTTATTTACGAAGTAGGTGCACCCGAACGTCTGATGGAGGACAAGGACTCCTCCGATGGCTGTCGTTCGGTCCCCTGCCGAGATTGAGCCCGCCCCGTTGGCACACCGCCATGCCCGCTGACGTGCCGCCCAACGAGAACGCATACGGGCCGTTCACGTTTGTGGCGTCGTATCCGCCCCCGAAGGCAGCGCCGGAGGTCGCGACGAGAACGAGCGCCAGTACCGACACCAAGAGCCCCAGCTGCTTCATCTTGCTCCCCCTAGACGTCGTGTGTGCCGTCCCATCCCCTCGGCGGGCGGCACCCGGAGTGCCGGCGGCGAGAGGGTGGGAAGCGGGCGGGGTGAGACTCCGTTAGAGTCCTCGGTGGACGCGGGAATCGCCGGATCTCACTCCGGCGAGCATTGTGCCCCGGCGGTCCCCCTCCGTGTCTATTGGACCTTGGCCATAGTCCAGAAGTACAACGCCAACTGATGACGGTTGGCGACGCCGAGTTTGTGAAACATCGCGGAAAGGTGGGCTTTGACCGTGCCCTCCTGGATCCGGAGCCGGCCGGCGATCTCCTTATTGGTAGCGCCGCTCGCGATGAGCTCGGCAATCTGGCCCTCTCGAGCGGTCAACGCGAGGAGGCGTTGATCAGCGTTGTCGCACGGACGGTGGCGGGAAGCGAATTCGTCGATGAGTCGAAGAATGACCTGTGGCGCGACCCAAATCCCCCCCTGCCGGACCACCGCGATCGCTGCGAGCAGGAGCCCCGCGTCGGTCTGTCGCGAACCGTAGCCAGCGGCGCCCTCCCTCAACGCGGTGAGGGCCTCGCTGTCATCCGGGCAACTCGTCAAGAAGATCGTCCTCGTGGCCGGGCTCAGAGTCCGGATGATCCACACGGTCTCGAGCGAGAATGTCCCCGTCGACGGATCAAGTAAGAGCACGTCGGGAGCAAACTCCGTGAGCGCCTTCTCGAGGGCCACACGGTTCTCGACTCCCTCGACTCGTGGCGCTCCGCACTCCAGCAGGATATGGCGGACCTGTCTCAGCCAAGCGTCGTCGGAACTGGCGAGCAGAAGGTCACCGTACGCTGGCGCTCTGGTCGCTCCGACCGGGCGCTCCGCAGGTAACGCGTTCCCCGCCGGAGCCCTCCCCGCCTCACGCGGAATCCGGCCGAGCACGCGTAAAGTCCCGGTATGGTGTGTCATGGGCGGCCGATATCGTATGCAGGCGAAGTGCCAGCGCGGGCCAGCCGGGTTCACCCGCCCGCGAGCGCTTGCTTTGCAACCACTTAACGACGCATTGGCTGAACCGCTCGGTGGGCGGTGGAAGACACTTGGTCAAACTGGCGCGGGTAGTGCCAAAAAAACGCCGCTCGTCGCGACGCGGACGCCTCGGAACCCTTTGAGTTTTGGCGCGAATCGCTCTAACGCGCGTTTCGGCGCGTGCTAGAGGGTTTGCCGCCAGCCGCTGGCCCCTCTTCGTGGCCGCGATCAGTCTGACCGGCGCTGCCACCACGCTCTGCCTGGGTATCGGCCTCAACCTCTCCCGGAGTGCGCCGCGTGGAGTCTATCGGAGCGTCGCCGATACCCAGGCTCGCGGGGCGCTCGTGGTGGTCGTGGTCGCGGCCGGCGAGCTCTGGCTGCTCGGCTGCCAGGGCACCCGCGTTACTTCGGACCGGTGCCGGCCGCCTCCGTGCGCGGCGTGGCGCGACCGGTGCTGACGGTCGAGTGAGGCGTTGCGGATGACTCCGGCGTTCGCGTGCACTACCTCGCGAACCTGCGGCCTCATGACCGTGGCCGGGCTCGATCACCGGCCGCCCGACCTGCTGCTCGGGCCGCACGCAGCTGCCGTCCGCTGAAGACGAGGACATGATCCAGACAGTCGCGCCGGGGCGACAAGCTGGTGTCCGCAGTTATTGGCCCGCAGCTCCGCTACGAGCTCGTGCGCGCCGGCACGCCGGCCGCGTCGGCATCCGGCGGGGAGTCGAGGTCGCTCCTCGAACATCCGATCCTGCTCGACCCCGCCGAGCAGTACCTCATGCGCTGCGACCGCGTGGATTTCGACCTCGGGGGCCGAGGCGCTCCCGCACCGTCGTGCGTGAATCACGAGATTATTGAGCGGTGATCCGGTACCCAGAGGCTGCCCGCTAGTGGCTTGGGCGTTCGAGTCAAACCGGGAATTGGCGTGGGCGGCCGTGGTCGGGGCCGACGTTGACCGAGGACGGACTGGGTCCTTCGGAACGTGCCCTGCTTCTCTCCGAGGGATCGAGGCAGCGCTCGTCCTTCCTCGCGTGAGCTGCGCCGAGCGTCAGCGAATAGCATCGCGGCCAGTGGAGAAGTACTGCGAGTGCCTCTTGCTCGTGACTAGTTTTCAGACTCTGCACGCTCTCGCTCCTCAGTTTCGGCCTTCCCTCCACACACGGAGTGTGCTGCTGCACTGACAATGGCATCCTTTTGCCGTTCCGCGATGAACCCGGCCTGCACGAACTCCTGGGCCGCATGCGTCATACATGACTCATAGGCACCGTGATTTTTCCAGGTGCCGCCAGCGGCCGGCCCAGCACATGGACAGAGCTGGGCGAGGCTAGGGTGGATATCCTTGGACAGCGTCTCACCGTTCGAGGTGGTATAGCGGATACGCCACGTGAACACGCCACAGGGATCGCCACGGACATCTTCGCCTTTTCTATCCTGATCCCGATCCGGATCCTCACGAGTGGTCGTGATAAAGCTCACGGTATCCACGCTCAGCGAAGTGGAGAGCGGCATAACGGTCGCCAGCACATCAGGATGCGGATCCGCGGGGTGGGCAAAGCTCGCCAAGGCGTCACTAACTTGTACGAACGCTGGCGGACTCACGATTTCTGCACTCACGTTGTAGGCAAAACCGAAACCCTTGTTGACAAGTTTCACCTTCCACTGGTGTGAGCGCAGACTCGTCTCCTGACATCCTCTGACAAACAAGTCGACGACCACTGGGAATTGCGGGTCGAGAACGGTATGTTCGACAAAGTTCGTATCAGTGCGGGGCGACGTGGCCGCATCGGGAAAGACGACCGTTCCTCGATTGCGCACCCGCGTTCCAGGCTGTGCATTGGAGTTGATGTTCACCGAAAAGCTAACGCTGCGCGGCACCTGGGGAGGCAGCGCTAGGGGATCGTGCCATACGATCACGCGGGGGCCCGGGTCGTAGACTCCCCCGTTGTTGATGGCCAACGTCGTCTCATCGAGGCTCGGATGGAGGGGATCAAGGATGCTAACATCATGGGCGTCGGCGGTGCCGATGTTCTCGTAGTGAATCGTGTACGTGATTGCCTGCCCCGCCTGAGCATAGCCATAGCCGAAGGCATTGGTTGACGGGTCCGATTCCTTGAAGTTCGGATCGAAAGCCCTACAAAGAGGGTCGAGCTGCGCCCCCACGTTGAAAGGGTCACAGCAAGGAGCGGGAAACGATTCTCCATGAAGGTTCATGCAGCTCCCAGGGTCGCCACCGTTACCGCCGCCGCCACCGGGACCGACTCCGGGAGCCGGCGCGAACGCAGGGTTACACACGGTTGTACAGGCTGGATCATTACAATCGACCAAGCCGTTACAGTTGTCATCTTGAAAGTTATCGCAGATCTCCGGCACGTTCGCCCTGGACGCTTTGTCGAAGGGCGTCACCGTGAACGCCACGTTGTTGCGAAGATTAGGATCTGTCGTGCTCGTCCCAACCGCCGCGATGTTGAGCAGCGTGTCCTCGCAGCTGAACGTCTCGAACGGTGGAGCCGCCAGCATGAGCGCGAGGCGGTCAGTTCCCCCACGAGCCAGGTCTCCCAGCGCCCATGTAACAGTCGAGGCTGGAAGCGGGGGCGGCGGACTGAGCGTCGCGCCGGCGCTCGTCCCATCGACGGTGACGCCAGGCGGCAGCAAGTCGGCCGCAACGACGTCCTTGGCCGTGTCGGGGCCGAAGTTCGCAACGCCGAGGCTGTAGCCCAACGGAGCCACACCGCCAATCGCGGAAGCACTAGGGGTTTTGTTCAGCGCGACATCGGCCTGAGCGGGAGGAACACCACCCGCGGGAACAAAGCGAATCTGCGTCCACCTTCCGCTTCCGGAGGTGCACGTATCGCTCAAGGCCACCGTCGAGATACCTCCAATATCTGCCGCACCGAGGAAAGTCGGGGTGGCAGGGTCAAACGAGGCGCCGGTACCCAGCTCGGTGCCCAGACTACCGGTGAATGTGGCTTGGTTGAGACATTCCGCACCGGCAGCGATAATGCCGAATGCCGAAACCGCAGGGTTGATGTTGATGACGACCCGGCCATTGCTAGAAAGAGCGGTCCCCTGACCGAGCGGAGCGCCTAGAGGGAAGCAACTGCTGTACACACCGTTGAATAGATCAGTAGACGATCGGAAAAGAAATTGTACCCCACCCACGGTCATGGTGAAGCTTTGATCGCCACATTTCGCGGGGAGCGTTTGATCCAGTGCAATGACGAGACTGCCCGCGAAGGCGGGATCGCTGGGGAATCCGGGACTGTTCGGGTTCTCAGTAATCAGCCGAGCGTCGACGGTTATCGGAAGAAGAAGAGAAATGCCGAGCATCAGGAAGAAACGGACCAGCTTGCCCTTTAGCGACATGGCCTTCTCCCTCTTCATGACTGCCGCGATGATGCGCGCGAACATGCTCCTTACTCTCAGGTGCCCCACAAGCGGCTTTCGGATGCGAAGTTGGGGCAAGGCGAGTCATTGATCCACGCGGGACCCTCCCTATGGGCCGGGATTCCCGATATGGACGGACCTGCTCCTCCCTCCTGTGCTGCTGAGTGAGGCGAGGCGCCCTCCAACCAGCCATTTCGCCTATTCGGAAGAAGTGACAGGGGCCTTCCCTGCTGACCCCGCGTGCACCGAGGCTTGCCACTTCCGACTGCCTACCTCAGAGACACCTCCGCTGCTTCAACCCCCGCTACGCATCGCCTCCGCTCCCAGGTGGCTCTCGATCACGCCGGATGCCAGGAGAGCCGCTCGACGCGCCAGATGATCTGTGCAAACAGGCGCTGAGTCAACTGGCCTTCGGCCAACTGCAGGTAGAGGCGGACGACGGCGCGGTTGTTCCAGGTCGAGGTGTTCCCTCCCACGCCTCGTACTTGTCAATTTCCTGGCCCGCGCCAGTGCTCTCCTCAGGGGCCTGAGCGGGGCTTCCAGCCTGACGCGGCGGTTGGTCGTGGCCACCATCCGTGACAAAGGTCGCTGGCTTCGGCCCTGTGCCCTAGGCCGCCGCCTCGGTCTTGGTCTCCTGCATCACCTCGTGGGCGGCGCGCTGCATCCGCAGGAAGAACATCGAAAGCCCGTGTAGAAAGACGACGATCAGCCATACCCAACCAAATGGAAGCCACCGGGAGCTCCCTTTCTCCAAAGCACCGGTGCGTGCAACCTAACGCTGGCGCTCAGGCGCGGCCAAGCGAGCAAAGCGAGCGAGGGAACCGAGCCGCCGCGAAGTGGCGGCTGGGCGGTCGCACTGCAGCGCCTTGTTGGGCCGCACACGCCCAGCAAAGGTGCCTCTTGCGGCGGCACAACCCGAACGCCTGGTTTTGGCTACCGGACGTGCCATTTTTTCCCCGTAAGCAGAAAAGCCAAGAGGATGGCACCCTGAGCAGCCACTGCAAACCAGTACGCTCCTGGATTGTCCTGCCGCGTGATTTTCGCATCCCACCATGCGCCGAGCGCCCTTCCAGAAATGAATTGCCAAACCAGGACACCAGCCATAAACAGCGCGACCAAGTAGTAGGTGATACCGCTCATATGTGTGCGGCCCAACGGCCGGCGCTAACCCGCGGCTGAGCGGCGCGGCGCTTCCCGCCATTCGCAAGCGCCGTGACGCGAGGGGCCGGCGGGTTTAGCCGCATAGTTAGACGGCGTTGCCTTGAGCGGCCGTTCGTAGTACATTGTACGACATGCGATCTGCTGTGACCATTCGCCTGGACCCCGATCTGGAAAAGCTCCTTGACCGGCTCTGCAAACAGACCGGACGGACCAGAAGTGAGCTTGTGCGCGATGCCCTCCGGCGACAGTTGAGCCTGCTGAGATTCGAACGGCTCCGACGTAGAGCCTTGCCGTTCGCTGAGGCGCGGGGATACCTGACGGACGAGGATGTCGCGCGCGATGTCTCTTGAGGGTTTTCCTGGACACGAACGTCTCGGTCAGCGCCTTCGCAACCCGGGGGGTCTGTGCGGATGTACTGCGCGTGGTGCTTGCCGAACACACCCTTGTAATTGGCGAAGTGGTGCTGCGAGAACTGGGGCGGGTGCTTAGGAAGCGAATCGGCCTACCGCTCGGGGCCGTCAACGAGATTGAC
>QHRX01000122.1:0-12830 GCA_003221455.1 Candidatus Rokuibacteriota bacterium
GGCGCCCCCTGTTCCCCAGAGGCGTCCGAGAAACTGCTGGCGGGGCGGGAGCGTCCGCACCGCGAGGGCGATGACGAGGGCGTTGTCGCCGGCCAGGGTGAGGTCGATGACGACGATGCCGAGCCACCGCGCCCAGAACGCCGGGTCGAGGACGAACGTCATGCGCCCGTGTCTCTGCCGTGGGCCCCTCGCGCGGGCGCCGGTCTCAGGGGCTCTGGATGCAGAAGAGGAAGAAGAGCGGCCGCGTTCCCGCGTCAGGCTCGCCCGGGTTGGGCTGGCCCAGGCACCGGACGCGGGGCGGCGCGTCCGAGCGCGCCGACGGCGACGCCATCGCGCACCCCGCGAGCGCGAGGAGCGCCATCCCGAGCGCCGTCCGCCCGCTCCACCAAACCACGGCGCGAGTATGTCGGCGGCCGGCGCGCGCGGGGGCTCGAGTCATCGTCGGCAGGACTCAGAGCGCGATGAGCGCACGCGCCCGGCCGTGGTCCGGCTGGTCCGCGCGCATGGTGTCCGGGTTCACCCCCCGCTGCACCGCCAGATGGTACGTGAAGAGCTGCAGCGGCACGATCGCCAGGATCGGCGACAGCAACTCGGGGACCGCGGGCACCACGATCGTTTCGGTCGCGAGCGGCGCGATCTCGCGGTCGCCGTCGGCGACGATCGCGACGATCGCCGCCCCGATCTCGCGGGCCGCCCGCGCCACCGTCAGGCAGCGCTCGTAGCCCTGCCCGGGGAGCGCGACCAGGAAGACCACGTCCGCCCGGTCCGCGGCGCTCCACGGGCCGTGGAGGAACTGCTCGCAGTTGAATCCGAGCGCGGTGGCGTGGTTCGCTTCGCTCATCTTGAGGGCGGCCTCGTACGCCGTCGCCGTGTTGGGGCCGCCGCCGATGAAGTAGTAGCGCTGGCGCTCCGCGAAGCGCGCCGCCAGCTCGGCCCACGACCTCTGCCCGAGCAGCCCGGCGAGGTGGTCGGGGATCTGGTCGAGCGCCCGCCGGATCGCGTCGTCGCCGCCGATGTCGGCGGCGAGCGCCGCGAGGAGCGTCAGCGCGCAGGTGTAGCTGATCGTGTGGGCGGCGGAGCTCTCCTGGTCCACCGTGCGGAGCGTATGGTCGGCGATGGCGAGCCCGTCCCCGCTGCCCTTCCCGGTGATCACGACCGCGACACCCCCCTCCGCCTTGGCGCGGGCGAGCGCGTCCAGCGAGTAGCGCTTGGTCCCGCGATGACTCACCACGACGACACCGGTCTTCGGGCCCAGCGCGGGCCAGTAGCCGACCAGCTCGAAGGAGTGGAAGGCGCGCACCCGGTGGCCGAGCCGCCCCACGTGCGCCAGGAGGAGCTCGCCGACCAGCGTGGCGTGCCACGAGGTCCCGATGCCCGAGAGGATCGTGCGGTCGGCCTGCCGGAGCCGCACCGCCGTGCGCCCCAGCGCCTCGGCGTTGTCGCGGACGACGAGGCGGAGCGCGCCCGGCTGCGCGTAGATCGCGTCGTGCATGTAGTAGGGATGTCCGGAGCGGGCCGGAGGAGCTGTCCATGCCATCAGGGCGTCCTCGCTCGAGCCGTCCGGACCAGGTCGCAGAAGTACCGGTGCACGGTCAGGTCGTCGGTGAGCTCGGGGTGAAAGGTGGCGACCACGACCGTGCCTTGCCGCGCCATGACGGGGGCGCCGGCGTGCGTGGCGAGCGTCTCAACCTCGGGGCCAACCCGCCGGATCCGGGGCGCCCGGATGAACACCATGTCGACCGGGATCGCCCGCCCGGCGAGGGTGACGGAGCCCCTGGCCTCGAAGGACTCCCGCTGCCGGCCGTAGGCGTTGCGCTCGACCGCGACGTCGATCAAGCCGAGCGACGGCTGTACCGGATGCAGGACCTCGCGGGCGAGGAGGATCAGCCCCGCGCAGGTGCCGAAGACGGGCTTGCCCGTGGCGTGGAACCTCTCCAGCGCGGGAACGAAGTTCCACTCGTCGATCAGCCGAAGCAGCGTCGTGCTCTCCCCGCCGGGGAGGATGAGTCCGTCGAGATCGGCGAGCGCCTCGGGCTTGCGCACCTCGACCGCGTCCACCTCCGAGCGCTCGAGCGCCTGCGAGTGCAGGGCGAAGTCGCCCTGGAGCGCGAGCACGCCGATCCGGACGGGCGCCGGGCGCGCGGGCGCCGTCATCGAGCCGGCCCGCCTCGGTCGCCCCGGGCCTCACGACCCCGCGGGCTCACGACGGCCGCGCCCGCGCGGTTCGGCTCGACCCGGAGGCCACCGCTCGCCCTACCACCCCCGCGTCTGGAGCAGCTCGCTCTGGGCGAGCTTCGAGGTCTCGATGCCCGGCATCGCCTCGCCCAGCTCGCCGCTGACCTTGGCGAGCACGTCGGGGTCCTTGTAGTGCGTCGTCGCCTGGACGATCGCCCGGGCCCGCGCGGCCGGGTCGGTCGACTTGAAGATGCCCGAGCCGACGAACACCGCTTCGGCCCCGAGCTGCATCATCAGGGCCGCGTCGGCCGGGGTCGCGATGCCGCCCGCGGAGAAGTTCGGCACCGGCAGCCGGCCGTTCGCCGCCACCCACCGCACGAGCTCGTACGGGGCGCCGAGCGTCTTGGCTTCGGTCATCAGCTCCTCGGCGCCGAGCGTCGCCAGCCGCTTGATTCCGGACACGACCGCGCGCATGTGGCGGACGGCCTCGACGATGTTGCCGGACCCCGCCTCGCCCTTCGTGCGGATCATCGCCGCGCCCTCGCCGATGCGGCGCAGCGCCTCGCCGAGGTCGCGGGCGCCGCAGACGAACGGGATTCGGAACGCGAACTTGTCGATGTGGAAGTGCTCGTCCGCGGGCGTCAGGACCTCGGACTCGTCGATGAAGTCTGCGCCGAGCGCCTCGAGGATCTGGGCTTCGACGAAGTGGCCGATCCGCGCCTTGGCCATCACCGGGATCGTCACCACGGCCTGGATCTCCTTGATCTTCTTCACGGAGGCCATGCGGGCGACGCCCCCGTCGCGCCGGATGTCGGCCGGGACGCGCTCGAGCGCCATCACCGCCGCCGCGCCCGCCGCCTCGGCGATCTTCGCCTGCTCGGCGTTCGTCACGTCCATGATCACGCCGCCCTTCAGCATCTCCGCGAGCCCGATGTGCTTGCGATCGGCGATTCTGAGCCCATTGGTCCCGGTCATGACTGCCTCCCTCTTTGACGTAGTGTGGTCGAAATCCCCGGGCGTCCGCGCGCCCTCCCTCACACGACCGGCACCGCGGCGCGCTCGCTCTCCGCCCGGGGCTGTGGACGGCGGCGGCTGTCGCGGATCACGTCCGCCAGCCGCCGGACGCCTTCGTCGATCCGGGCCGCCGGCACCCCCGAGAACGCGAGCCTGAGCGCCCGCTCGCCCCCCTCCTCCACGAAGAACGCCGGCCCCGGCGTGAAGGCCACCCCCCGCGCCACCGCGCGCGCGAGCAGGGCGGTCGCGTCGAGCCCCTCGGGCAGCGTCAGCAGCAGCGAGAAGCCTCCCCGCGCTTCCGTCCAGCTGACGTCCCGGGGCATCCGTCGCGTGAGCGACTCGAGCAGGCGTCGGTGCCGGCGCCGGTACTCGTCGGCGATCCGGGCGAGATGCCGCTCGAGGAGCCGCCGCTCGCAGAAGTGATAGACGGCCGCCTGGATCAGGGCGCTCGTCTGGAGGTCCGCGAGCTGCTTGGCCGCCTCCAGCCGCTCGAGCAGCGGGCGCGGCGCCACGAGCCAGCCGAGCCGCAACCCGGGAAAGAGGATCTTCGAGAAGGTCCCGATGTAGATCACGAGTCCGCGCCGGTCCAGCGCCCGGAGCGGCGCCGGCGGACGGGCGTCGTAATACAGGCTGCCGTCGAAGCCGTCCTCGACGATCGCCACGCGCCGACGCGCGCAGACCTCGAGGAGCCGCCGCCGCCCGTCCCCGCTGATCGTGAGGCCGGTCGGGTTATGGGCGCTCGGCTGGCAGTAGAAGAACTTCGGGGCGTGGCGCTCGATGGCGCGCTCGA
This sequence comes from Candidatus Rokuibacteriota bacterium, assembly GCA_003221455.1. GTDB lineage: Bacteria > Methylomirabilota > Methylomirabilia > Rokubacteriales > CSP1-6 > AR9. The sequence goes on from QHRX01000122.1 coordinate 3,980, forward strand.
GCCCGTCCGGGCGCGGGCCGTCCTCCCCGAGGGCGACGGGCGCGAGCCGTGCGCCGAACGCGCGAAACACCTGCATCGCTCGCGGGTAGGTCGGCTCCTCGATGGCGACCACGTCGCCCGGGTCGAGCAGGGTGCGCGCGATCAGGTCGAAGCCCTGCTGGGAGCCGTTGACGATGAGGATGTCGTCGGGCCGGGCCTCCACGCCGAAGCGGAGCAGGTACCCCGAGAGGAACCGGCGGAGCGGCGGGTAACCGGCGGCGGGGTAGTACTGGAGCAGCTCCTCGCCCTCCTCGCGGATGACCGCGTTCAGCACCCGGCGGAACGCGTCCGTCGGGAACATCGCGCTGTCCGGCATGCCGCCGGCGAACGAGATCAGCCCCGGGGGCAGGCGCCCGGGGAGGGCTCCGAGCCGCCGCCGCTCCCGTTCGCCGAGGCTGACCCGCGCGCTCCGCGAGAGGAGCCCCGACCAGTCGATCGCCTCGGGCGGGGCGTCCGGGCCCGCGCCGTCGGCGAGCTCCGCCTCGCCGGCGGTGGGACCGGCGACGAACGTGCCCTGCCCGACGTGCGCCCGCGCCAGGCCGGAGGCGACCAGCTCCTCGTACGCGAAGGACACCGTCGCGCGGTTCACGCCCAGCTCGCGCGCGAGCTCCCGCGTGGCCGGCAGCTTGACCCCGGGCGCCAGCAGCCGCTCGTGAATCAGCCGCTCCAGGTGCGCCTGGATCTGGCGCGGGAGCGGGATCGGCTTCGACCGGTCGATCGGGATCTGCACCGCCATTCTCTCCGTAGAGCCATTTTCGACGAATTTGAGGCGATGTAAAGTACCAATTGGCACGGTCCCCGCCAGGCCAATCGCGGGCCCGGCCGCCGCGTGCTATGATCCGGCCATCGTGACCAACGGCCGCCGCCTCCTCATCCTCGAGTCGACCTGGGATGAAAAGGGTCAATACCTCCGTCCCGAGATCTCCGTTCACCCGTTCTTCCAGGGCATGACCGAGGCGATGGGGGTCTCGATGGTCTACCGGCAGTTCAACGCGAAGGAGGACCTGCGGCTGCTCCTCCACGACTTCGTCCGCGACCGGCGGTTCGGCTACTGCTACATCGCCGCCCACGGCGGCGACGGCAAGATCTACGGCGTAGGCCGCGAGGAGATCAAGCTGTCGAACATCATGACCGCGTCCGCCCACGCCGAAGGCAAGGGCTTCATCTTCGGCGCCTGTCGCTTCGTCACCCGCCAGATCGCGCGGCGCTTTCTCTGGGAGACGCGCGCCCAGTTCCTCGCCGGCTACTCGCACGACATCGATTGGATCCAGTCGATGCTGGTCGACATCTCCTTCTTCACCTTCCTGTTCCGTGGGTCGGGCCACGACGCCTTCCGGGCCGCCACCCGGCTGTACTCCGAGCACCGGCTCGCGCGGAAGATTGGCTTCACCGTCTACAAACGCGAGCGCGCGGCGCAGCGCGTGCGGGCGAGCCTGCCCCGCAACGGTCACGCCCACGCCCACCGCTGACGTGCTCCGCCGGCTCGCGGCCGGCCTCGCCCTGGCCCTGCTCGCCCCGGCGGGCGTGGGCGCGGCCGAGCTGCGCCTGGACTGGGCGGGCGGCGGCACCGACAAGGACCCGGGAGCGTGGACGATCCGACTGACGGGCGTCGGCCCGGACACGGAGGGGACCTACGCGGTCGACGACGGGTCGCCCTCTCCCTACGGCGCCGGCGAGACCCGGGTCCCGGTACCGCCCGCCCTCGGCCCGCATCACATCGCCCTGCGTGGCCCGGGCGCGCTCGCCCTCGACGATACGCGCACGATCGTCGACGACGACCCGGAGCCCCCGCAGCTCACGATCGAGTACGCGGGCCGGATCCTCGATCCGAGGAGCCCGAACGCCAGCGGCACCTACCAGGTCAACAACGGACCGGCGCATCCGCTCACGGCGGGGACGAACGTGGTCGCGGTCCCGTATGCCCCCGGGACCTACACGATCACGGTCACCGCGACCAACAACGATCGGGATGGCCCCGACGACGAGGACGTCGTGACGCGTACCGACACGCGCGAGGTGAAGTAAGCTCGACCCCAACTACCACGTCAACGGAGGTGCCACGATGGGAGCGATGAAGGAGTTCGCCGGCGTGTACTACCGGGAAGGCGCGCTCGATCCGAAGACCGTGCAGCTGGTCGCGCTGGCCGCGATGGCCGCCGCCGGCTGCACCTCCTGAGTGCCGGGACGCTTCGCGGCCGCGAAGCAAGCCGGCGCCACCGACGACGAGATCGGCGAGACCCTCTACTACGCGATGCGCGGCGCGGCGCGCGCCACCTGGAGCACGATCAAGTACATCCCGGGCATCGAAGACCTGAACAAGGAGTGGAAGACGAAGTACGAACAGGACGCCGAGAAGTAGGCTTGGGAGCGCCCCTGCTCCGCCTGGAGCGGCTCTCCAAGCAGTTCCCCGCCCGGCTCGCCGTCGACACGCTCTCGCTCGACGTCGAGCCGGGCGAGATCTACGGTCTGATTGGCCCGAACGGCTCCGGCAAAACCACGACCGTGAAGATGGCGACCGGCCTCTACCGCCCGACCGCGGGGTGCGTCCTGGTCGGCGGTATCGACCTCCACGCCGAACCGGTGCGCGCCAAGCGCCTGCTCGGCTACGTCCCCGACGAGCCGTTTGTGTACGAGCGCATGTCGGGCTGGGAATTCCTCCACCTGGTCGGTGAGCTGTGGGGGGTTCCCCTGGCCGCCCGCACCGCCAAGATCGACGAGCTCTCGGCGCTCTTCGAGATCGGCGCCATCCTCGACGGCTACGTCGAGAACTACTCGCGCGGAAGCCGCCAGAAGCTCGCGATCATTGCCGCCCTCCTCCACGCTCCCCGCGTTCTGGTCGTCGACGAGCCGATCGTCGGCCTCGACCCCGAGAGCGCGGTGCGAGCCCGTGACCTGCTCCGGACCTTCGCGACGGGCGGGGGTGCGGTGCTCCTGTGCACGCACACCCTGGCCTTCGCCGAGGCCGTCTGCGGGCGCGTCGGCCTGCTCCGCCAAGGTCGGCTCGCCGCCGAGGGCGATCTCGACGCGCTGCGCCGGCTCGCGGGCGCGCCGGAGGGTTCGCTGGAGGAGCTCTATCTCCGCCTCGCGGCTCGTCCTTAAGCTGCTGCTGAGGCAGCTCGGCACCCTGCGCCGGCTCCTCCGCGCGACCGAGCGCGCCCGCCTGGTCGTCGTCGCGGCGTTTGGGCTTCTCTTCGCGGCGGTGATGGTGGCGGAGTACACGGTCTTCCGGCGCGCCCTCGAGGCCCTCGCCGCACTCCAGCACGCCGGCCCGCCCCTCACCCTCTACGTCCTCGAGAGCTTCCTCCTGCTCGTCCTGATCATCCTCCTCGTGAGCTTCGTCGCCGCCGGCCTCTGGATCTTCTACCGCGCGGACGACACCCGCCTGCTGATGGCCGCACCCTTCCCCCTCGGCGGTCTCTACCTGCTGCGGAGCATCCAGACCTTCACCCAGACGGGATGGGCGCTCGCGGTACTGGGCGGGCCCGCCCTCGCGGCGCTCGGCGCGGCGTACGGAAAGCCCGCCGCCTTCTACGCGCGCGGTGCCGTGATCCTGGTCCTCTTCGGCGCGCTGGCCGGCGGCGCGGCCGTGGTACTGACCACCGCCGCCGGCGCCGCCTTCCGCCACGCCCGCACGCGCGTCGGCATCGCGGCGGCGGTGTGCATCCTGCTCGGGGGCTTCGCCATCCTCGTGGGCCGCAACGTCATCCCTTCGACGTCGGACTTCTACGCGATCTTCGAGCCGGGCGTTCTCGACGGGAACCCCTCGTCCATCAAATTCATCGAGGCGAAGTTCGGCCTCTGGCCGAGCCACCCGTTCGCGGCCGAGCTCTACGCGGTCGCGACCGGCGGCCGGGCCGGCTCGGCCGTGTCCCGAACCCTCCTCTGGCTGACGCCCCTCGCCAGCCTCGCGCTGGCGGCGACCCTCGGACGGCGCCTCTACGCGCGCACCCTCCCCGCGCTCGCCGAGGGCCTCGGCTTCGCGGCGGGCGCGCCGCCCGGGCCCGGCGGCCGGCGCCCCTTCCCGCGCCGGCTCCACGGCGCCGTCGGGGCGATCATCGAGCGCGACCTCCTCGCCATCGCGCGGAGCCCGAGCGAGCTCGGTCGCGCCGCCTTCCTCGGCTTCCTCCTCGTCCTCTACACGGCATTCATCGTGGTCGCGCCGCTCGGCGCGGCGGCGGCCACGCCCGAGACCATCGCCCGCCTCCTCCTCTTCGACGTGGTCGCCGCCGGCTACTTCCTGACCGCCTTCGGCCTGCGCTTCGTCTTCCCGGCGATGTCGCTCGAGGGCCGGGCCGCGTGGCTGTTCTTCTCGAGCCCGATCCCGATCTTCCGCGTCTTCCTGGCGAAGCTCCTCGTCTACGGGGCGCTGCTCACGCTCGTGGTGGTGCCGATCGCCGTGCTCGGCGCGCTCCGCCTCGTCCGTGACCCCGCGGTGGCGGCGGTGGCGGCCGCGCTCGTGGTGACGTTGGCCCTGACGACGACGACGCTCGCGCTCGGGCTCGGCGCCGCGTGGCCGAACTTCCGCGAGCCGAATCCCGAGTTCCTGACCACCAGCGGCGGCGGCCTCGCGCTCACGCTCGTCTGCCTCGCGTACGTCGCCCTCATGGGCTGGGTCGCGCGCCGCGCCGCCCTCGCCGCCGCCGCGGGCGGGAGCGCGTTCGGCTGGGCACTGGGCGCGGTGCCGCTGTCGGCCGGGCTCGGCGCCGCCGCGGTGGCACTGGCGTACTGGCGTATCCGAGCGCTCGAGGCCGCGTGAGACGGAGGGGCGCGGCGCGGTCCGGCAGCGCGCCGAGCCGATGAGTCGAGCTCGGCCGCGCCGCCGAGGACGATGACGGCGGCCAGCGCGGGCGCGCTCTGCGCGCTCGGCTCCGCCTTCACCTGGACGCTGCTCAGCCTGATCGTCCGCGCCCTCTCCCCCTACTTCACGACCGTCACCATCAACGTCATTCGATCGGCCACGGGCGGCCTGCTCCTCGCCGCGGTCATGCTCGCGTGGAGCGGTTCGGGACGGCTGGGCGAGCTGACGCTCGAGGCGTGGGGCTACCTCACGGTCTCGACCGTGATCGCGGTCGGCCTCGGCGACACGGCCTTCTTCGAGAGCACGAAGGCGCTCGGGATGGGGCGCGCGATGACGATTTCGATGGCCTACCCCCTCATCGCGGCCGGGCTCGCCCTCGTCTTCCTCGGCGAACCGATCACGCCGAAGCTCGCCGCCGGCGCCCTGGTGACGATCGCCGGGCTCGCGGTCATCGTCGCTGAGGGCGCGCCGGTCGCCGACGCGCGAGGGGGCCGCGCGCGCGGGCTCGGCCTCGCGCTCGCGGCGGCGGTGGCGTGGGCGGTGAACGCGCTCCTGATGAAGCCGCCGCTCCGCGAGGTGGATCCGGTCACCGCCCAGGCGGTGCGCTTTCCGGTGGCGGCCGCGGTCCTCTGGCTCACGCCGTGGGCGCGCGGCACCGGAGCGAGCGTCCGCACCCACGCCCGCACAACCGGGCTCTCCATCGTCATGCTGGGCGTGCTCACGGCGGCAAGCGCGGTGCTGTTCGTGGCCGGGCTCAAGTACTCCGACGTTGGCGTGGCGACCGTGCTCTCGTCCACCTCACCGCTCTTCGCGCTGCCGATCGGGCTCGTCGTGCGCGGTGAGCGTGTCACCTGGCGGGCGACGGTTGGCGCCGCGCTCGGCGTCACGGGCATCGCGCTCCTGACGCTCTGACGGCGCTCGGTCAGTCGGGCGCGAGCCAGTCGGCGAGCTCGGTGAGCGAGTGGAGCTCGCGGGCGGGCCGCGCGGCGTTCGACGGCGCCTGGCGCGCGCGGTTAATCCAGGCGACGGGAATGCCGCCGGCGCAGGCGGGCACCACGTCGTGGAAGTGGCTCTGGGCCGCGTGGAGCCACCGGGCGCCGCCGATCCGCTGCCGCGCCAGCGCAAAGTGGGCGGGCGCCGGCTTGTAGGCGCCCGCCTGCTCCGCGGTCACGAGCAGGTCGAAGCCGACCGTGAAGTGGCGCCGCGTCGCCACGAGCAGGTCGTCGTCGACGTTTGAGAGGATCCCGAGCCGGTAGCCGGCGCGCGCGAGCCGCTCGAGCGCCGGGTTCGTGTCGGCGAACGGAGGCCACGCGGGCAGGCTCAGCGCGAGAAAGCCCGCGCGGGCGTCCGCGAGCCGCCAGCCGAGCCGCGCGGCGACCCGGCGGGCCGTCTCCGCGAGCACGTCGCGGTAGCTCCGGTAGGGCTCGGCCTCGACCTGCGGCTCGATCTCGGCGTAGGCGGCGAGGAGCGCGGCCGGGTCGAGCCGGACACCGTCGGCGGCGGCGGCCGCCCGGCAGGCCTCCTCGATGCCGCGCTCCCAGTCGACGAGGGTCCCGTAGCAGTCAAAGGTCACGACGTCGAAGAGTCGCGCCATGGCGTCGCGTCCGGTATTATCGCCGCGGAGGGACTATGGCTCAAGGCGAGGCGCCGCTCGTGCAGGCCGTCCGGTGGATCGACGACCGGCTGCGCGACGATCCGCACGTCAACCGGCTGCAGCTCGTCGAGGAGGCCAGCAAGCAATTCGACCTCACGCCGGTCGACGAGGAGTTCCTGATCCGTCACCTCGCCGCGCACCCCAAGCCCGCATGACCGAGCCCCAGGCGGCGAGGGTGCAGGCGCAGTTCGGGGCCGCCGCAGAGGCCTACGTCGCCTGCCCCGGCTTCGCCACCGGCGACGACCTCGCCCAGCTCATCGCCTGGGGCCGGACGCCGCGGCCCGGCCGCGTGCTCGACGTCGCCACGGGCGGCGGCCACACCGCGCTCGCCTTCGCGGGCCTGGCGCGCCGGGTGACCGCGGTCGACCTCACGGAGCCGATGCTGCGGGCGGCGGCCCGCCACGTCCGCGGGGCGGGCGCCGCCACCGTAGACTTCCTCGCCGCGGAGGCAGAGCGGCTGCCCTTCCGGGACGAGGCGTTCGACCTCGTCACCTGCCGCATCGCCCCGCACCACTTCACCGATGTCCCGGCCGCGGTCCGCCAGGTCGCCCGGGTGCTGCAGCCGAATGGACTCTTCCTCCTCGAAGACATCCTGGGCCACGACGATCCGGACGCCGCCGCCTTCATCACCGAGGTCGAGCGACGGCGCGATCCCTCGCACGTCCGCGCCTATCGGGCGAGCGAGTGGACCGACTACCTCGCGGCGGCCGGGCTCACCGTGACGGGCCGGGCGAGTATGCGCCGGGTGCGGACCTGGGAGGAATGGACGGGCATGACGCGCATGGCCGCCGCGGCCAAGGCGGGGCTCGAACGCTTCGTGCTCGGCGCGCCGGCGGCGGCCCGCGCGGCCTTCGAGTTCAAGATCTCGGGCGACCGCATCGAGTCATTCAGCGACGGGATGATCCTGCTCCGCGCCCGCAAGAACTAGGACCGGTAATCCCGAGTATCAGCCTAAGTGGCGTATCTGCCTGAAATACTGCGCTATAGCGCCGCTGCTCGGCCATAACCCTCGTTCGCGGTTGTCTGGGTCGCCGACGGCCGGAGGCCGAACACGGCGAGACTGCTCTGCGTGCCGACATAGACTCGGCCGTTTGCGACGGTCGGCACGGTAAATTTCACGGCGCCATCCAGTTGATCGGCCGGCGCCCGATCGCTGCTGTAGAGCTCGTGCGACAGATCGAGCGCGTCATAGGCGTGCAGGATCGCGGGACCGAGCGCCGCCGCCTGCAACGTCCACACGATACCGCTGCTGGATCCGCTCGCCGAGATGCTGGGGGTCGAACCGAAAAAATCGAACGGAACGTTCGACTGTGAGAGCGGAGAGGGCGAAAGAAGGCCGTCGGACAGCGGAAACGCCTTGAGAACATCGTACGCGCCCTGGTAGTACACCTGATTGTTGAAATACGCGGGCGTGCAGTAACAATTGCCGATGGGAGGCCCCGCCAGCACCTGCACGACGTCGTCACAGCCCGCGCCGCACCGCTGGTACCCGCCCAGGTCGTCGCGATTGTTCAGGTAGATCGTGCCGTTCTTTCCGGCGGTCACCAGGAGATGCGGGTATGCCCCCGCCTGGTCGGGCAGCAGAAGGACTCCCCCTGACCCAAGGTCCTGATCCTCGGCCGCCAGGACGTCTTGGTTCCACGGGGTGAAGAAGTCGGCCACCGTCACGCCGTCGTCCGTCGAAAGCCTCAGCACGCTGTCGCCGTAGGCCGGAGTCTGGGAACCCGTGACATCAAACGTCCCGTTGCCCGTCGACAGGTAGACGGACCCGTCACCGTCCGCCGCGAGCCCTCCGCCGCTCATCCAGACGCCGCCCAGACCGCCGTTCCCCAGGACCCAGCCGTGATACGGGGACGTGTCACTATACGACGCCCACCCGATGTAGACCACGCCGTTCAGCAGCAAGAGGCCGGGCCGCTGGCTCAGGCGGCGCGCATTGAAGAAGACTTGGCCGCCCACGCTCCCGTCCCCTGTACCGGGGACGGAGGGCCCGCTGACGTAGGTGGTGGAGTTTCCGTCGAAGACCGTGTCTCCGATCACGATCGGTCCGCCAAACTGCTCGGCCCCCGTCCCGATGTCGAGAGCGTGCAGCCGCTGCACGTAGTGGGGGCTCCCGTCCGCTACCTCTTTGGTTGCTGCCACGACGTACAGCGTGCCGCTCCCGTCGTCGATGACGGGCGTCCCGGTGATACCGATCTCGGGCACGATGTCATGGCTCTGGGCGTCCTCAGGCGGAACCGTGGTGACGCCATTCGCCAGGTCGATGAAACTGACCTGCCAGAGCAGCCCAACGCCACTGTCGTCGGCATCGAAGGCATAGACACTGTCGCGCTCGGTGGCGACGAACACGACGTCGTGCG
>QHRX01000122.1:12997-16655 GCA_003221455.1 Candidatus Rokuibacteriota bacterium
CGGCGCAAACCGTCGGATGCCGCAGCCTGAGTAGACGCCGACAGAGGACTGAGAAGGCATACATCGCGGCTCCCTTCATATGGCCTTCAGCTGGTCCTCAACGCCGGTTCGCGTCCAGCGTCGACAGAGTGTCCACACCGCGAGGCTCCAGTCGAGGCGCATCGCTCCGCGGCACGTCTCTCAAGCCGCGCAAGACACTGCCGTGTGAACTCGGCCGCCTCTACATGGACGGTGCCGACCACCATGGCCGAGGACCTTCTGTGCTCTGAACGCCATTTGGAGGGACGAGAGAGGACCGAGACTATCCGGAGAATACCGCAACGAGCCCCGGGGGGATCCCCTAGGTGATGGCAGAAGAGGACGACTCGACGATGCGTCGGGGCGAGAAATCACCCGGCATCGGGTCGAGGCGCTCCGGCGCAGCCGAGCCGTATGAAGGAAGGGCGCAGCGCGCTAACCTCCTTCAATCCCGTGACACTGCGTCCGCACGGCCCTCTCTGTGTCGTCCCTTCCGGGCGTTCACCTCATTGTCCCGCGGAATTGGAGGGCGAGGGTGGTCGAAGCGGGCCGCGGTTCTGTCAGGACGCGCCGGAGACGGAACCCCTCGCTCAGGGAGCTTGAGACGACCAAGGGCTCTGCGGGGCCATCGCGTATCGTGGCAACGTCGTTTTTCTGGGGTGCAAGATTTGGTGGCGGCTGATCCTGAAGCCGCCAGCGTCTCGATGCTGCTGGGTCACGGCCATGGGACCTTCGCGAGGCGGCGCTGACTTTCGCGTCCTGCCACGCGGTTCTGGGCGGCACCGTGCCCGGCCGTGGGCAGATCGAAATCCGGGACGCGCTACCGGGCCGGTGGGCGCCCCTGCCCGGGGGTGGTACGCGACCGCAGGGTGACCACGGTGGCGCCCCATCCGCCCCGGTCGGGCGGGGCGTCGGCGAAGCCCGTCACCAGAGCGTGCCGCGCGAGCAGGGCGCGGACGATCGCCCGCTGGGTTCCGGAGCCGCGCCCGTGGATCAGCCGCACCTCGCGGAAGCCCGCCCGCTGCGCCTCGCGGAGGTAGTCGTCGACCACCGAGGCGACCTCCTTGGGCGCGAACGCGTGCAGGTCCAGCGCGTCCTCGATCGGGATGCGGACGGGCTCGGGGGACTCCACGGCATGCCCGCGCGCCTAGAAGGTCGGCCCCGCCAGGAGGTGCGTCTGCCAGTGTCGGAAGCTCGAGAGATCCTCCCCCGAAAGCTTGCACTGTCAGAAGGTCGCCGCGCGCTCGAAGAACGCGACGTCGACGACTGGTGCCCCCTCGGCTCGGGCCGCCTCGGCGACCTTTTGGGTCACCATCTGGCGCACGAACGGGATCGGGATCCGGCCGAGCCGGTGGATCACGTCCTCGGTGCATCGCACCGTGGTGCCGGGTAGCACCGGCCCCCCGACGACCCCGGGCGACGGCGCGTGCTCGCACGTCTCGGGCACGAGTTGCTGGAGCCGCAGCGACACGTACTCGGTCACCCACGCCTGGATGCTCTGCGTCGCGGCGGTCAGGCCGGGCGCCGACCCCTCCAGTAGCGCCTCGATCCGGGCCAGGCGCCCTTCGAGCGCCTGGAGCCGTTCCTCGACCGACTGGTCCATCTCGATCCCTCCCAGGAGCCCCGGGGCCCGCCGTCAGCCTGCGTTCGTGGGAGTCGTCGGAGTCGCCGGAGTCGCCGGCACCGCGGGCACCGCCGGCGCCGCCGGGGCCGGTGGGGCCGGTGCCGCCGCCGGCGGAGCGCCGACAGGCGGCCGACGGGTGTGCCAGTCGGTCGCCCGCTGGTAGGCGTCGGCGACCCGCAGAACGGTAGCCTCGTCGAACGCCCGGCCGACGATCTGCATCCCGATCGGCAGCCCGGCCGTCGTGAAGCCGCACGGCACGGAGCAGACGGGATGGCCAGACAAGTTGAAGTGCCGGGTGAAGCGCGTCAGCGCCGAGCGCACGTCGACGGTCTCGTGTTCAATCGTGACCTCGGCTTGACCGACCGAGGTCGCGACGATCGGCGTCGTCGGCGCGATCAGCACGTCGAACCTCTCGAGCGTGCGGTCCACCTCGTCTCGGATCAGCCGCCGTGCGCGCTGGCCGCGCAGGTACTGCGCTCCGCTCACGAAGGCGCCGCCCTTGAGCCGCTCGCGGACGTCGGCCTGGTAGTCGCCGGGCCGCCGCTTCAGCCACACCTCGTGGTACGCGAGCGCCTCCGAGGCGATCACCGCGAACGACGCGGCGTGGGCGTGCTCGGCGTGGGAGAGGCTCGCCTCGTCGACCCGCGCGCCCAGTTTCACCAGGTCGCGGACGGCCTGTTCGATGGCTTGGCGCAGGACCAGGCCCGCCGCCTCGAGGAAGAACGGCCGCAGCAGGCCGACCCGCACCCCGTTGATCTCGCCCGAGAGCGCCCCCGCGTAGTCCGCCACGGGGACCGTGGCCGTGGTCGGATCCTTCGCGTCGTGGCCGGCCATTGGCTGGAGCAGCAGGGCACAGTCCGCGGCCGACCGCGCCATCGGACCGACGTGGTCGAGTGACCAGGCGAGCGGGAGGACGCCGGCGCGGCTCACCCGGCCGTAGGTCGGCTTCAGGCCGCTGATGCCGCAGAGCGAGGCCGGGATGCGGATCGAGCCGCCCGTGTCCGAGCCGAGCGCGCCCGGGCAGAGGCCGGCCGCGACCGCCACCCCCGATCCAGAGGACGACCCACCGGCGATCCGATGGGAGCGCGCGTCCCACGGGTTCCAGGCGGTGCCGTAGTGAGCATTCAGCCCCTCCGGGCCGTACGCAAATTCATGCATGTTGAGCTTGCCCAGGATGATCCCGCCGGCCGCGCGCAGACGGCTGACGACGGTTGCGTCCTCGGCAGGCTTGGAGCCCGCGAGGATCTTCGACCCCGCGGTCGTCGGGGCGTCCTTGGTGTTGTAGAGGTCCTTGAGGGCGATCGGCACGCCGTGCAGCGGCGGCAGCGGTTCCCCGGACAGGACCCGGGCCTCGGCCGCGCGGGCGGCCTCGAGGGCGCTCTCCCGCATCACGGTAATGAACGCGCGCAGCTTGGGGTCGAGGGCGTCGATCCGCTCCAGGTGGGCCGTGACCACCTCGACCGGAGAAACCTGCTTCGACGCGACCAACCGCGCGAGCTCGGCGAGCGACTTCCAGACGAGGTCGTCCATCGGCGCGGGGGTCAGGCCATGGGAAAGAGGATGCCGGGCTCGACGTCCCGAAGGGGCAGAGACTCCAGTCGCTCCAGGAGCGCCAGCGACCGCTCGACGACCGGGACGAGCGCCCGTAGCTCCTCTTCTGTCCAGTCGTAGCCGGCGAGCGCGGCGATCCGGCGCATGAGCCCGGGGTTGAGCTCCGCCATCCCGGGGAGCATAGCACACGCTCCCCATCTCGACGACCGTCGGAGTCACGTCGAACGGGGTCGAGCGGTTCTCCGGCTGGCTCCACCCCGACACCGTGAACGGCAGCGGGCGAGCGGGCGCCCAAACAACGAAGCCGCCGGCCTCAATCGGGCCGGCGGCTCACGCGGGGCGGGCGGTCAGGCGCGAGCGCCCGGCGCGCTCAGGCGGCGCGCGTCCATTCCGGGTCGGCGGCCCGGGCCGGAACCCTCCGGCGCGCCGGCCGGACGACGAGCTCGTAGTCCGGCGGGATCCGCG
>QHRX01000204.1 GCA_003221455.1 Candidatus Rokuibacteriota bacterium
CGAAGGACCCGATCGGCAAGCTCCGGGGCCGCGTCCACCCCTACGGCTCGGCGCTTCTCGTGCCGACCTTCCACCCGGCCTTCCTCCTGCGGAACCCCGGACAGGAGTACAAGCGCATGGCCTGGGAGGACCTGAAGCTCGCCCGACGGGAGTACGACCGACTCCACGGCAGGTAGGCGAGTGCTCGCCGAGGTGATGTTCGACCTTCCCCTGGGCCAGGCCTTTACGTACGCCGTCCCCGCGCACCTGGCCGTGGCGCCGGGCCAGCGCGTCCTGGCCCCGCTCGGCGGCGCCGTGCGCGCGGGTCTCATCGTCGCGCTCGTCGAGGGCGGGGGGGAGCGCGTGAAGCCGCTCGCCGACACGCTGGAGCCGCGGTCCATCCTGTCAGGCGGCCAGCTCGCTCTGGCCCGGTGGATCGCCGCCGAGAGCTGCTCGTCCTTCGGCTCGACCTGCGCGGCGCTCCTGCCCCCCGCGCTCCCGACCGAGCCGATGGCGGCGGCCCCGGAACGGCCGGCAGGGCCGGCCGAGCTGCCCGAGCTCCTCCTCGGCGCCGACCGCCTGGCGCGGGTCCGGCGCGAGGTCGACCGCCACCCGGGCGGCGTGCTCGTCCTGACCGCCGACGTCGGCGCCGCCGCCGAGTGGGCGGCCTTCCTGGCGGCCGCCGGCCCCGCGGTGCGGCTCGACAGCGGCGTCAGCGACCGCGAGCGCTGGCGGGCGTGGAACTCGCTCGCTGGCGGCGAGCGCCGGGTCGCCGTGGGAACGCGCTCCGCGCTGCTGGCGCCCATCCCCCACCCTGCGATGCTCGTGTTGATCGACGAGCATGACGCCGCCCACAAACCGCCGGGCGCGCCGCGGCTTCACTCTCGCGACGTCGTGCTACGCCGGGCCACGCTCGAGGGCGGGCGCCTCCTCCTGCCCTCCGCCACGCCGAGCGTCGAAATGTGGTGGCGGGCCGACAGCGGGCGCGCGCGGCTCCATCCGCCCGATCCGGCGCCCTGGCCGACCGGCTCCGTCGCCGACCCGCGCGGCTTGTTGCGCCGCGAGCCGCTCACCCCCGGCCTCGCGCGCGCGACCCAGGACGCGCTCGCGCAAGGGCGCCGCGCCTGCCTGCTCGTCTCCCGCCTCACCTCGACGCTCGCGTGCGACGACTGCGGCGCCGTGCCGCGCTGCCCCGAGTGCGGCATCGCCCTCGCGTTCTCGCGGGTCGACAAGGCCCTGTCCTGCCGGCAGTGCGCGCGACGCCATCCGGCCCCCGACACCTGCTCCGCCTGCGGCGGGCGACGGCTCTCGCCCTTCGGCTGGGGCGCCGATCGCGTCGAGCACGCCCTCCACCGGCGGTTCCCGCGCGCCCGGATCGCGCGCTACGACCCGGACGCGACGCGCGGCGCGCGCCTCGAGACCCAGCGGCGGCTGGCGGCGGGGGCCGACATCGTCGTCGGCACGCGTGGCGCGCTTCGGCTCTTCCCGCCCGCATCGCTCGGCCTCGCGGGGTTCGTCACCCCGGACCAGCTCTTCCGCGTCGCCGACTTCCGCGCCAGCGAACGCGCCTTCGCGCTCATGTGGGCCGCGGTGGAGCGGGTGCGCCCGGACGGCCAGGTGGTGATCCAGTCGCAGCACCCCGACCACTACGCGATCCGGGCGGTGCTGAGCCAGGATCGCGGCGAGTTCTACAAGCACGAGCTGCGCTTCCGGGCCGAGCTCGGCTACCCTCCCTTCCGGCGCCTCTGCCGCGTCAGCGTGCGCGCCCGCCAGGAGCCCTCGGCGCGCGCGCTCGCCGACGCGTGCGGCCGGCGGCTCCGGGAGGCCGGGCTCACCGTGTACCCGGCGACGCCCGACCGGCGCGGGCTCGTGTGGCGGCTCGTGGTCAAGGGGCAGGCCGATCTCCCGGCGCGCGTCGCGCAGGCGGTCGCGGCGCCGCCGACGCCGCCGCGCGCCCGCGGTATCATAGAGGTGGAAATGGACCCGGTGGACTGATGGCGATTCTCGGGGTTCGGAAGTACGGAGACCCTGTCCTGCGCCGCCGCGCCGAGCGCGTGCGAGAGGTGACGCCCGAGATCCGGGCGACCGTGCGCGACATGATCGACACCATGTATCACGAGGTGGGTCTCGGGCTCGCCGCCCCCCAGGTCGGCGTGGCGCTCCGCCTGATGGTCGTCGACGAGGAGAAGGGCCGCGGCCCCCTCGCGCTCATCAACCCCGAGATCGTGGAGGAGGGCGGTCGGGTCGTGGCCGAGGAAGGGTGTCTCTCAATTCCGGGGATCTTCGCCACGGTCGCCCGCGCCGAGTGGGTCCGCGTCGAGGCCCAGGGCGTCGAGGGTCAGCCGCTCGGCTTGGACGCGCGCGGACTCCTCGCCCGGGTGCTCCAGCACGAGATGGACCATCTCGACGGTGTGCTGTTCATCGACCGACTCGATCCCATCGAGCGAGACCGTGTGAAACGCCAGATCCGGAAGGGGGGCCTCCGCGAGGACGCTCCCCGACGCGCCTTCGCGCTCTAGGCCGACCTCTCTACCTGTACCCGCACGTCCCGGGTGCTGCCCATCCGCCAGTTCGGCCGACGGACTGGAGGCAATTGGTCATCGCCCTGTCGTGGAACCGCCTATCGTCGCCGTCCTGGTCGCGCCGGCGTTGCTCCCAATACTGCGCCGTGCTGAGGTCGGCGGGCAGCGCCGACCTGCCCTTGGCCAATGCCTCTCGATCGATCTGGTCCTGAAGCTCGGCATCACCCGGGATGTAGACGCCGGACAAATTGTAGTGGCCGATGCGAGGCTTCAGCCTGACCGTCATCTGCTCCCGCGTCGGGCACGGGGGGGTCGGGCACGACGGCGCCACCTGGCCGCGGTACCGCTCTGGCACCATCGACCCGTCCGCCACGTCGTGCACCTCTCCGTAGTCGTCCACGTACCGCGGCCCGGCCTGGGCGCTCTGACGAAGCGCGGCGACGCTGACGGCCATGACCGCAATAGCCACAATCCATCGAAGGGTCATGTTGTTCCTCCTCCCGTGCCGGGCCCACAGGCTCGCTCGGCAACGGTCCCTGCTGATCCCGATACGAGCACCGCGCATGATCGGGACAGTCTGCCCATGGTTCTCCAACTCGTCCGGGGTGAGGTGCAGGGGAGATGCCATCATGGGTCGCTCTCGTAAAGGTGGGACTTCGCGTGATTTTTAGAACCTCGAGGGGCGAATGTGTTGAACTGCTGACATCCCAGGGAAGAGCATGACATCGCTCTGGAGCTGCGCCGGAAGAGGGCGGCGCCCCCCGGGGTGGCCATCTGGGCCCGGGTGAGACCAAGTGACCGCGGAGACCCCCGGAGGCGTCGAGGGCCTGTCCTCCCCATGAGAGTGCTCTTCTACGGAACGCCGCGCTTCGCGCTGCCGACGCTCGACGCGCTGCTCGCCGCCCACGAGGTGGTCGGGGTGGTGACGCAGCCCGACCGCCCTGCCGGCCGGGGCCAGCGGGTGGCGCCCCCGCCGGTGAAGGAGCGCGCGGTGGCGGCGGGCATCCCGGTGCTCCAGCCCGAGCGGCTGCGTGACCCCCGGTGGCTCGACCCGCTCCGCGGCGTCCGCGCGGATGTCGCGGTCGTCGTCGCCTTCGGCCAGATCCTCCCGAGGGCGGTCCTCGACGTCCCGGCGCGGGGGTCCATCAACGTCCACGCCTCGCTCCTGCCCAAGTACCGCGGCGCGGCTCCGATCGCGTGGGCACTGATCCGGGGCGAGGCGGAGACGGGCGTCACCACCTTCCAGATGGACGAGGGCATGGACACGGGGCCGATCCTCCTCTCCGAGCGGACGTCGATCCGGCCGGGCGAAACCGCGGGCGAGCTCGCCGACCGCCTGTCTCTGATGGGGGCGCGCGTGCTGATCGAGACGCTCGCGCGGCTCGGCACGCTCAGTCCAATCCCGCAGGGCGACGCCGAGGCGACCCTGGCGCCGCGGCTCCGGAAGGTCGACGGCAGGGTCGACTGGCGAGAGCCGGCGCCGGCGATCGTCGGTCGCGTCCACGGCTGCAACCCGTGGCCCGGCGCCGCGACGGAGGCGCCGGCGGGGCGTCTCACGATCTGGCGCGCGCGGGCCGTCGCGCGCGAGAGCGACGGCGGCACGCCCGGTACGCTCGTCGAGGCCGGGGGCGGCGTCGTGGTCATCGCCGGAGTGGGCGCGGTCGAGCCCACCCTCGTCCAGCCCGAGAGCCGGCGCACCGTCACCTGGCCGGAGTACCTCCGGGGCGCCCGGCTCCGGGCCGGCGATCGCCTGACGGCTCGGTGAAGACCGTGTCCCCCGCGCGGCGCGTCGCCGCGCGGATCCTCGAGCGGGTCGACGCCGAACAGGCGTTCGCCGACCAGGCACTCGACGCCGGGATCGAGGGGGCCGGCCTCTCGGCGCGCGACGCCGGCCTCGCCACCGAGATCGTCCTCGGCGTCCTCCGGTGGCGGCGCCTGCTCGACGCGCTCCTCGCCCCGCACTCGAAGCGGCGCCTCGACCGCCTTGATCCGCGCGTCCTCACCCTGCTCAGGATGACGGCGTACCAGATCGTCTTCCTCGAGCGCGTCCCCGCGTGGGCGGCCGTCGACGACGCGGTCACGCTCGCGAGACCTCGGGCCAAGCCCGGCGCGCCCGAGTTCGTCAACGCGGTCCTCCGCGCGTTCGCCCGCCGCGGCGCGCTCGAGCGGCGGCCGCTCCTGCCCGCCGATCCCGTGGACGCCCTCGCCGTGCGCTGCTCATTTCCGACATGGCTCGCGGCCCGGTGGGTCGAGCGCTACGGGGCCGACGAGGCCGAGCGTCTCATGCTCGCGATGAACACGCGGCCGCCGCTCACCGTCCGGGTGAACCTCGCCCGCACGACGCGCGAGCTCGCGCAGACGCGCCTCCGCCAGGAGGACCGCCTCGAGGCCCAACCGACGCGCTACGCCCCCGAGGGGCTCGTCGTCGAGCACGGCACGCCGCCGGGGGCGTGGGCGGCCTTCCGCACGGGTGACGTCGTGCCCCAGGACGAGGCGTCCATGCTCGTGAGCCGGCTCCTCGAGCCGCGTCCGGGCGAGGCGGTCGCCGACGTCTGCGCTGCCCCGGGCACCAAGACGACCCACATCGCGACGCTGATGACCGACTCCGGGCGCGTGATCGCCTTCGATCCCCACCGCGGGCGACTGGCGCTGGTGGCCGAATCCGCGGCCCGGCTCGGCCTGCACGCGATCGAGACGCATGCCGGCGAGGTGGAGGCGCTCGCCGGGGGCTTCGCCGGCCGCTGCGATCGCGTGCTCGTGGACGCGCCATGCTCAAACCTCGGCGTGCTGCGGCGGAACCCGGAGGTCAAGTGGCGGCGGGCGCCCGAGGACCTCAGGCGCGCGCAGGCGCGCCAGCGGCGGATCCTGGCCGCGGCGGCGGTGATGGTCAGGCCCGGGGGACGGCTCGTCTACGCGACGTGCTCGCTCGAGCCCGAGGAGAACGACGAGGTCGTGCAGGAGTTCCTCGCCGCCCACCCGGGGTTCGGGGTGGATCGACCGCTCGAGACGCCGATCGAGCTCGATGCGGCGGGCGTCCTGCGGTGCCTGCCCCACCGGCACGACACCGACGGCTTCACCGCGATCCGCGTTCGCCGCGCCGACTAGCGCGGCCTCGTCGGCGACGGGCTCCCTCGACGGCCCGACTCTGGACCGCGCCCACGGCGTCCGCATCGAGGGCTGGATGGCGGACCGCCGGCCCCCCCCGACACCCCCTGCGCGCGGATGAGCCGCTCGGCACGCGCGCGGGCCGTCGGCTCCTGCGGCCGCGGCGGACGACGGCGCCGGCGACTGCCCCGCCGGGCGCCGGCCGACCTCGGCCGGGGCGGTCAGCGGGAAGTACAAGGAGGACGGCCAGCAGGCCGAGAGTCGGCGCGCGACGCAGTCCCAACGCCCTCCGCGATCGCGCGTACCGCCCGGGTGACGCTCCGTCTCATATAGAATGGGTGACGATGCCTAAGATCGCTCCGTCGATCCTGTCCGCCGACTTCGCGGCCCTCGGCGATCAGATCGCCATCGTCGAGGCCGCGGGCGCCGACCAGCTCCACGTGGACGTCATGGACGGGCGGTTCGTCCCGAACATCACGATCGGCCCCGTCGTCGTCGAGGCGATCCGCAAACGGACGCGGCTCCCGCTCGACGTGCACCTGATGATCGTCGAACCCGAACGGTACATTCCCGCGTTCGTCGCCGCCGGCGCCGACACCGTGACGGTGCACGTCGAGGCGGGCCCGCATCTGCAGCGCACGCTCGCGCAGATCCGGGAGTCGGGCGCCCGCGCGGGGGTGGCGCTGAACCCGTCGACCCACCCCTCGGTCCTGGCGTACGTCCTCGACGACTTCGATCTCGTCCTGGTCATGTCGGTGAACCCGGGCTTCGGCGGGCAAAAGTTCATCCCGGCCACGCTCGCCAAGGTCCGGGCGGTGCGGACACTCCTCGGGTCCCGGCCGGTCGACGTGTCGGTCGACGGCGGCGTCACGGTCGACCTCGCCCCGATCCTCGTCGACCACGGCGCGACCACCCTCGTGGCCGGCTCGGCGATCTTCAACGCACCCGACCCGGGGGCGGCGGTCAAGCAGCTGAGGAGCGCCTCGGAAATGCGCGGCTAGTTGTATTGGTGCCGCGCTTTCCGTAGACTAGGGGCTTCGCATGTTTGATTCGCTCTCGACTCGTCTCCAGGGGATCCTCGACCGGGTGGGCGGCCACGCCCGGCTCACGGAGGACAACGTCCAGGAGGCGCTCCGCGAGGTGCGGGTGGCGCTCCTCGAGGCTGACGTCAACTTCAAGGTCGTGCGGGCGTTCATCGACCGCGTCAAGATGCGGGCGCTCGGCCAGGACGTGCTCAGGTCGCTCACGCCGGGCCAGCAGGTCGTCAAGGTCGTCCACGACGAGCTGGTCGAGCTCTTCGGCGACGCCCATCGCCTCGCGCTGGCCGCGCACCCGCCGACGGTCGTCATGCTGATCGGGCTCCAGGGGTCCGGCAAGACGACGACGGCGGCGAAGCTCGCCCGGTATTTCGTCAAGCAGGGCCAGCATCCGCTCCTCGCCGCGGCCGACGTCTACCGGCCGGCGGCGATCGACCAGCTCCGCGCGCTCGGCAGCCAGCTCGGCGTCCCGGTGGCGGGCCAATCGGGCCAGACGCCCATCGACATCTGCACCGCGGCGGTCCGCGAGGCGGGCGAGCGTGGCTTGAGCCCCGTCATCCTCGACACCGCCGGCCGCCTCCACATCGACGAGGCGATGCTCGACGAGCTCCGGGCGATCAAGGCCGGGGTCACGCCGCACCACGTCTTGCTCGTGGTGGACGCGATGGCCGGACAGGACGCGGTGACCGTCGCCGAGAAGTTCCATGCCGCGGTCGGCGTCGACGCGATTATCCTCGCCAAGCTCGACGGCGACTCGCGGGGCGGCGCCGCGCTCTCGGTCCGCCACGTCACCGGCCGCCCCATCGCGTTCGTGGGCGTGGGCGAGAAGGTCGACGCGCTCGAGCCCTTCCACCCCGACCGTCTCGCCTCCCGCCTCGTCGGCATGGGGGACGTGCTGTCGCTCGTCGAGCGGGCCCAGGAGACGGTGGCCGCCGAGAAGGCCGAGGAGCTCGTCCGGAAGATCCGTGAGGAGGCGTTCTCGCTCGAGGACTTCCGCGAGCAGCTCCGGCAGCTCCGCGGCATGGGTCCGCTCGACCAGCTCCTCGGAATGCTCCCCTTCGGCAAGGCGCTGCGCCGGGCGCCGACGGACCTGGGCGGCGAGCAGATGGATCTTCGGCGGTTCGAGGCGATCATCGACTCGATGACGCCGGAGGAGCGCCTGAGTCCGCCGATCATCAATGGCAGCCGCCGCACCCGGATCGCGCGGGGCAGCGGGACCGCGGTGCAGGACGTGAACCGGCTCTTGAAGCAGTACGCCCAGGTGAAGAAAATGATGCGAGACCTCAAGGGCCTCGACGGCAAACTCAAGAAGGGAGGGCTCCCCGGGTGGCGGTCCATATCAGGCTGAGGAGAACAGGGACGACGAGGCGACCCGCGTACCGCGTGGTCGTGGCTGATTCGCGCGCGCCGCGCGACGGCCGGTTCATCGAGGTCATCGGGCACTACAACCCGCTCACCGAGCCGCCGACGATCCACATCGAGAAGGACAAGGCGGCCGCCTGGCTGAAGAAGGGCGCGCAGCCATCGAACACGGTCAAGCACCTCCTGGCCCGGGCCGGCATGGACAAGTAGGTCGAGCCGAGCATGAGCGACAGCCCGGGGGCAGGGCGGGCCGACCGGCCCGAGGGACGCGGCCCGCGGCTGGTCGCGATTGGCACGGTCGTCCGGGCTCACGGCCTCCGCGGCGACCTCAAGGTGAGGGCGCTGACAGACGAGCCGGCGCGCTTTGACTCGCTCCTCGGCTGCGTCCTGTGGGATCCCGACCGGGACGTGCGGCTCGAGCGGCGCGTCGAGCGGGTGCGGCGTCAAGGCGAGCACATGATCCTGAAGCTGTCTGGGGTCGATGGGGTCGACGCCGCCCGGGGACTCATCGGGCGGCTCGTGGCCGTCGGCGAGTCGGACGCGTTGCCGCTGGCCGACGGGCAGTTCTATCCGTGGCAGCTCGAGGGCTGCCGGGTGGAGACGGCGGACGGAACACGGGTGGGCGAGGTCGCCGGCATCGAGCGGAGCCCCGCCCACGATCTGTGGGTCGTCGCCGATGGCGTCCGCGAACATCTCGTCCCGGCGGTCCCAGAGATCGTGGTGGAGGTAAATCTAGGAGCGCGGCGGGTCGTCATCCGCCCGCCCAAGGGGCGCTTGGAGCTGTGAGAATCGACATCGTCACCCTGTTCCCCCGGATGGTGGAGGGACCGATCGCCGAGTCGATCCTCGGCCGCGCGCGCGAGCGCGGCCTGATCGACATCCGCGTCGTCAACCTGCGGGAGTACGCCGAGGGCAGGCACCGGGTGGCCGACGACTACCAGTTCGGCGGCGGTGGCGGGATGGTGCTCAAGCCGGAGCCGCTCTTCGCCGCCGTCGAGGCCCTCCGGACCCCGAGGGCGCGGGTCGTGCTCCTCGATCCGCGCGGCCGACGGTTCACACAGGAGATCGCCCGCGAGCTGGGCGCGGTCGCGCATCTCATCCTGCTCGCGGGACGGTACGAGGGTGTCGACGAGCGGGTGAGTACCGCGCTGGCCGACGACGAAGTGTCCATCGGCGACTACGTCCTGACGGGCGGGGAGCTGCCGGCCCTGGTGGTCACCGACGCCGTCGCCCGGCTGATCCCGGGCGTTCTCGGCGACGCCGCGGCGGCCGGGCAGGATTCGTTCGCGCGCGGATTGCTCGAAGGGCCGCAGTACACGCGGCCGGAGGAGTTCCACGGCATGCGGGTCCCTGACGTGCTGCTGTCGGGCGACCACCAGATGATCGCCCGTTGGCGGCGGGCCCAGGCGCTCTGGCGCACGTGGCAGCGGCGACCCGATCTGCTGGAGACGGCCGAGCTGACGCCGGCCGAGCAGAAGCTGGTGGAAGAATTCAGACGGGGAAAGGGGCCAGACGAGTCATGGATGCGATCCGCATAGTGGAAGCCGGGCAGCTCAGGAAGGACCGGGACGGCTTCGGCCCGGGCGACACCGTGCGCGTGCAGGTCAAGGTCATCGAGGGCGAGAAGGAGCGCACACAGGCGTTCGAGGGCGTCGTCATCCGCAAGCGCGGCGAGGGCGTTCGGGCGTCGTTCACCGTCCGGCGGATCTCCTACGGCGTGGGGGTGGAGCGGACGTTCCCGCTGCACTCCCCGCGCATCGAGGCCGTGCAGGTCGTGCGGCGCGGACAGGTCCGCCGATCGAAGCTCTACTACCTGCGCGATCTCGCGGGCAAGGCGGCGCGCCTGAAAGAGAAGCGCGCCGCGCTCGTTCCCCAGTCGGGCGAGTAGCGGGCGCACCCGATGACGCCGCTCCGGTCGGCCTCGTACCGGTACGAGGCGCAGGCGTGGCGCACGGGCGTGTTCCGGGTCGCCGGTGTCGACGAAGCCGGGCGGGGCCCGCTGGCCGGTCCGGTCGTGGCGGCGGCAGTGGTCCTCGATCCAGACCGCCGGATCAAGGGCCTCCGCGACAGCAAGCTGCTGGCGCCGGCCGACCGTGAGGAGCTCTTCTGGCGGATCTCGGAGCAGGCGCTGGCGATCGGGGTGGGAATCGTGGATCACGAGACGATCGACCGGATCAACATCCTGCGGGCCACCGAGCGGGCCATGCTCGATGCCCTCCGCCGGCTGTCGCTGGCGCCCGACCTCGTCATCACCGACTTTGTCCGCCTCGCCGTGCTCGCCTGCCCGCAGCGGAACCTCGTGAACGGCGACGGACGCTGCGCGACCGTTGCCGCCGCGTCGATCGTCGCCAAGGTCACCCGCGATCGGATGATGTGCGAGCTCGACGCACGGTACCCGGCCTACGGCTTCGCGCGCCACAAGGGATACGCGACGCCCGAGCACCTGACCGCGCTGGATCGCCTCGGCCCCTGCCCGATCCACCGGCGGACCTTCAGCGGCGTCTGGCGCCAAGGCGTGCTCTTCCTCCTCGAAGACGAAGATTGAGGTGAACGATGGCCACCACAGTCGAGACCCGCTACACGCGCCGTGCCCGCTACTACTCGTCGCTCGACGGGTTCAACGTCAAGAGTCCACGCGTCCCGGCGCACGTCTTCCTGCCGGAGCGGGACTGCGCCCTGGACCCGACGGCGCCGACGGGGCTCATCCCCCTCGACCAGAGCGGGCCGCTGGCTCTCGACTTCCCGGCCACCACTCCGCTGATCCTCGCGCGCTACGCGCGGATTCGAGCGGGCGAGCGCCTGGCGACGCGCTTCGCGGCGAGCGGCCAGATCTACTACGCGATCGCGGGTGGGGGAGAGACCCGCTGGGGAGACGAGGCCATCGCGTGGGACGAGGGCGACGCCTTCTGTCTCCCCGGTGATGTCGCCGCCGTCCACGCGGCCGGCGCGCGCGACTGCGTCCTCTGGATCGTCACGAACGAGCCGGAGCTGGCGTTCGAGCGGGCGGCGCCGCCGGCGCCCGACACGGCCCCGATCGAGGCCGTGCACTACCCGGTCGACGAGATTCGCCGTCACCTCGAGGCAATCCTCCGTCTGCCGCCGATGCCCGCGATGCCGGGCAAGGCGGTCAATCTGGGCAGCCAGGTGCTCGAGCGGCAGCGGACCGTCATGCCGTCCCTCACGCTCGCCCTGAACTCGCTCCCACCAGGCGAGGCGCAGCGTGCGCACCGCCACAACGCGGTCGCGGTGACGCTCGTGGTCCAGGGGGACCGCTGCTACTCGATGGTCGACGGGACGCGGGTCGACTGGCACCGGCACGCCGCGATGATCACGCCCCCGGGCGACCTCCACTCGCACCACAACGAGGGCGACGGGCTGGCACTCTTCCTGATCGTCCAAGACGGCGGCCTCCACTACCACTGCCGGACGATGGGCTTCAGCTACAAGTAGGCGCGCCGAGCGGCATGAGCGACGCACGCCGGACGGCGGTCGTCACCGGAGCCTCGCGGGGAATCGGGCGAGCCATCGCCCAGGCGCTGGCCGACGACGGCTTCCAGGTCGCGGTGAACTACCTCACCCGCGACCTCGAGGCCCGGGAGCTGGTCGACAAGATCAGCGCGGGCGGGGGCGCGGCGCGCGCCTTCCGGGCGAACGTGAGCGATCCCGCGGAGTGTGCGCGGCTCGTCGAGGGCGCGCTCGCCGCCTTCGGCCGACTCGACGTCCTCGTCAACAACGCGGGGATCTCCCAGACCGGCGTCCCGATCGCCGACCTGCCGGCGGAGGACTGGGAGCGGATGCTCCGGATCAACCTGAGCGGGCCGTTCTACCTCATCAAGGCGGTCCTGCCGCATATGCGGCAGCGGAGGAGCGGTCACATCGTGAACCTCTCCTCGAACGTCACCCAGCGCTTTCCGGCCACCTACGGCGCCTACACCGTCTCCAAGGCGGGCGTGGACGCGCTCACCCGCGTCCTCGCCAAGGAGGAGGGCCCCAACGGGATCCGGGTGAACGCGATCGCCCCCGGCCCGATTGCCACCGACATGTTCGCGCAGGCCCGCGCGCTCATGGGGCCCGAGCGAGCCGACGCCTTCGTCAAGTCGATCCCACTCGGCCGCACCGGCCGGCCGGAGGAGATCGCCTCGGCCGTGCGCTTTCTCGTCTCCGAAGCGGCCAGCTATCTGACCGGCCAGGTCGTCTACGTCAACGGCGGCGGCCCCGGCGGCTGAGCCGGGGTCGCGCCCGAGGCGGCGCCGCCGCGATCCGGCCCGATGCGATGCGCTCGGCGCGCGCGCGTGATACGATCGCCGTCCCCATGACGACGCTCTGGGATGGCGCCCGCAGCGCGCTCCCGTCGATCGCGCACGCCGTCGGTCGGACGCCGATGGTCAGGCTCAACCGCATCACCGCCGGTCTCCGGCCGCCGATCTATCTGAAGCTCGAGTGGTACGGGCCGTCGGGAAGCCTCAAGGACCGCATCTACCTGCACATGTTCGAGCGGGCCGAGGCGCGCGGCGAGCTGAGACCGGGCGTGCGCGTGCTGGAGTGCTCAACCGGTAACGCGGGTATCGCGTGCGCGTTCGTCGCCGCCGTCAAGGGCTACCCCTGCACCATCGTGATGCCGGAAGGAATGAGCGAGGAGCGCAAGAAGCTCATCCGCGCCTACGGGGCGACGCTCATCCAGACGCCGGGAGGCGAGAGCGACGTCGACCTCGCCCTCGGCCGGCTCGAGGAGATCCGCGCGAGGGACCGCGCGGGCTACTGGGTGCCCGGCCAGTTCGTGAACGCCGACAACGTCGAGGCCCACTACCGCACCACCGGGCCGGAGGTCTGGGAGCAGGCCGGCGGGATCGTGGGGGCCTTCGTGGCCGCCCAGGGAAGCGGCGGTACGCTCACGGGGGTCGGGCGGTACCTGCGCGAGCGCGATGCGCGCATCCGACTCTACGCCGTCGAGCCCGCGGAGTGCGCCCTCCTGTCACGGCGCGAGTGGGGCCCGCACGGCATCGAGGGCATCGGCGACGGCTTCATCCCGGAGAACCTCGACGTGTCGCTCTTGAGCGGCGTCATCACGGCCACGACCGGCGAGAGCGTGGAGACGGCGCGCCGGCTCGCCGCTGAGGAGGGCATCTTCTGCGGCATCTCGAGCGGCTGCAACGTGGCCGCCGCGATCAAGCTGGCGCGGCGCCGACCAGAGCTTCCGTCGGTCGTGACGATGGCGAACGATACCGGCCAGCGCTACTTCTCCACCAGGCTGTGCGGCGAGGGGAAGCCCATCGACGTGCCGGTCCGCGCGCACCTGCTGGACGCGCGCACGGTCGCGGAGCTGGACCGCTATCAGCCCCGCTGGGAAGTGCTGGCCTGATGGCGGGGGCGGCGCCCTGGGACTTCCGCGAGGCGCGACGCCGGCTCGAGACCAAGCCCAAATCGTCGGGGGAGAAGCTCAGCTCCGTCGAGGACGCCGCCCTCCGGGTCCGGGACGGAGACACCGTGGCCGCCGGCGGTTGCCTCTTCTCCCGCACGCCGATGGCGCTCGTCCGCGAGATCCTCCGCCAGCGTCGCCGGCGCCTCACGCTCGTGCGGAACCTCATGTGCACCGAGGGCGAGCTCATGATGGTGGCCGGCGCCGTCGAGAAGGTCGTGACCGCGTGGATGTCGATCGGCCTGCCGTGGGGCGTCTCGAAGATCATGCGCGAGCACGTGGAATCCGGGCGGGTGCCCCTCGAGGAATGGAGCCATCTGGCCCTCGGTCTCCGCTTCCACGCGGCCGCCATGGGCGTGCCGTTCCTCCCCACCCTCACGATGCTCGGCTCGGACCTGATGGGCGTCGGCGGGACGCAGACGCTGCGGTGCCCGTACACCGGCGAGACGCTGGCCCTGGTGCCGGCCCTCTTTCCCGATGTCGCCCTCCTGCACGTCCACCGGGCCGACCGCTTCGGCAACTGCCAGATCGACGGCTACCCGCACATGGACGCCGACATCGCGCGCGCGGCATCCACGGTGCTGGTGACGGCAGAGGAGATCATCCCTGAGGCGGAGGTGCGACGGCATCCCGACCGCACGGCGATCCCGGGCTTCATGGTGGACGCCGTCGCCCACGCCCCGTTCGGGTCGTTTCCCCACGAGTGCTACGGCCTCTACGAGGCCGACTTCGACCACTTCGGCGAATACGTGGCCGCGATCGACGCCAGCGGCTCCCGCGCCGTCGGCGACTACCTCGACCGGTTTGTGTACGGGCCGGCGACGCACGCGGAGTATCTCGAGCGGTTCGGCCGCGAGCGGCTCGCGCGGCAGGCCGGCCGGGCGCGGGAACTCGTGGGGTGACAGCGCCGCGGTACACGCCGGCCGAGCTCCTCGCCGTCATGGGCTCCCGCCAGCTCAGGGACGATACGACCGTGTTCGCCGGCGTCGGCGTCCCCCTCCTGGCCGCGGTCCTCGCCCAGCACCGCCATGCCCCTCGGCTCACGCTCGTGATCGAAGGCGGCATCATCGCGCCCCGGATCGAGCCGGGGCGGCTCCCGATCTCGACGAACGAGATGCGGGCCGCTCGGCACGCGACCATGCTGCCCGGAATCACGGATACCTTCCTCCTCGCCCAGCGCGGCTTCCTCGACTGCGGCTTCATCGGCGGCGCCCAGATCGACCGCCACGGCAACCTCAACACGAGCGCGATCGGCCGCGACTACTGGAAGCCGACGGTGCGGCTGCCGGGCTCCGGCGGCGCCAACGACATTGTCTCGCTCTGCAAAGAGGTCATCGTGCTCACCCTCCATGAGAGGCGCCGCTTCGTGGAGACGGTCGACTTCGTCACGAGCCCCGGGTACCTGGCCGGCGGCGACAGCCGCCAGCAGGCCGGGCTCCTCTTCGGGCGCGTGTCCCGCGTGGTGACGACGCTCGGCCTGTTCAGCTTCGATCCGGACGACAAGCGCCTCCGGCTGGACGCCCTCCACCCGGGCGTGACGCGGGACGCGGTCGCCGCCGAGACGGGCTTCGAGGTCCTGATGGCCGAGCGCGTCGAGGCGACGGAGCCTCCGGCGGAGGACGAGCTCTCGCTCCTGCGCGCCATCGACCCGGAGCGGCGGTTCCTCGCATGACGAGCGGCGACCGGGCGTGACCGCCTGGGGCCTCGCGCTGCGGAACTTCGTCGGCCCCACGGAGGCGCCGGACATCGACGGCCTGATCCGGTACGCGGTGCGGGCCGAGGAACTCGGCTTCGAGTCGCTCTGGGCGTGGGACCACGTCATCCTCGGCGTCGACCCCTCCTTCCCGATCCTGGACGCGCTCGGCACGCTGACCGCCATCGCCGCCCGCACGACCCGGATACGGCTGGGGACGGGCGTGCTCGTGCTCCCGCTCCGCAACCCGATCGTGGTCGCGAAGACGCTCGGTACGCTCGACGTCATCTCCCGAGGTCGCCTGATCCTCGGGGTCGCGGCCGGCTGGTATGCGCGCGAGTTCGACGCCGTCGGCGTGCCCTTCAGGCAGCGCGGCCGCCTGTTCGAGCGGAACCTCGACCTCCTGTGCCGGCTGTGGACCGGGGACCGAGTGACGGCGCGCGTCGACGAGTTCAATCTGCGCGAGGCCGTGATGCGACCGCGTCCGCTGCAGACGCCCCGGCCGCCCATCCTCATCGGCGGCTACGTCGACGCCGTCCTCCGCCGCGCGGCGACCCGCGGGGACGGCTGGCTCACCTACTTCTACACGCCCGAGGGTTTCCGCCGCGGCTGGGAGAGGGTCCTCAGCCACGCCCGCGCGGCGGGGCGCGACCCGGCGTCACTGACCGCGACGAACCAGCTCGCGATCTACGTCGGTCGCTCGCGCGCCGAAACGGAGTCGCCGATGCGCCGGTGGCTCGAGACCGAGTGGGATGTCGCCGCGTGGAGCGAATCGACGATCGACCATGCCGTGAACGGGAGCGTCGACGAGTGCGTCCGGGAGCTCCGGCGGCACCTCGAGGCCGGCGTCCACCGGATCATCCTGATCCCCTACCGCTACCAGCAGGATCAGGTGGAGCTCATCGCGGCGGAGATTCTGCCCAGGCTCCGCTGATCACCGGGCGGTCCCGGCGCCGCCCGCGCCGGGCATGGGCGACCGGACGGCCAGGGGCCGAGCCGGGGGGCTCGACCGGGCGACCGCACGCGGGCCTCCAGTCACGTCCGCCCGGTTCCACCGGGACGCGGGGGATCCGGCGTCCACGGAGCGAGCATCGGCGCGCTCTCGGCCGGATGGAGCCCGCCTCGCCCGCCCTTCCGAGGATGCGCCCCTCATCCGGGTCGGGTGAATCCCTCCTCGAGCTAGAGGGAGATAGCCGATTGTCGACCCGAGTCTCGGTGCGCTCTACTGCAGTGCAATGGTCTTCGATCCGCCAAGCGCCGAACCCCTCCAGGTCCTCGTCGTCGAGCATCGGGCCCCCGTCGCGGCTCGCCTGAAGGGTCAACTGGAGAGCCTGGGCCATCGCGTGCTCGGAACGGCCAGGGCCGGGCGGGAGGCCGTCGCGGCGGCCCAACGGCTCGACCCGAACCTCGTGTTCGTGGAGGCCAAGCTCCCCGGCCTTGACGGCATCGAGACGACACGGGCGATCGTCACCGAGCGGCCGGTGCCGGTGATCCTCATCGCCGACTACGCCGGCGCCGACCTTGTCCGGCGGGCGCGGGAGGCCGGCGCCGTCGCG
The DNA here is from genome assembly GCA_003221455.1 of Candidatus Rokuibacteriota bacterium. Taxonomy (GTDB): domain Bacteria; phylum Methylomirabilota; class Methylomirabilia; order Rokubacteriales; family CSP1-6; genus AR9. The sequence goes on from QHRX01000204.1 coordinate 16,671, forward strand.
TACCTGGCGTCGATGGACCGGCCGCGGCTTCTCTCGGCCATCGCCGTCGCGCTGGAACGCTTCAGAGAGCTCGAGGTTATCGGGACGGAGGGGAGCTACCCGCGCGAGGCGCCGGAGACCCGGAGGCTCGTGGACCGCGCCAAGAGGATGCTGATCACGCGGCTCGGACTGTCCGAAGCCGAGGCCTTCCAGCGCGTCCTCGACCGCACGCACGGCACCGGTCGGCCCCTTCGCGAGACCGCATGGACGATCATCGACTCAGAGGAGGCCCTCTCGGGCCTCGACTTCACGGGCTGCGTCGAGCTGATCTTCCGGGTCGTGCACCCGACGGTGAGGCCGACGTCGGGGCGTGCACGCTCCTCCGCCGGACACCCGCCGACGCCCGAACGCCTCGATCGGTCGAAAGAGGCGAGCCGGGCGATCTGAGCCCGCCGCGATGGAATTCGTTCCCACATTCTTCTTGAGCGTCCTCAGCGTGGCGGAGGAGTTGCACCACAACCCGGCGAGGATGCGCCTGATCGTGCGCAGATCGTACGCCCATCTCGAGAATCGCCTCCGCAGGGCGTTCGAGGGCCGCGCCGACGTCGAGGTCATCGCCGATCGGCGCTGGCGCGAACGGCGCGTAGCCGCCCGGGCGGTCGAAGGGGAGCGGCGGCGGGCCGAGCGACGGGCCCGCAAGGAGGAGATCCTGGAGATCGTGATCGAGGGCGATCCACTCTCCATGCTTCCCACCGCCTCGCGCAGCTAGTCGCCCGAGCTCCCCTGTATCAGACGACCGGGCCTCGACGCCCGGCCCGCTCGGGCCGCGGCGGAGCGGTTCGGCCGGAAGTCGCCGCCCCTGGCATGACATGTCGCGCCGACATGTCAGATTTCCGGTCACCGACACCCCACGGGCCCGGGGTCTAACTTCCTTGTCGGTCTCTGCTTTTCCCCCGTCCGGGGACTGGCGCGGACAATGCTCTGGTCCGGGCAGCGATGCGCGCCTGGGTGCTGGTACTTCTCCTGCTCGCCACGGCCAGCCCGGCACCCGCCCGGACGCTCAAGGAGCTCTTCGTCGACGCGCAGCGGTCGAGGCTCGCTGCCCTCCAGAACCAGGTACGCACGATATCGGCGCGGACTCCGCACAGGCCAACCGACACGATGCGGCTCCGCGAGCTACGCAAGGAGATCCGGCAGGTCGAGGACGGGCTCAAGGCCCTGAACCGTGGAGACGCGCTGACCCGGGAGCCGTGACCGCCCGTCCGTCACTCGACGGCGAGATCGTGCCCCGCGAGAGGTTCCCGGCGATCCCGGCGACGGCCGTGGGCGGGCGGCACGAACGGTTTCGAGACTTGGTCCGACGCGCGCGCCCGAGGGGCGCGCCCGCCTCTACCGGGGCGAGTGCGACCCGACCGGGATATTCGTGTACGTCACGGTCCCGTCCTGCCCGACGTAGCGAAAGATAGCCCGGGGCTGGCCCGCGCCCTCCGCGCCGCCGTAGTCCAGGAGGATCCGCTCGACGTACTGCTGGGTTTCCGGATACGGGGGGACGCCGCGATACCAGTTGACCGCCTGCTCGCCGGCGTTGTACGCGGCCAGCGCCCGGCGGAGGTCGTTCGAGTAGCGGTCCATCAGCCCGCGCAGGTGGCGGACCCCTCCGTCGATGTTCTGGCGCGGGTTGAAGCTGTCATGCACGCCGAGCATCGACGCGGTGGCCGGCATCAGCTGCATCAGCCCGCGCGCACCCTTGCGGGAGACGGCGGCGGCGTTGTAGGCCGATTCCGCCCGGATAACGGCTTCGACCAACCGCTGCGGGACACCGTACTGGAGCGCCGCCTCGCTGATCTCCGCCGCGAACTGAGGGGCCCGGGGGTCCGGAACACGGAGCCACCCCGCCTCCGTCCCCGACACTCCGCGCAGCCGCTGGTAGCGGGGATCGTTCGGCGCGTTGGTGAGGTAAACAGTTCCGTCCGGCGCGACCAGGCGATACGCGGCCGCGCCTGCCGAAACGGGCGACGTCAGGACGAGGCTGAGGGCGATGCGTGCCAGGCGATGCTGGGACACACCTTCATTCTAGGGAGCCCCCCGGTCGCCTGTCAAGACGCCTAAGCGATCGATTCGACGCCAAGAATCGGTCGCCACGGCGTCTGCTCGAAAGCGACCGCCAGCATTTCCGGGATCGAGTCCACGAGGTGGAAGGTCATGCTCTCGCGGACGGAGGGCTGGACGTCCTCCAGCAGGTTCTTCTCGTTGCGCCGGGGGAGGATCACGGTCGACACGCCAGCGCGGCGCGCCGCGAGAATCTTCTCTTTGATGCCGCCCACCGGCAGGACCCGCCCCGAGAGGCTGATCTCGCCGGTCATCGCCAGGTCGCCCCGGACCGGGCGGCCGGCCAAGAGCGACACGAGGGCGGCGACCATCGTCACTCCGGCCGACGGTCCGTCCTTCGGGATCGCGCCGGCCGGCACGTGGACATGGATGTCGGAGGTCTCCCAGACGTCGGGCGCGATCCCGAGCTCGCCGGCGTGCGACCGCACCCACGAGAGCGCCGCCTGCGCCGATTCCTTCATGACGTCGCCGAGCTGGCCGGTCAGGGTGAGCGTCTTACCGCCCTTCATCCGCGTCGCCTCGACGAACAGGATGTCGCCGCCCACGGGTGTCCAGGCGAGCCCGATGGCGACACCGGACTCGCGGGTCCGCTCTCGGAGCTCCTCGTATTCCCAGCGCGGGGCGCCGAGGAGGGACGCCACGAGCTCGGGGGTCACCGCCACGGAATCGGCATTCCCCTCTTCGCCCCGCCGCCGCGCGATCTTCCGGCAGACCGTCGCGATCTCGCGCTCCAGGTTTCGCAGACCCGCCTCGCGCGTGTACCCCCGGATGAGGACCCGGAGCGCCTCCTCGGCGAAGGTCAGGTCGGTACCGGCCTGGAGGCCGTGCTCGCGAGCCTGCTTCGGCACCAGGTGCTCCTTGGCGATGGCGATCTTTTCCTCCTCCGTGTACCCGGCCAGATGAATGACCTCCATCCGATCGCGCAGCGGCGCGGGGACGGTGTCCAGGATGTTGGCGGTCGTGATGAACAGCACCCGGCTCAGGTCGAAGGGGACGTCCAGGTAGTGGTCCCGGAACGAGCCGTTCTGCTCGGGGTCGAGGACCTCGAGGAGTGCGGACGCAGGGTCTCCCCGGAAATCCATCCCCAGCTTGTCGATCTCGTCCAGCATGAGAACCGGGTTCTTGGTCCCCGCCCGACGGAGGCCCTGCACGATCTGCCCGGGAAGCGCGCCGATGTAGGTGCGCCGGTGTCCGCGGATCTCGGCCTCGTCGCGCATTCCGCCGAGCGATAGCCGGTGAAACTTCCGACCGAGGGCGCGGGCGATCGACTTCCCCAGCGACGTCTTGCCGACCCCGGGCGGGCCGACGAAGCAAAGGATCGGGCCCTTGCCCTCGGGGCGGATCTTCTTGACCGCCAGATATTCGAGAATCCGCTCCTTGACCTTGTCGAGTCCGACGTGGTCCTCGTCCAGAACACGGCGGGCCTCCGCGATGTCGACGTTGTCGACGGTCTCGGTTCGCCACGGCATCGCGATGAGCCAGTCGAGGTATGTCCGGGCGACCGTGTACTCGGCGGCCGCCGGCGGCATCTTGGCCAGCCGGTCGAGCTCCCGTGTCGCCTCCTTGTGAGCCTCCTCCGGCATCCCGCTCGCCTCGATCTTGGCCCGCAGCTCCTCGATCTCTTGCGTCCGCTCGTCCGAGGCGCCCAGCTCTTTCTGGATCGCCTTCATCTGTTCGCGGAGGTAGTACTCGCGCTGGGTCTTGGAAACCTCCGACTGGACCTCGGACTGGATCTTCGACCCCAGTTCGAGGACCTCGGCCTCTTTCGTCAGCGCGGCGACGATCGTTTGCAGGCGCAGTCTGACGTCGAGCGTCTCGAGCACCTCCTGCTTGACGACCGTGCTGAGCGTCGGCAGTGCCGCCGCGATCACGTCGGCGAGCGTGCCGGGGTGCAGGATGTTGACGGGGAGATTCGCGGCCTCGTCGGACAGCAGCGGCGACAGCGCCACGACCTTCCGGAACAGCGCCACCGCGTTGCGCATGAGCGCCTGCGACTCGACGTCGCCGGCGGCATCGGACGGGTCCGTCAAGGCCTGGACGCGCGCCCGGAGGAACGGCTTGTCTTCCAACACCTCCACGAGCCGGAAGCGGCTGAGGCCCTGCACCACGAGGCGGACGGTCCCGTCCGCCTGCTTGACCGCCTTGTGGATGCGCGCCAGCACCCCGACGGGGTAGAGGCCGGCCGCCCCGGGGTCGTCTGCGGCGGGATCCCGCTGGGTGACGACCCCGATCAGGCGGCTCGCCCGGACCGCCTCCTCGATCAGCCGCACCGACGACGCGCGCCCCGCCGACAGCGGCAGCACCGCCTGGGGAAACAGCACGGTCTCGCGAAGTGGGAGGACCGCGACGATATCCGGGGCTTCCGGTTCTTGCTTCTCAGTCATTGCATCCGCCTCTCTCAGAAGATGTCGACCGGACGGAGCTGGCCGGTAGCGGCCCGCACCAGCGCCTCCCGCGGGGCCCGCTCCTGTCGCGGACGCGCCGCTGCCTCACCCTCGTCTCGTACGTACTCGAGTAGGCTCTCGATCTGTCGCTGCATCTCGAGCATCCGGCGCCGCATTTTTAGGATGATCTCGGCCCCGGCGAGATTCACGCCGAGGTCGCGCGTGAGCCTGAGCAGTCGCGCGATCTCCTCGACGTCCTCCTCCGAATACATGCGCGTGCGCCCCTCCGTCCGGCTCGGCTGGATCAGCCCCTTCTTCTCGTAGAACCGGAGCGTCTGGGGGTGGATCTTCAGCAGGTCGGCCACGACTCCGATCATGTAGAGCGGCTTGCCGCGATCGGTCATGCGGCGCCCCCGCCGTGCCGGCGCAGATCGGCGCGCGGGTCGGACGCGAGCACGCGGCCAAGCTCGCGGACCATCTCCTGGGTCCGCGCGTCGAGCCCCTTCGGGATCTCAACCCGCGCGGTGACGTACAGGTCGCCCGCGCCCGCGCCGAACACGTGGGGCACGCCGCGCCCACGGAGTCGGAACGACTGGCCGCTCTGGGTGCCCGGGGGGACGACGAGCACCGCGTCGCCGTCGAGCGCCGGCACCTGGATGCGGGCGCCGAGGATCGCCTCCGCCAGCGTGATCGGCACCTCGCAGTGGAGGTTGTCGCCCTTACGGACGAAGAACGGGTGATCCTCCACCCGCGTGCTGACGATGAGATCGCCCCGCGGCCCCGCGAAGGGGCCCGCGTGACCCTGACCGGCGACCCGGATCTCGGCACCGGTGTCCACGCCAGCGGGAACGGGGATCGAGGCACTCTCGGTCACGAGCCGGACGCCCCGTCCCCGGCACTCCTCGCAGCCGCCGCCACCGCACGCACCGCACGGCGAGAACCGGCTGAGCTCGACCGGCAGCGTCACCCCTCGGGCCGCATCCACCAGCGACAGCGACACGGCCAGATGGAGATCGTCGCCACGCCGTCCCGCGCCCACCGCCTCACGATCGGAGAGGAGGTGACCGTACCGGTCGTACATCGACCGGGCGCCGGTATCGCTGAGGACACGGTACGCCTCGGAGATCTCCTGGAAGACCGCCTGGGCCTCGGCGTCCCAGAAATTCACGTCCGGCGAGTAGCGGCGAGCCAGGCGGCGATACGCCTGCCGGATTTCACGCACGTCCGCCGTCGACGCGATGCCGAGCACCGCGTAGTAATCACGCCGCATGGGAGCCCTTACTTCTTGTCGCCCAGGTCCTCAAACTCGGCGTCGACGACCTCGCCCTCCTTCGGCGCGCCCTGGCGCGCCTGCCCGTCGGTCGGGCCCGCCTGCCCGGCTTGCGCCTGGCGGTACATGAGCTCAGCGAGCTTGTGCGAGGCCTTGGTCAAGTTCTCTCCGGCACGCTTGATGCGCTCGTAGTCCTCGCCCTTCAGCGCTTCCCGCGCTTCGTTGAGCGCGTCCTCGATCGTCTTGCGCTCGCCCTCGGCGAGCTTGCCGCCGTGCTCGGCGAGCGTGCGCTCGGTGGAGTACACGAGCGAGTCGGTCTGGTTCCGGCTCTCGATCTCCTGCTTGCGGCGGGTGTCGTCGGCCGAGTGCGCCTCCGCCTCCTTCATCATCCGGTCGATCTCATCCTTCGTCAGCCCAGACGACGCGGTAATCGTGATGTTCTGCTGCTTCCCGGTCGCCGTGTCCTTGGCGGAGACGTTGAGGATCCCGTTCGCGTCGATGTCGAACGTGACCTCGACCTGTGGTATGCCGCGAGGCGCCGGCGGGATGCCGACGAGATGGAACTTCCCGAGCGTCCGGTTGTCGCGAGCCATCGGCCGCTCGCCCTGGAGGACGTGCACCTCGACGGAAGTCTGGTTGTCCGCCGCGGTGGTAAAAACCTCGCTCTTCTTCGTCGGAATCGTGGTGTTACGGGGGATCAGGGTCGTCATCACACCACCCAGCGTTTCGATGCCGAGCGACAGCGGGGTGACGTCGAGGAGGAGGAGGTCTTTCACCTCGCCGGTGAGCACCGCCGCCTGCACGGCCGCGCCGACCGCGACGACCTCGTCCGGGTTCACGCCCTTGTGCGGCTCTCGGCCGAAGAGCCCCTTGACGGTCTCCTGCACCTTGGGCATACGCGTCTGGCCGCCGACCAGGATGACCTCGTGGATGTCCTTGGCGGCGACGCCGGCGTCCTGCATCGCCTGACGACACGGACCGAGCGTGCGCTCGATCAGGTCCGCGACGAGCTGCTCGAGCTTCGCCCGGGTCAGGGTCAGGACGAGGTGCTTCGGCCCGCTCGCGTCCGCGGTGATGAAGGGCAGGTTGATCTCGGTCTGGAGGGTCGTCGACAGCTCGCACTTGGCCTTCTCGGCGGCCTCCTTGAGCCGCTGCAGCGCCATGCGATCCTTCTTGAGGTCGATGCCGTTCTCGCGCTTGAACTCGTCCGCGATCCAGTCGATAATCCGCTGGTCGAAATCGTCACCGCCGAGGTGGGTGTCACCGTTCGTGGCCTTGACCTCGAACACGCCGTCGCCGATCTCGAGAATCGAGATGTCGAACGTGCCGCCGCCGAGGTCGTACACGACGATCGTCTCCTCCTTCTTCTTGTCCATGCCGTAGGCCAGCGCGGCCGCGGTCGGCTCGTTGATGATCCGGAGGACCTCGAGCCCGGCGATCCGCCCGGCATCCTTGGTGGCCTGTCGCTGGCTGTCGTTGAAGTAGGCCGGCACGGTGATGACGGCCTGGGTGACCTTCTCGCCCAGGTAGGCCTCGGCCGCCTCCTTGAGCTTGCGCAGGATCATGGCGGAGATTTCGGGGGGCGAATACGGCTTGCCCCGCACCTCGATGCGGACGTCGCCGTTCTCGGCGCGGACGACCTTGTACGGGACGAGCTTGATCTCCTGCAGCACCTCGTCGTAACGGCGCCCCATGAATCGCTTGATCGAGAAGACCGTGTTTTCCGGGTTCGTGATCGCTTGGCGCTTCGCCACTTGCCCGACCAGGATTTCGCCGTCCTTCGTGAAGCCCACGACGGACGGGGTCAGGCGGCTGCCCTCCTGGTTCGCGATCACCGCGGGGTCCCCGCCCTCGACGACCGCCACCACCGAGTTCGTCGTCCCGAGGTCGATACCGATTACCTTCGCCATGTTGATGTTCTCCCCTTTCGCCGGCTCATTTCGCAAGAGACGCCGGCCGGCCTCCGCGCTGGCCATGCCGGCCCGCGCGGAAGACCGGCCGTCCGTCCAGCATCACCTCAGACAACGTCGATCTTGATCTCCTTGGGCTTGATCTCTTCTACCTTCGGGAGCCTGATCTCGAGCACCCCGTCCCGATAGGTCGCCTTGACCTGATCGGCCTGGACGGGGACGGGCAGCGTGATATGCCGTTCGAACTTGCCGTGCCAGCGCTCGAGGCGATGCAGGTTCTCGTCGCCCACCTCGTTCTGCGCCTTCCGCTCCCCCTTCACCGTCAACACATCGCCGGTGATCGAGACCGCGACATCCTTCTCGCGAACGCCGGGCAGGTCGCAGGAGACGATCAGCTCATTCTCGGTCTCCTGCACGTCCACGACCGGCATCCACATGCGCTCGCTCATGGACACGCTCGTCGGGCGCCCGAAGAACGAGTCGAAGAGGCGGTTCACCTCGGCCTGAATCTCCCCCAGATGCCCGACGGGCTCCCACCGCAACGCGGATCCAAAGGGACGCCAGCGTTCCATCGCCATAGTCTCTCTCCTCCTTGGGCCGGTGCCTCATGCCGGCCATATCTTAGTCTGTTAGCTTTATATCGTATGAGTGGTCTCGTGTCAAGTACCTGGTGGTCAAAGGACCCTGGTTGGGCCGGAAGTGTGGCTAAGTGCTGAATTTTTATTGACCGTCCAAAACACCGGATGCTAGGGTGGCGCATGCGGCTGGGGTGCGTCGGATGCCTCCTCGTCGTTCTGGCCCTGGTCATCTTCGGGGTGGCGGCAGCCGGCGCGGTCTTCTTCTCCGTCAACATCTTCGACGAGCCGGAGGTCCAGATTCAGCCGTTCACGACCGCGGACGGATACCGGGCCCAGCAGAAGCTCTACGAGATCGTCCTCCGCGAGAGTGAGCGTTCGGGCCGGGCGGACCCCATCACCTTCACGGAGCGGGAGTTGAACGCGTTCCTGTCGCGGCATTTGATCGACGCCGCCGGCCTGTCCTTCTCCCCGATCTCGGTGGCCCTACTCCCCGATAAGACGATCGAGTTCCGCGGCCGGACCGCGCTGCGCAACCTGATGCAGGGCGTCCCCTTCGCGCAGCTCGCGCCCTATCTTCCGCGCGGCCGGACCGACCAGCCGGTCTGGGTGCGGGTCCGCGGCCAGCTCAGGCTGGAACGGGCCACGGTCCTCCGCGATCGCCAGTTCGGCCGCTTCGAGATCGACGAATTCGCGCTCGGGACCCAGCCGATCGGCGCCTGGATCCTGAAGTTCATGCTCGGGCAGTCGGGGCGGCACCTCTTCCGCTTCCCGGTGCCGAAGGTGGTGCAGGACGTCGCCGTCGACGACGGTCGGCTCGTCATCCGGACCGGGGCCCCGTAGCCCGGACGAACCGGAGCTGCAAGTCGTAGATGAGCTGCTCGAGCAGCTGAGTTTCCTCGGGGGTTCGGTTGCCCTCCGTCTTTTCGCGGAGCAACGTCAGGATGTCGATGGCTTCGCCGGCCTGCTCGAGGTTCATCTGCACCTGCCCGGTGAGCGGATCCGGTGACTCCCCAAGGGCGATCAGCGCCGAGCTGGCGAACATGACGAACAGCCCGGCGAGGCTCCGGCCCGGATCCGGGGCGGCCCTCGACGGCGCCTCCGGCCCCGGAGAGGGCGCGGCGAAACCCGCGTCGGGGCGGATCGGCTCCGCGTCCGTCTGGCGGCGACGGTCGGTAACCTTGAAGCCCTCGTCGGAGGGGGCGGGCGCCATCGGCGCAAGCGTAGCACAGCCGAAAACGCTTGTTGTATACTCGGTTACTGTCCAGAGACGCACATGGTCGACTCGCCGGGTGTCCTTTTCGAATCACTCCTTGAGATCATGGCTCGCCTGCGCGGATCGGAGGGCTGTCCCTGGGACAGGGAACAGACGCCGGCCTCGCTGAAGCCCTTCCTGGTCGAGGAGGCGTACGAAGTCCTCGAGGCGATCGAATCCGGATCGGCCCCGGCGGTCCGCGAGGAGCTCGGAGACCTGCTCTTCCAGATCATCTTTCACGCGCGCCTGGCCGCCGAGGCGGGCGACTTTACGATGGGGGAGGTGCTGGACCACCTCGCCCGAAAGATGATCCGCCGACACCCGCACGTGTTCGGCGACACGGCGGTGACGAGCGCGCGCCAGGCGTTGGCGCAGTGGGAGGCAATCAAGCAGTCGGAGGCCCGGGACGCCGGGCGCGTCCGATCGGTGCTGGAAGGAGTGCCGCGAAGCCTGCCGTCCCTCCTGCGCGCGCAGCGGCTCCAGTCCAAGGCCGCGCGCATCGGCTTCGACTGGCCGGACGCGGTCGCGGCCTGGCAGAAGGTCCGCGAGGAACTGGGCGAGGTCGAGACCGCGCTCGCCCAGGGTGACCGGGACCGAATCCAGGAGGAGCTGGGCGACGTCTTCTTCTCGGTCGTCAACGTGGCGCGCCTGTGCGAGATCGATGCCGAGGAAGCCCTGCAGGGCGCCGTGGAGAAGTTCCGCCGCCGGTTCACGCAGATGGAGGCCGATCTGACCGCGCGGGGGAAGGACACCGCGACCGTCACGGCCGCGGAACTCGAGCGCCTGTGGCAGGCCGTCAAGGCCCGCGAACACGGTGGGGGTGAGTCGCCCCGATGAAGCTCAAAGTCAAGCAGGCCAGTGTCCTCGTCGAACGCGGAGACATCACGGACTGGGAAGTGGACGCGATCGTCAACGCCGCCAACTCCACGCTGGCGATGGGAACGGGCGTCGCCGCCGCGATCAAGCGCAAGGGGGGCGTCATCATCGAGGAGGACGCCATGCGCCAGGGGCCGATCGAGGTCGGCGAGGCGGTGCTCACCACCGCGGCGAACCTCCCCGCGACCCACGTCATTCACGCGGCCGCCCTGGGCCCGGACCTGAAGGCGGACGCGACCAAGATCGGCGCCGCCACGAAGTCCGCCCTGCAGCTCGCCGAGAAGCACCGCATCACGTCGATCGCCTTTCCTGCACTCGGCACCGGGGTCGGGGGATTTCCCCCGGCCAAGGCCGCCGACGCGATGGTCACCACCGTTCTCGACCACCTGAAGGGCGGCACAAGTAGCCTTAAACGTGTGGTTTTCGTGCTCTACCAGGACGAGGCGTACAAGGCCTTTACCGATGTGTTGAAGCACTTGGGTGGGGTACAATGATTTGGGCAGATGGCCGAGACCAAAATCGGACAGCCCGTCAGCAGGCGCCTGGGTGACCTCCTCGTCGCGGAAGGGCTGATCGACCGGGAGCAGCTCCAGCGGGCGCTCCTGGCGCAGAAGGGGACCACCGAAAAGCTCGGCTCGCTCCTCGTGCGGCTCAACCTGGTCAACGAAGACCAGCTGGTCGGCTTCCTCGCCCGGCAGTACGGCATCCCCTCGGTCACGCTCTCCCAGCTCGACATCGATCCCGACGTCCTCAAGCTCGTCCCCGCCCAGATGGCGCGGAAGTACGAGATCGTCCCGGTCGAGCGCAAGGCCAACGTGCTGACCTTGGCCATGGCCGACCCCACCAACGTCTTCGCCCTCGACGACGTGGCCTTTATGACCAACTTCCAGATCCTGCCGGTCGTGGCCGCCCAGGGCGCCATCCGCAAGGCCATCGAGCGCAACTACGACGTCCAGACGACCGCGATCGGCGAGGTCATCCAAGAGCTCGAGGGCGCGGTCGGCGACGTCGAGCTCCTCGACGAGGACGAGGTCGGCGCCAAGGTCGACATCTTTGAGCTCAAGGAGTCGGCCGACGAGGCCCCCATCGTCAAGCTCGTCAACATGGTCCTGGTCGACGCCATCCGCCGCGGCGCCTCCGACATCCACCTCGAGCCCTACGAAAAGGTCTTCCGCATCCGCTTCCGCGTGGACGGCGTCCTCCACGAGATCATGACCCCTCCCAAACGCCTCGAGCCCGCCCTCATCTCCCGGGTCAAGATCATGGCCAACCTCGATATCGCCGAACGCCGCCTCCCCCAGGACGGCCGCATCAAGCTCCGCTACAACACCCACGAAATCGACTTCCGCGTCTCCACCCTCCCCACCATCTACGGGGAGAAAACCGTCATGCGCCTGCTCGACAAAGACTCCCTCCAGCTCGACCTCGCCAAGCTCGGCTTCGACCGCGACGCCCTCGAACACTTCCAGAAAGCCATCCGCTCCCCCTACGGCATGGTCCTCATCACCGGCCCCACCGGCTCGGGCAAGACCACCACCCTCTACTCCGCCGTCCATACCGTCAACTCCCCCGATATCAACATCATGACCGCCGAGGACCCCGTCGAATACAAC
>QHRX01000123.1 GCA_003221455.1 Candidatus Rokuibacteriota bacterium
GGGTTCTGGGAGCAGAACGGCTACCACATGCAGGCGGACCCGTGGGCGGAGGAGCGCTACTCCGACCAGGAGACGCACGCCATGCAGAAGATGCGCGCGGAAGCCGCCCGCAAGCTCCGCGGCGCCTAGCCCCTGACGACGCCGGGGACGGCCCGACCTGGACTGCCGTTTCGGCAGGCTGGTACGATCGACGGTGTGACGTCTCTTCCCCGGGAAACCGCCGCCGGGCGCTCGCGCGGCGTCCTCCTCCGGACCCTCGCGCTCGCGAGCGGGGTGCTGGCGGTCGAGGTCGCGGGCGGGCTCTGGACCGGGAGCCTGGCACTCCTGGCCGACGCCGCCCACATGCTCACCGACGTCGGCGGCCTCGTCCTGGCCCTCTTCGCCAGCTGGGTCGCCACGCGCCCGCCCACGCCCGAGAAGACCTACGGGTATTACCGCGTCGAGATCCTCGCCGCCCTCGTCAACGCGCTCGTCCTGCTCGGCGTCGCGGGCGCCATCCTGGTGGAGGCCTCCCACCGAATCGTCGAGCCGCGCGAGGTACTGGGGGGCCCCATGCTCGGGGTGGCCACGCTCGGGCTCGCGGCCAACCTCGGCGGTGCCTGGCTCCTGCGCGCCGACGCGCCGGCGAGCCTCAGCGTGCGCGCGGTGTACCTGGAAGCGCTCAGCGACGCGCTGTCCTCGCTCGGGGTCATCGTGGCCGGCCTCGTCGTCCTGCTGAGCGGCTGGACCTTGGCCGACCCGCTCGTGAGCGCCGCCATCGGCGTCTTCATCGTCCCGCGCACCTGGGGCCTGCTGCGGCAGGCGGTCAACGTGCTCCTCGAGGGGACCCCCTCGCACCTGGCACTGGAGGAGGTCGAGCGGGCGCTCGCCGCGGCGTCGGGTGTGCGCCGCGTCCACGACCTCCACGTCTGGACGCTGACGTCGGGCCGGGAGGCGATGAGCGCCCACGTGGTCGTCGAGGACCTGGCCGGCGGCGAGCGGATCCTCGAGCGGCTGCACGCGCTCCTGCACGCGCGCTTCGGGATCGACCACACGACGATCCAGCTCGAGCGGGAGCCACCGGCCGTGCTGACGATCAAGGCGGACGGCACGGCCCGCCGCGACCCGGCCGGGCGGTATCATGGCGACGGACAGCGGTGAGTCGGCGCGAGCCCGCGCCCACGATGCGGGAGGCCCCGGCGGAGCCGTCCACCGGGTGGGGGGGCAACCCCGCAGGACCCCGGGTCGCCCGACGTATGATACGTTCTAGCGGCAGGCGCCGGGCGAGGCCGACGGGCTCCCGATCACGGACCGTGAGCTCCGCAGCGCTCGGGTCCTCGCCCCCCCGGGTTGCGGAGGCGGCGACGATCGCGCATAGTCGACGGGCCTGCCTCCACGGCGCCACGCGGTCCGTGGTGCTGGGGGCGCTCGGGGCAAGCGCGGTGCCGGGCGGGGCCGTCACCGTGGTCAACGGGCGGCGGGCCGGGGCACCGGTCGAACGCGAGGGGACATAGCATGGCGACGTTTGCGTTGGCAGAGAAGGCGATCCTCCTCAACCCGGCCGACGACGTGATGATCGCGAAGGTCGGCATCCCGGCGGGCACGATTATCGAGGACGGCCCGGAGCAGGTCGAGGTCCGCCAGGACATCCGGGCCGGCCACAAGATCGCGCGACGCGCGGCGAGGGTCGGCGAGCCCGTCCGTCGCTACGGCCAGATCATCGGCTTCGCGACCCAGGAGATCGGGGTCGGCGACCACGTGCACGTTCACAACCTGGCCGTCGGCGAGCTCCGGCAGCAGTACGAGATCGGGGTGGACGTGAAGCCGGTCGACTACTACCCGGCCGAACGGATGCGCTACTTCGACGGCTACAAGCGGGCTGACGGCCGCGTGGGCACGCGCAACTACGTCGCCGTCCTCTCGACCGTCAACTGCTCGGCCAGCGTCTGCCAGTTCGTGCGGGAGAAGTTCAGGGACGTCTCCACCTACTACCCAAACGTCGACGGCGTCATCGCGATCACCCACAAGTCGGGGTGTGGCCAGGTGCTGAACAGCGAGGATCATTGGGCGCTCCAGCGCGTGCTGGCCGGCTACTCGAAGCACCCGAACGTCGCCGCCTACGTCCTCATCGGGCTCGGCTGCGAGGTCAACCAGGCCACCGTCCTCGTCGACAAGCAGAAGATGACGGTTGCGGGCCGGCCCGACCGGCCCACCGTCATCACGATCCAGGAGTCGGGTGGCGTCCGGAAGACGGTGGAGGCGGCGGTCGCCGCGGTCGCCCGGGTCCTCCCGCAGGCCAACGACGTCCGGCGGACCCGGCAGCCGCTGTCCGAGCTGGTCCTCGCGACGAACTGCGGCGGCTCCGACGGCAACTCCGGCATCACCGCGAACCCGGCGCTCGGCTGGGCCGTCGACGAGCTGGTCCGCTACGGAGGCACCGGGGTACTCGCCGAGACCACCGAGATCTACGGCGCCGAGCAGCTGCTGATCCGGCGCGCGATCAACGAGGGCGTGGCCAAGAAGCTCCTCGACCGGTTCGAGTGGTGGCTCCAGCACCTCGCCGCGCGCGGCGGGGAGATGGACAACAACCCGGCGCCCGGCAACAAGGCGGGCGGGCTCACGACCGTGTACGAGAAGTCGCTCGGCGGCGTCACCAAGGGCGGCACCACGCCGATGATGGACGTCTTCTGCTACGGCGAGCCGATCACGACCAAGGGCTTCGTGTTCATGGACACGCCGGGTCACGACCCGGTGTCGATCACGGGCCTCGTCGCCGGCGGCGCCAACATCATCTGCTTCACCACGGGCCGCGGCTCGGTGTTCGGCTGCAAGCCGGTGCCGTCGATCAAGCTGGCGACCAACTCGCTCATGTACCGGCACATGGCAGACGACATGGACATCAACTGTGGCGTCATCCTCGAGGGCACGCCGCTCGAGGCGGTCGGCCGGCAGATCTTCGAGGAGGTGGTCGCGGTCGCCTCGGGGAAGAAGAGCAAGAGCGAGCTCTCCGGCGTCGGCGAGGAGGAGTTCGCGCCCTGGATGATCGGGCCGGTGCTCTAAGTGGCCCGTCGCGCCGGCAGCTACGGGTTCGACCGACGCCGTAAGGAAGACCTGCGGAAGGCCAAGCAGGAAGCGAAGCGCCAGCGGCGTACGGATCGACAGGAGAGCGGTCAGTCAGGTCCCGAGATGGGCGAGGCGCCGGCGATCCCCCCGGCCGACCAGTACACCTGGTTCTCTCCCGGACGCAACCGGATCGTGACGACGTCGACGGCGGAGGCGCCCGTGACTCCGGGCGTGAACGACTGGACGCTGATCGGCCAACCCGAGACTCGAAGGGACTAGACCGGTCGTCGCGCGGGGCGGCGCCGGCCGCCCGCCTACCAGTTGCGCAGCGAGCGAACCCGGACGCGCACCGGCTCGAGGCGGAAGATCAGGAACACCCAGCCGAACGGCACGATGAGCGCCACGGCGGCCCAGAAGAGGTTGCCGGAGCCGGTCAGCGACTCGCGCAGGTTCAGGTCTTGCCGCCACATCTTCTTCATGATCGTCATCGCGTGTCTCACGGTAGCGCCTCCTCTGGTTCGGGTGTACTGCTGCCCAGTGGATAGAGCAAGGGCGGTGCCGAATGGCTAACATGCTGTCAGACAAGGAGTTTTGTCGCCTCAACTGATAGGCAGAGCCGTTCTGGCATGCCTCGGCTGGCCCCCGGATGCCAGCGTGGCGCCCGGGCGCCCGAGCGGCCGCGGTAGCGGTCAGGACTGGGTGACGGTGACGACGAGGCCGGCGGCAGCGAGGATGTTGCCGACGCGGACGCACTCGGGCTCCGGCGCGATCTTGACCACGGCCTTGCCCGTGTTGTGGACCTGCCAGGCGATCTGCCACCCGTCCTCCTCGGAGCACGCGATCGCCCTCATGAGCTGTCGGACGACCTCCTCGAAGGTGTGACAGTCACAGTTGTGAAGGATGGTCATCCAGGGCGGGGCCTGCGCCGTCTCGACGACCTCGGACGCCCCGGGCTGGGGCTGGGTCCGGGTGACCTCTGCGTTGGCCATCCAGGTCATTCTGCCCGGGCCAGTTCGGCCGCCGCAAGGAGTAATGTCGTCGCGCCGTACTCGATGTCGTCCATCGGCGTGAACTCCTCCTCGCAGTGGCTCCGCCCGCCCCGCGACGGCACGAAGATCATCCCGGCCGGGCCGAGCGTCGCCATGTACTGGGCGTCGTGCCCGGCACCCGACCGCAGCCGCCGGTGGCGCGCCCCGGCGGCCCGGGCGGCGCGCTCGATCGTGTCGACGACGAGCGGGTCGAACGGCGTGTACGGTACACGCCAGTAGTGCTCGAGCTCCCACCGGACGCCCTCCCGCTCGCACGCCTGCCGCACCACGCGCTCGAGCATCGGGAGCGCGCGGTCGAGGGCGGAGTCGGAGGGATCGCGCAGGTCCACGGAGAGCGTGACCGTGCCCGGGATCGCGTTGACGATGTTCGGGGCGACGCTGAGCTGGCCGACGGTGGCGACCATGTCGCCGCCGACGATGTCCCTCGCCAGCCGGCGCACGCCGGCGACGACGTCGGCGGCCGCGACGAGCGCGTCGTGGCGCGTCCGCATCGGAGTGGGGCCCGCGTGGTCCTGGGTCCCGCGGATCGTGACCCGCGACCAGGAGATTGCCACGATGCCCTCCACGACGCCGACCGAGTAGCCCCCCTCCTCGAGGAGCGGGCCCTGCTCGATGTGCAGCTCGAGGTAGGCCCGCATCGGCCGCGCCGCGCACGGCTCGGGGCCGAGATACCCGATCCGCTCGAGCTCGTCGACGAGCCGGATACCGTCCTTGTCCCGGGCGTTGTAGGCGTCCTCGAGCGGGATGCGGCCGGCCAGGACCCCACTGGCGAGCTCGGCCGGCTGGAAGCGCGCGCCCTCCTCGTTCGTGAAGACGACGAGCGTGACCGGGTGCCGGGTGCGGACCCCGTGATCGTCGAGGGCGCGGATCGCCTCGAGCGCGCAGAGGACGCCAAGCTGACCGTCGTACCGGCCGCCCGTCGGCACGGAATCAAGGTGGGAGCCCACCATCACGGGCGGGAGCGGCTCGGTGCCCGGCCGCTCGCCGAAGATGTTCCCCATGCGGTCCACCCGCACGGCGAGGCCGGTCGCGCGCATCCACGCGACCACGCGGTCCCGCGCGCGGCGGTCGTCGTCGGACAGGGCGAGCCGGGTGAGGCCCCCCCTCGGGGTCTCGCCGATGCGGGAGAGCTCCTCCAGGGTCAGCTCGAGTCGCCGTCGATCGACCTTCATGCCGATTCCCTCCGCGCGGCCGGGACAGTCCCGTATTGTACGGCACGGGCGCGCCCGGGTTGAGCGCCCACCGGCGCCACGCGGGAGCGTCGGGGACGCGTGCTAGACTGGCCGCATGACCGACCACGACACGCACGCGGAACGCACCCTCTCGCCGACCACGATCCGCTACTGTCCCCTCTGCGGCGCGCCGCTCGGGCGCGAGCGCCTGGCCACCGATCACCGTGAGCAGGCGGTGTGCACCGGCTGCCGGTTCGTCTTCTACCTGAGTCCGAAGCTCGTCGCGGCCACGGTCCCGATGGAAGACGGGCGCGTGCTGCTGACGCGGCGGGCGATCAGCCCCGCGAAGGGCAAGTGGACCTACCCGGGCGGGTTCGTGGACTTCGGCGAACGGACGGTTGACGCGGCGATTCGCGAGACGCTCGAGGAGACGGGGCTCGAGGTCTGCCTCACGGGCCTCCTCGGGGTCTACTCGTACG
>QHRX01000124.1 GCA_003221455.1 Candidatus Rokuibacteriota bacterium
CGAAGCGAGTGCTCGAGCACGTCGAAGCGGTGCGGCGCCGGCTGCGTGACCCCGCGCATCGCCACGGTCTCCGGGATGACGGCGGCGAGCACTCCGAGTCCTTCGGCACGTCGCACCACGGAGGCCGAGCCCGCGAGCCGCAGGATCGCCACGATCTCCTGCCCGACCCGCTCGGCGGCGACGCGGCCGAGCGCCGCCGCGTCCCGCCGGATGGCCCGGGCCGCGCCGGCGTCGAGCCTGAACCGGAGCAGAGCCTCGAGTCGGATCCCCCTGAGCGCCCGCACCGGGTCGCGCGCGATCGCGTCGGGTGTCGCCAGGCGAAGCCGTCGCCTACGGAGATCGGCGAGGCCGCCCCGGGAATCGACGACGGCGGCGCCGCCGCGGGCGAGCCCGCGCACGGACACCGCCAGCGCATTGACGGTGAAGTCGCGGTCGGCGAGATCGTCGGGGAGCGTCGGGCCCCGGAAGTTGGTCACGTCGACCTGCACCGTGGTTCCGGCCACGCGCAGGAGCGCCCGGGCCGAGCCTCGCTCGGCGTCCAGCTCCACGTAGGTCCCCCCGTCGGTCTCGGCGAGCCGACGCGCGAGCGCGGCCGCGCCTGACGGCACCGCGAGGTCGAGGTCGTCGAACGTCAGGCCGAGCAGGGCGTCCCGCACCGCGCCGCCGACGAGGTAGGCGGCCTCCCGACCGAGGCACCGGGAGACTACGCGAAGGGCCTCGGACTGGGCCGGAGGGAGCCGGGACAGCCGGAGCCGTCGCACGTTCCTCACCCCACGCGAATCACGCCGCGCGGCGGGGGGTCGCTACGCAACGACCACCCAGCGCCCCGGCCACCCGGGGACCTCGCAGCCGACGCGAACCCGCCCGGCGCGGGCGAGGCGAGCGAGCGAGGCAGCCACGTCGGCGCGCGGGAGGCCGAAGAGTCGGGCGAGGGCCGCCTCGCTCGCGAACGCCGCTCCCGCGAGGTAGCGCGCGAGCAGGCGATCGATCGCCGCCGCCCGCGAGAGACGCCGCGCCAGGGTGACCTCCCGCGGCAGCCACGCATCGACGAGGTCCCATCGATAGGAGAAGGTCGGCTCGTAGCGCTCCTCGGTCTTCACGACCCAGAGCCCCTGCTGGAGCTCCGCCATGCCGCGCTCGAACTCCTGCGTCGCGCTCGGCGTCAGCATGAAGGTGGCGGCCCTAAGCTGGCGCGTGTAGAGCGGGTGGTCGGCGACGAGGACGTCGAGCAGCCGCCGCGCCGTGTGCGTGAGCCGTCCGGCCCGATACTCGCGGAGGTAGTCGGCCGACCGTTGCCGGCCGCGGACGAGGGCATAGAACGCGGGAAAGAGGTCGAGCGCTACAAGGACCGGCCGCCCCTTGAGGAGCTTGCCGTAGTAGACCCGGCGGCCAGCCGGCAGCGCGTCCTTCAGCTCCCAGGTGAGCCCGACCCCGTCGTCGTGGTGCGACCGGCGGGGCCAGCGCGGGGCCGCGCGCCCGACTACGGCCTCCCAGAGGCACGCCAGGCCCTCGGGGAACCGGTAGAAGGTCGAGCAGCAGCCGACCGCGTTCACGAACGCGAGGGCGCTCCGGGCGGTGCGGACCCGGCGGCCGGGGAGGCGGCGGAAGTTCCAGTTGCGCCGCCGGAGGAGCGTCCGAGCCTGTGACGTCATCAGGCCCTCCTGGCATCGCCCTCGACGGGGGCTCAGGCGAGCTCGATGCCGGTCGCGCCGATCCGGTACTCCACGATCTCGTCCGACATGGCGCTCCCGCGGTGCTTGACCACCCCGAGCAGGCGCGCGAGCCGATTGCCGACCCGCTCGCTGCCCATCACGACGATCGTGTTCGCCGTCGCCCCGAGGTCGCCCGCCGCCACCTTCCGAGCGACCAGGTCCTCGAGCCGGGTCTCTTCGGTAGTGACGAGCAGCAGGGTCGTGATCTGACGGTGGTCATAGCAGTGGGAGTCGATGAATTGCCGGTGCTTCCACACCGGTAGGCAGATCTCCATCCCCAGCGTCTCGGCGTCGCGGTGGATGACCTTCCGGTACAGCTCATCGAACAGAAAGAACTGGATCGAGTCGGCGGGCGAGTCCATCGGCTCGACGCCGTCGACGACTACCCGGCGCGACCCGGCGGCGAAGTGGAAGTAGAAGAATGGTCGCACCGTGTAGAGCGCGCGGTTATAGGCCGCCTTCCAGTTCCAGTCGAACTCGAACCCATCCCGCGTTTCGGCCTGGAAGTCCCGCGTGCGGCCGACCCACGGAAACGCGTTGGAGTAGTGCGCGTCCGTGCCGCCCGGCGGCGGGTAGGGGTCGGCCATCGGCGTCACGGTATGGGTCCATGGGGCAAGGCTCCAGCCGAAGAGTCGCGCCGCGTAGTCCGCATGCCGCTGGGAGTCGCCGCGCCCGTTCATGTCGAAGACGAGCCCGCGGGCCCCCTCGGCGACACGGCCGCGGTCGGCGAAGGTGAGGCCGAGGTGCGTCTTGCCGATCCCGGTCGCCCCGTAGACGACGGCGAGCGTGCCCGCGAGCAGGCCGCCGCCGAGCATCGCGTCGAGCTTAGGGATTCCTGTCAAGACGCGGTCTTCGATCACGGGCGGATTGTATCACGCAGGTTCCGCGTCGCTCGGCCGGGCGGCCCGGGGCGCCTCGCGGATTCCATTGACACTCCGAACCCAAAAGTCCTTTAATGGAAGTACGATGCGTCGCTCCGAGGCGCGCGATCTGCGCCGCCAGGTTCTCTTCCGTGCCGGATCGGCTGCCGCGCAGATTGCCGCGAGGCTCTCCGGGCAGTTTGATCTGGTTCCCCTGCGCCCCAGCGATCCGATCGCGGTCGACGGTCCGGCCGTGCTCCTCGTCGAACGTGCCCCCCGCCACCTCGGGCGGGCCGCCGGCCTCCCAGGCCGGACCAACCAGCTGGCCCTGATCGCGCTCCTGCCCCCCGGCCCGGCGCCCAAGACGATCCCTGCGCAGTGGTACGCGTGTCTTCCACGGAACGCCCCTCCGGCCGTGCTCGCGAGGATCCTGGACAACGCCTTCGAGCACATGGCGACGCGGGGCGACCTCGACCGTCTCTCCGTCGAGCTCCGCGACCTGAATAGCATCGGGGTCCGCCTCTCGGCGGAGCGGGACTTGAAGCGGCTCCTCGAGCTCATTCTGACCAAGGCCCGCGAGATCACGCACAGCGACGCGGGCTCGCTCTATCTCGTGGAGGAGAGCGACACCGGCGATCGGCGCCTGCGCTTCACGCTCACGCAGAACGACAGTGTGGACGTGCCCTTCGAGCAGTTCACGATCCCAATCAACGGGGAGAGCGTGGCGGGCTACGTCGCGCTGACGGGCCAGGTCGTCGACCTGGCGGACGCCTACCATCCGCCGCTCGGCTCGACCTTCAAGGTCAACCGGGCATTTGACACGCAGATCGGCTACCGGACGAAGTCGATGCTCGTCGTCCCGATGAAGACCCAGAAGGAAGAGATCATCGGCGTCCTCCAGCTCATCAACTGCAAGCCGGACCTGCAACGCCGGTTCGCCTCCCCGGCGGAGATCGAGAGGGAGGTTGAGCCGTTCGGCGTCCGGTACACCGACTTCGCCGTCTCGCTGGCGTCCCAGGCCGCGGTCGCGCTCGAGAACAGCCGGCTCTACGAGAGCATCCAGACCCTGTTCGAGGGGTTCGTGAAGGCCTCCGTCACCGCGATCGAGTCTCGCGACCCGACCACGTCCGGTCATTCGTTCCGCGTGGCCGAGCTGACGGTCGGGCTCGCGGAGACCGTCGACCGGACGCCGAGCGGGCCGTACGGCGACGTCCGCTTCAGCCCGGACGAGATGAAGGAGATCCGGTACGCGTCGCTCCTGCACGACTTCGGCAAGGTCGGCGTCCGGGAGGAGGTGCTGGTCAAAGCCAAGAAGCTCTACCCGAACCACCTCGAGCTGATCAAGCAGCGGGTCGAGGTCATCCGCCGGGGCCTCGAGCTCAAGTACAGCCGCCGCAAGATCGAGTACCTGCTCCAGAAGGGGCGCGAGCAGTTCGCCGCGCACGCCGAGGGCCTCGACGCCGAGCTGGCATCCTTCGTGGCCGAGCTCGACGACGGGCTCGCCAGCGTGATCGCGGCCAACGAGCCGTCCGTCATCGCCGAGGACTTCGCCTCCGCCATCCAGCGCTTCGCGCTCCAGTCCTTCGAGGACCACCTCGGCCGGCCCCAGTCGATCATCACACCCGAGGAGGCGAAGGTCCTCGCGATCCCCCGGGGCACCCTCACGGAAACCGAGCGCAAGCAGATCGAGTCGCACGTCGTCCACACCTTCCAATTCCTCGCCCAGATCCCGTGGACGCGGGAGATCCGCAACATCCCCGAGATCGCCCGCTCGCACCACGAGAAGCTGAACGGATCCGGATACCCGTACGGGTGGACGAGCGACCAGATCCCCCTTCAGTCCAAGATCATGACGATCTCCGATATCTACGACGCGCTGACCGCGGCGGACCGTCCCTACAAGAAGGCCACCTCGGTCGAGCAGGCCCTCGACATCCTGGACTACGAGCGGAAAGCCGGCAACATCGACGGCACGCTGCTCGCCCTGTTCATCGAGGCCAAGGTCTACGAGCGGACCCGCCCCCGCCGCTGAGCGGCCCCTGGTCTGAACGCTAGCCGGCCAGCAGCAGGAGTACGCCGCCCCAGGAGACGAGACCCAGCAGCGCCGCCGCGGCGCGGGCCAGTTCGTGCACGCCCTTCCGGCTCTTCACCTGTTGAGCGGTCCGGGGCAAAAAAAATGACGGGGACGACCGGTGGGGAATGAATCCGTAGCGCGAGCTCAGCGTGTCCATCGCACGTCCTCCTCCCTAGAACCCTCGGACTAATCCGACCACTTTCCCCAGAATCCTGACGCTCTGCTCGCGGGGATCCACCAGGATGGGCGCCATCGTCGGGTGCTCGGGCCTGAGCACGATCCGCTCGCCGTCGCGCCCGAACCGCTTGACGGTGGCCTCGTCGTCGACGAGCACGACGACGATGTCGCCGACCTGGGCCGAGTCCTGCCGTCGCACGAGCACCAGATCCCCCTCCACGATGTGGGCGCCGATCATGCTCTCGCCGCGGACCCGGAGGGCGAACATATCCTCGCCGCGCCCGGGCAGCGCCGCCGCCACGATCGGGAGCGTCCCTTCGCGATTCTCCGCGGCGAGCAGCGGCTGGCCGGCGGCGATCCGGCCGAGGATGGGGATCGACACCGTCCCTCCGAACGACGATCGGCCGCTCGGCACGAGCGAGCGCGACGAGCGCCCCGCGGTCGCCCGCCGCTCGAGCATCCCCTTCCGCTCGAGGGCGGCAAGATGATCGAAGGCGGCGCGCGGCGTCACCCTGAAGCGGGAGCCGATCTCGCGTACGGTCGGCGGCACGCCCTCGCGCTCGCAGAACGTCCGAACGAAGTTCAGGACCTCCCGCTGCCGCGCCGTTAGCTCCCGCATGTCGTCTCGCCGTCTCCTTCCCGGGGTCGGTTAAGGCTCGCCATGAGACTAGCAGACATCTGTTGACCATAACGAGCAAAAAAAATTCGGCCCCCTCGCTCAGAGGGCGAGCCCCACCTCCACCGGCTCGCACACGGGACAGGCCACGTAGCCCTCCTCCCGCGCCCGGGTGACCGTCTCGAACGGGATCCGCTCTTCCTCGACGATTCGCGCCGCCCAGACGCAGTCGCGGCTGTGAAACAGGCGCGACCCCCGCTGAGCCCAGTACCCCGCGCCCGTGGCCGCCTGCTCCGTCGCGACCCCACCCGCTTCCGGCACGGGCTGGGCGCCCTCGGGCGCCGCGGGGAGCGCGGGCGCCGCCTCGGCCGGCGCCGACGACGCGAAGGGGGCGATCGTCGGGAAGAACCCAGCCTGCGCTGGGGAGGAGGTGCTCGGGACGTCGACGTCGTGGATATTTAGGTTCGTCTCGACGGTCGAGCGGAACTCGTCGCTCGCACGCCTGAACTCCCGCATCGCGCGCCCGATCATCTTGCCGAGCTCGGGCAGCTTCGACGGCCCGAAGACGATCAGCGCGACGTCAAACATGTGGAACCCCATCCTATCGCCGGGCCCCGCCCTTTTCCAGCGAAAGACGAGCGGAGCCGCGTATCCAGGAGGACGGCTCCGGATCCCTCCGGGGCGGCGAACAGGCCGGCAGCCCTCTGCCCGGCGTGTCGCACAAGACCCTCGGGAACATCAGTAAAGTCGGCTGGTTACGCCCTGGGCGTCCTTCCACCGCATCACGGTCGCTAGGGAGCGACGCGCCGGACTCTCCCGATCGCCGAGGCAACCCGGAAGTTCCGAGGAACGATGACCGAGCACTCGGTGACCGGGTGGACACGGGCTGGACGCTCTCGACTCTCCGCCCCGGGATCAGCGCGGCTCCGCCGCGGGTCGGCGTGATCATGGCGGGGGGCGAGGAGGACGAGAGTGCGGGCGATCGACGTGACGCTCGGTGCCTTCGACAGGAGCCGCTAGTCGGGTCGGCGTCGACGACCTTCGGCGCCGCGTGGACGCTGCCCGCCCTGAGGCCGCTCGCTCTCGCGGAGTCGTTAAGACTCGCGGCGGCGGGGTCCGCTCGCTAGCCGCCCGTGAACTGTCCGAGCAGCGCCAGCCGATCGCCGGGCCGGAGAGGAGACTCGAGGGTGTGGGCGATGCCGAGCACGGCGTCGTTGACGAGCACCTCGATGTGCTCGCCGAGTTCCCGCTTCTCCCACAGCGCGGCGTGGAGCTCCGGGTAGCGCGTCGAGAGCCCCTCCAGAACGCTGCGGACGGTCGCGCCGGGGACGATCGGCTCGTCGAACACCTTCCGACCAGACCCGTCCCCGCCGACGAACTTCGTGACCCAGGCGACGACCTCTACCGCGACCGTCCCCACAGCTCTTTCGCGAGCCACTCCGCGCCGAGGGCCTTGCAGGTCGCCGGGAGCGGCTTGCCGGTCTTGCGGTCGTAGCCGACCTCGGCGTACCAGGTGTCGAGCATCTTTTCCCACTGCTCCACGATCGACTGCCCCTTGGCGGGTCCATCCACGGGGATCGAGGCGTACCGCGTCGAGGGATACTCGGTCGCGGGCGTGATCCCGCAGCGCAAGCTGCACGCGCGCAGGATCGCGCCCGTCCGGCGGCCGAAGCGGATCGCCTCGTCGACGGTGTAGTACCAGCCGGTGGCCGCGCCGAGCGCTCGACAGAGGTTCTCCAGCCGGGTGCGGGTCGTGAAGATGCAGATGCCGAGGGAGTCCTCGAAGCCAAGGCGTCCCCGGAGGCCGGCGACCATCTTCGCGACGGCGACGCCGTCGAAGGGATCGACGCGTGCGGGCACGCCGACCTCGGTCGGATGCACGGGATTGCCCGTCTCCAAGGTGCTCGTGCCGGAGGTGATCGTGTCGAGCATCTCGTGCCAGCGCGCGCGGTGGTCGTGGCCGCGCGGCACGGCGCCCTTCAGCGTGTAGACCGCGCAGTCCCGGGCCGGCGGCCCGAGCTTCGCGGCCGCGCGCTTGACGCCCTCGGCCAGGACAGCGCCGAGCCCGCGGCGGTGGACGATCAGGTCGACGAGCTTTCTGGCGCCCTCGACGTCGCCCCATCTGAGGTCGAACCCGAGCTGCGCCCGGGTGATATAGCCCTTCTCCACGCACTCCATGACCCAGCCGCAGAGCCAGCCGAACTCGTTGACGTCCAGACCCGCGCGGTCGAGCTCGGTGTTGAGCCAGCTCACCGCCTGCGGATCGGTCGCGCCAATCGTCCATCCCGCGCCCGACCAGCCCTCGTACTCCGGCTCGTCGACCAGGGTCCCCGTGTGGGGGCCGCTTCGGATCACCTGCATGTGGCAGTGGTGCATGCCGCAGGCGTTGCACTGGTGGCCGCGGTGGTCGAAGCCCTCGCGGAGGCGGCGCGCCTCCCATGGGCCGAGGTCGACCGGGCTCACGTTCGTCGTGTAGTTCTTGATCGGCAGCATCCCGAGCTTGTGTAGGTTCACGACGCCGGGGAGCGTGCCGTACTCATAGAGCGAGCGGGCCGTCGGGTCGGTTTGGAGGTCGTGGGCGATGTCATCGGCCGCCTGGACGAGGCCGCGCGGGTCCGCGGCCGCGAGCCCGTGGGTCCCGCGGACGATCGCCACCGCCTTGAGCTTCTTCTTGCCCATGACGGCGCCGCAGCCGTTCTTGGACGCGACGTGCCCATAGTCGCCCTGGATCGCCGCGAAGCGCACGAGGTGCTCGCCGGCGGGGCCGATCGAGTAGACGGAGAGCTGGTGCCCGGAGAGCCCGTATTCCGCCGAGAGGAGGTCCTGGGTCTGCCAGGTGTCCTTGCCGAGCAGGTGCGACGCGTCGCGCAGCTCGACGACGTCGTCGTGGATGTGGAGGTAGACCCACTTCCGCGAGACGCCCTGGACGATGATCGCGTCGTAGCCGGAGTACTTCAGGTTGGCGCCGAAGAAGCCGTTGGCCTGGGTCGACGTCGGTCCGTCCGTGCCCGCCCCGCGCGTGACCACCGTGAGGCCGCCCGTGCCCCACACCGGAAGCCCCGCGAGGGGCCCCGTCGCCAGCACGAGCCGGTTCTCCGGGTGGTCCCAGTGCACGTGGGCCGGGACCTCGCGGTAGAGGATGCGGGCCCCGAGCCCGACGCCGCCGATCAGCTCGCGCATGTCCTCCGGCGACCAGGGCTCGCTCCAGATCTTGCCCGTCGTGAGGTTCACGCGGAGGAGCTTCCCCGCGTAGCCGCCCGGCCGGGGCGCCGCCGCCGAGGCGGGGTGCTTCGCCCGCGAGGGCGTCGAGGTGCGGAGGGCGGGCATCGTCTACACCGCCACCGGGGTGGTCCCGGGCGCCTTCGAGGCCCGGCCGAGCAGGGTCAGGGGGAGGAGCGTCGCCGTCGTCCGCGAGGCGATGAACGCCGGCTTGACATCGAACGGGTTCCCCCGGAGATGCTCCTTCCAGGCCGCCAGCGAATTCCCGCTCTGCACGAGGCCTTTGAGCATCCCGATGTCGTTCGTCGTCCACACGTCGCTCGAGCGACCGAGGATCAGCGCGCCCGTCAGCCGGTCGCCACGCCACAGGAGCTTTCGGTAGGCGGGGCGCTCCCGGCGGACGGCCGTGAAGGCCTCGGCCCCGGGATCGTCCCAGGCTCCGAAGGACGCGACGTCGAGGTGGCAGACTTCCACGATGTTCATCGAGAGGCTGCCGCGGTAGGTCGCGTCGCGGCCCGCCATGTTGGCGCCCGCCACCCGCCCGTGCTCCTGCGCGGTCGGCTCGATCGCGTGGATCGCCGGCTCGCCCGTCACGAGGTCGCGGCCCTCGGCGACGTCGCCGGCGGCGTACACGTTGGCCACGCTCGAGCGGAGCCGCTCGTCCACGACGATACCGCGGTTCACGCGAAGGCCCGAGCCCGCGAGCCACTCGAGGTTCGTCTTGATGCCCGTCGCCATGATCACGACGTCGCACAGGATGTCGCGGCCGCCCTTGAAGCGGAGCCGCCGGCGCCCGCCCCGGTCCTCGATCCGCGTCACGGCGGCGCCGGTCCGGACCGCCACGCCGTGGCGGCGGAGCCAGCCCTCCACCAGCTCCGCGCCGGTCGGGTCGATCATCCGCGGGAGGATG
The DNA here is from genome assembly GCA_003221455.1 of Candidatus Rokuibacteriota bacterium. Classification (GTDB taxonomy): domain Bacteria; phylum Methylomirabilota; class Methylomirabilia; order Rokubacteriales; family CSP1-6; genus AR9. The sequence continues at coordinate 9,569 of QHRX01000124.1, forward strand.
CGCGGCGCGATCTCCACGATCGTGAGCCGGGCCCCGAGCGCCAGGATCGAGTTCAAGATCGTGAACGCGATGAAGCCGGCCCCGATCAGGACGACGTGGCTGCCCGGAGCGATGTGGGCGAGGACGCCGCGGGCCTCGTCGAGCGTCCAGAAGGAGTGGACCCCCCGGCCGTCGGCGCCGGGGACGGGCGCCCGCACCGCCGACGACCCGGTCGCGACGAGGCAGTCGTCGTACGCGAGCTTCGTGCCGTCGTCGAGGGTGCAGACGCCGGCCCGGGTGTCGAGGGCGGCGGCGCGCCGCCCGAGCTGGGTCTTCACGTTCCACTCCGCGAGAACCGCGGCCGTCGCGGTGAAGACGTGCGACTCGGCAATCGACCGGTCGAGGTAGTACGGGAGCACCATCCGGGAATACGGCCGCTCGGCGGAGACCAGCGTGATCTCCGACCGCTCACCCTCTTCCTCGCGGATCGTCCGCAGCGCGTTCATGCCGGCGGTGCCGCCGCCGATGACGAGGTGTCGGGTCACGGGCGGCTCCGAGCGGAGGCGGCGCCCGCGGCGGCCGTGTGGCCGGCGCCGCCCCGCCGCGGCGCGACCGATCCGGCACGCTCGACGGCGCCTCCCGTCATCTCGCGGCCAGGACGCGCGCCGCCCGCTCGTGGGCGAAGTCGCCGATCCAGTCGGCGGTGGCGACCTCTTCGTACGTGATCGCCGCCGTCGGACAGGCGTCCGCGCACGCGGGGGCTCCGCCGCACAGGTTGCACTTGAAGGCCTTGCGGGTGTCCGGGTCGTAGAACATCGTGCCGTACGGGCAGGCGATCGTGCAGAGCTTGCACCCGACGCATTTGTCGTCGAGCACGTCCTTGGCGCCGGCGGCGGTGATCGTGATCGCGCCCACCGGACAGGCCGTCATGCACCACCCCTCGGCGCACTGCGTGCACGTGTAGGGCGCGTAGGAGGTGTGCCCCTCGAACGGCGACACCCGGATCACGGACTTCGCGGGCTGGAACTCGCCCGTCTGCATGTAGGCGCAGGCCAGCTCGCAGCGAAGACAGCCGGTGCACTTGTCCGGCGTGAGCTTGAGGACCCTCATCGTGGCTTCTGGCCCCGCTTCCCGTCGCGCCGACCGCCCCGGCCGAGCCGCGCGATGAAGTCCTCGAGGGGGATCGCCGCCATCGTCATCATCTGTACCGAGCCCCGCGCCCCGAGCTCGATGGAGACGCGCGAGACCGTCTCGTTGTCGGGCGCTTCGAGCACGGTCACGAAATCGTAGGGCCCCAGCACCGCCCACTGGGAGCGGACCTTGGCCCCCATACGCTCGACCTCTCGGTTGACCTTCCGGATCCAGCCCGGCCGCTCGCGGAGCACCTTGCGGCCAGAGTCCGAGAGGCTGCTCAGCATGATATAGAGGCTCACGGCGTGACCTCCTTATTTTTGCGCCGGTAGTATATCATTTGCCCGGCCGGTCGACGCCAGCCCCGCAGAGGTGCCGTGATGAAATTCGGCGTGTTCTTTCTCCTCGAGCAGCCGGAGTGGACGACGCAGGCCCGCGTATACGCCGACGTCCTCGCGCAGGCGGCGTACGCCGACGCGCTCGGCTACGATTCCGTGTGGCTCGCCGAGCACCACTTCTCGGAGTACGGCATCTGTCCCTCGATGGCCGTCCTCATGGGCGCGCTCGCCGAGCGCACGCGGCGGGTCCGCCTCGGAACCGCCGTCACCATCCTGCCGTTCAACCACCCGCTCCGCACCGCCGAGGAGTGGGCGATGGTGGATCAGCTCTCGGAGGGTCGGCTCGACTTCGGCGTCGGCCGCGGGTACCAGCCCGGCGAGTTCGGCGGCTTCGACATCCCGATGGACGAGAGCCGCGAGCGGTTCGAGGAGGCGCTCGCGATCATCAAGCAGGCGTGGACGCAGGACCGCGTGAACTTCGAGGGCGCGCACTACCGCGTGCGCGAGGTCCGCGTGCTGCCCCGCCCGGTGCAGAGACCGCACCCCCCCATCCGCATCGCCTGCGTGAGCCCGGACACCTTCGAGCGCGTCGCGCGCCGCGGCGAGAAGTTCCTCTCGGCGCCCTCGATCACGCCGGTCGACTACATGAAGGCCGCCTACGCGACCTACGCGCGGGTCTGGCGCGAGGCCGGGCATCCCGCCGACCAGCTCGAGATCCCGGCCCTCTACTTCACCCACGTGGGCGCGGACGCGACCGCGACGCGGCGCGACACCGAGCGCTCGATCCTCTGGTACTTCGCCACGCTGGCGCGGGTGATCGCCGGCTCCCGGGACCCGGCCCAGGTCCCGCCCGCCTACCGCTTCTACGCCCGCGCCAAAGCCAACCTCGAGACCGTGACCTACGACTTCCTCACCCGGGAGGTCGTCCTGTTCGGCGACGCCGAGCGGGTGATCGACCGGCTCGCCATGCTCCGGGACGAACTCGGCCTCACGCACGTGATCTGCTGGATGAGCTTCGGCGGCCTGGACGACCCAGCCGTGCGGGGATCGATGCGGCGCTTCGCCGAGAAGGTCATCCCGAGGTTCAGATAATCTCCGCACCGCTCGCCGAGGTGGGAGGCGTCTTCCTCAAGCTCGGGCTGATCGGCTTCGGCGGGCCGGCCGCCCACATCGCCCTCATGCAGCATGAGATCGTCGACCGCCGGGGCTGGGTCTCCCGCGAGCGGTTCCTCGATCTCCTGGGCGCGACCAACCTGATCCCGGGCCCCAACTCGACCGAGATGGCGATCCATCTCGGTTTCGTGCGCGCCGGCTGGCCGGGCCTGCTCCTGGGTGGCGTCTGCTTCGTCTCTCCGGCCACCCTTATCGTCCTCGGCTGCGCGTG
>QHRX01000333.1:0-354 GCA_003221455.1 Candidatus Rokuibacteriota bacterium
TCGCTTCGATCGTGATCCCGGTTAGTTGTCGAGCTTGTCCTCCGAGACATCGCCGGGAATCGGTTAAATAGGAAGTCTGGCAAGTTGCGTGACGCTTCTGTAGGATATGTCGGTCTCGTGACCGGCGCCTATTTGGCAGAGACAAGCAGCACTGTGGTGTGCATGGACTAAAGGATGATGCGGAGCAGGCAGCCGTGCACTGTGATGACGCCTGGAGGTCTGGTACCGCGGCCCGAGTCGAGCGTCTCATCGCGGAGAAGATTGGCTCCGATTCGATCGCACCCAACGTCGAATACGTCCGGCAGAAACTGGGCGCCGATTCGAGGTAGTGGCTTGAGCTGGAGAGGTCGCGCT
>QHRX01000333.1:369-2073 GCA_003221455.1 Candidatus Rokuibacteriota bacterium
GAGGGAACATGGCGACGATCGAATGGGTAAATCACGCCTCCTTCGTTCTCGATCATTGCGGCACTCGGCTCATCTGCGACCCATGGCTTGATGGTCCGGCGTTCGATCAGGGGTGGGACCTCGTTAGCAGGACGGTGTTCTCCTACGAAGCATTTCGGAACATCACGCATGTGTGGTTTTCGCATGAGCATCCGGATCATTTCAGTCCGCCAACTCTTGCCAAGATTCCGAGCGACGCTCGAGCCAATATAACCGCATACTACCAGGCGACGCGCGACCAAAGGGTCATCCACTTCTGCCGCCAGAAGGGATTTGCCAACACGTCCGAACTCTATCCCGGTCAGTGGCAGAGCGTCGGGCGCGATTTCTCGGTGCTGTGCGAGCCGCATGACAACGGCGACTCGTGGCTCGCCGCTCGCATCGGCGACTTGATGGTGCTCAATCTAAATGACTGCGTGGTGACGACAGCGGCGGAGTGTAAGCGCATCGGAAGAAAACTCGGCCGCATCGATATCCTCGCGACACAGTTTTCGTATGCAAACTGGGTCGGGAACAAAGACAACGTGGCGGCGATGCGCCAGGCTGCCTCCGAGAAGCTCGCCTGGATGAAGACGCAGATAGTTTCTCTGTCGCCGAAATTCGTGCTGCCGTTTGCGAGCTTCGTCTTCTTCAGCCACGAGGACAACTGTTCGCTGAACCAGGGTATGACGACAGCGGACGAGGCGGTAGAGTTTGTCAAGAAGGAAACTTGCGCTATCCCGGTGGTGCTTTATCCTGGCGATCGCTGGGCGCTTGAGTCGTCGCCGCCCGATCAGGAGGCAATTCGTCGGTTGTATACCGCGGACTACGATGCAACTAGACGCGATACGATTCGTCACCGCTCGGAGTCCAGGCCGTGGCCGGAGCTGCTCGAGCACGGCAACGAGTTCACGGATCGCCTGCGCAATCGAAATGGGATTCTTTTGCGGTGTCTGCCAACAGTTCACGTTTTCGTCGAGGACCATGCGCGAGCGCTTCGGCTTAGCGGGCGGGGAGTGGTGGAGGACGACCGCACGCGTGCGAGCTGTGACCTCGCGTGCAAGTCCGATGCGCTTGATCATGCGTTCCGATTTGACTGGGGGGGCCGCACGCTCGACATCAATGGGCGGTTTCAGGTGCCCAGTGGCGGCGGCTATTGGAAGTTCAAGACTTACGCAACGCTTGCCAACTTTAACAGTCGGGACGAGGGACTGTTCACGATAGTACGGACCGCATGGCAGCGTGCCAAGAAAAGGCTGGTGCTGCGCACGTAGGATGGGCGCCAACCAGCGGTTGCTGGGCTGCGCGGGTGGGCTGCTACTTCACGGCGGCGTACGGCTGGGTGCATCGGTTCAACACCTCGGGAACAACACGCTGAGCGGCTCGAAGTTACCTCTGGCTCTACGCTGAGGTGAAATCTGCCCGAGGAGCACCGGGAGCGGCTCGCCCAGATCGAAACCGCCCGCATGATTCAGCGCCGCCTGCCCAACGTCCTCACCTCGCATCGCATCACTAAGATACGTCCGAAACCGGCGGTCGGGAGCGTCGGAAAGGTACGCTTGCGCCAAGGCTTTCGTGCCTGACGTTTCGACTCAGTATGGCTCCGCGAGGAGCCGCCGCTAGCGCCGGGGCCGGGAGGAGTGAGCGCCACGACCGGGGCGCCATTGGCGAGCGGCTTGGCCTCTA
>QHRX01000333.1:2120-2997 GCA_003221455.1 Candidatus Rokuibacteriota bacterium
AAGGAAAGTCGCAGGCTCGGGCGTGGAAACTGGTGGGTCAGACACCTGAGCATCACCGCCCCCCACGGTGGTGCTCGTAAGCGCTCCGGGCGAGCTCCCATCGGCCGAGAAGCTGAGGCTGAGGGCACCGTTCCACGAAGGCCCAGGATTCCCGCCCAGCGTCCCGTAGAAGCTGGCGAGGCTCGCGTCTGTGAAGGTCGTAAAAATCCCGCCGACGATTTTGAATGTGCCCCCTATCTGGCTTACCGACGCGTCAGACCAGGCTCCTGTGAACAGAGTCGTCCCGGCAGGATCTATGACGCTCCCGTTGGCTTGTACGCCCCCGACGAGTTGGACGGTCCCGCCCCCTCCGAACGTCCACTGGGTCGAGGTCGACCCAGAAAGGCCGCCCGTCTCAAAAGTGAGCACGCAGTCAACACAGGAACCGATGACACCGTCGTTCGAGGGCGTACCGATGCCGGCAACGTTGCTTATCAAAATGCCGGTACCAATGAGTGGCCCTGAGCTCGTCCCATCGTAGGACACCACCGCGCCGGACTGATTGGGCGCGTTGATGCTGAAGTCGATCGTCGAATCGGCGGCCGCTAGCCTGACGACCAGGAGGAGAGAGAGCCCAGTGATTGCGATGAAACCTAGGAGCCTCGGCGTCATTGTCCTCGTCCAGTTTCTCGGTACCACGCCGGGGCATCCGCCCCACCGCCACGAATCCCTTGTCAGTCGCGACGAAAACAGGGAGCAAGCTGGCTGCCAAACTTGAGAATTGCGAAAACGCAGTGACATAGCGGCGTCGTCAGACTCACACACGTGCACGCTGGTGCCTAATGTGGGGAAGCGTCGTGGCTTCTGTGAAAACTCTTTCAGATGGCCTCGAAGGCCA
>QHRX01000205.1 GCA_003221455.1 Candidatus Rokuibacteriota bacterium
CATCAAGGGGCGCCCGGTCCAGCTCGTCCTCGAGGACGACAAGACGACCAACCCGGGCGCCGTGGCGGCGCTCCAGCGGCTCCTGGAGGACAAGGAGATCGCGGGCGTCCTCGGCCCCATCCGGTCGACGCAGATTCAGGCGCTGCTCCCGACCGTCAACGAGGCGGGCCTGCCCGTCATGATCGGGGGCTCGAACTACGGCCTCACCCACAGCGGGAGCCGGTGGGTCTTCCGCACCCGGCCCCACGACGGGTTCAGCGCCCGGGTCATCGCGAAGTTCGCCGTCGATGACCTGAAGTTCCAGAAGGTCGCCGTCATCCACTCGACCGACGCCTTCGGGAGCGGCGGCCGCGATCTGGTCGTGCAGGAGCTCACGAAGCTCGGACGCCCCCCCGTCCTCGTCCAGGGCTACAACAACGGCGAGAAGGACTTCACGGCGGTGCTGACCGCGGTGCGGCAGTCGGGCGCCGACGGCCTCATCACCTACATGACGTTCTCCACCGACGTCGGCATCATGGCCAAGCAGATCAAGCAGCTTGGGATCAAGGCGGCCTGGCTCGGCTCGCCGTCGATCACCGCGATCGACGGGCGGAAGCTCGCCGGCGACGCCCTCTACGGGACCTACGGCGTCACCGACTTCCACGCCGACGCGAGCCCGAAGTCACGGGAGTTCGCCGCGGCCTACCGGGCCAAGCACGGGAGCACCCCCGACCTCTACGCGGCCTCGTCGTACGACGCGATGCTCGTGCTGGCGGAGGCGATGCGGCGGGCGCCCGACCTCCGGCCCGACAGCATCCGGACGGCGATCCTCGGAATCCAGAACTTCTGGGGGGCGGAGTACGTCTACAACTTCGACGACAACGGCGACGGCCTCGACCACTACCACATCGTCCGGAACGAGAACGACACGATCAAGCTCTTCAAGACGATCCGGGTGCCCAGAAGCTAGGCGTGGCGATCCTGGGCCAGCTCGCCTTCACGGGGCTCGCGATCGGAGGAGTCTACGCCCTCATCGCGCTCGGCATCGTGCTGATCTACCGCGCGACGAACGTCGTGAACTTCGCCCAGGGCGAGTTCTGCATGCTGGGCGCGTACGCGCTGGTCTTCATCTGGCAGGGCGCCCGACTCGACTACTTCCTGGCCGCCGCGGTCGCCCTCGGCCTCATGGCCATCCTCGGCCTCCTGTTCGCCCTCGGCCTCTACTACCCGCTCCGTAACCGGAGCTTCCTGCCCGTGATCATCGCGACCATCGGGGCGTCGATCATGTTCCAGAACGGCGCCCTCGCCGTCTTCGGGCCGAGCCCGGAGAAGGTCCGACCGGTCATCGAGGCCGGTCCGACCGGCGGCGTCATGCTCGGCGGCATCTTCTTCGACTACCAGTACGTGGTCATCCTCGGCGTGACGCTCGTCCTCGTCGTGACCCAGTACGCGTTCTTCGAGTACACCCTGCTCGGCAAGAAGATGCAGGCGACCTCGCAGGACAAGGACATGGCGCGCCTCCTCGGCATCCCGGTCACCCTGATGATCGCGCTCACCTTCATCTACAGCACGGCCCTGGGCGGCCTCGCCGGGATGCTGGTCGCCCCCATCTACTTCGTCACCCACAAGATGGGCGCGGTCCTCGGGCTCAAGGCGTTCGCGGTCACGATCGCCGGCGGCTTCGGTGACGTGCGAGGGGCCATCGCGGGCGGCCTCGCCCTTGGGGTCATCGAGACCTTCGGCGCCGCCTATGTCTCCGTCGTCTATAAGGATGCCTTCGCCTTCCTGCTGCTGATCCTCTTTCTCCTCTTCCGCCCGCAGGGGATCTTCGGCGAGAAGGTCGCCGAGAAGGCCTGAGGGCGGCCATGGGGCGCGGCCGCTCGGGAGTCGCCGCGATCGCCCTCGGGCTGCCGCTCGTGATCGCGCTGCCGCTCGCGGTCACGACCCGCTACGGCACAAACCTCCTGATCCTCGCGGCGGCGTTGAGCATCTCGACCCTCGGCCTCACCGTCCTCCTCGGCTACGCCGGCCAGATCTCGCTTGCCCAGGCCACCTTCTTCGGGGTTGGCGCCTACGCGGTCGCGCTTGGCACCTCGCGCTGGGGCATGGACTGGTGGTTCGCCCTCCCGCTGGGGCTCGGCGCGGCGACCGCGGCCGGGGTCGTGCTCGGCATGACCACGCTCAAGCTCGGCGGCCACTATCTCGCCATGGTCACGATCTGCTTTCAGATCATCTTCAGCCAGATCGCCACCAACTGGGTCGCGGTGACGGGCGGCCCCGACGGGATCAGCGGGATCCGGCGCCCGCGCTTCTTCACCCCGCTCGACACGGCGCAGCAGTACGCGTGGTTCGCCCTCGGGGCGCTCTTTCTGGTCGGCGTCGGCGTGTGGTTTCTCAGGGACAGCGCCCTCGGCCGCTCGATGCGCGCGGTCCGCGAGAACGAGCTCGCGGCCGAGGCCCTCGGCGTCGACAGCCTCCGCGTCAAGGTCACGGCCTTCGCGCTGAGCGCGGCGATCGCGGCGCTCGGCGGCGCGCTCTACGCCTCCGGGTTCCGCTATATCAGCCCGGACACCTTCAGTCTCGACCAGTCAATCGAGGTCCTGGCGATGGCCTTGGCCGGCGGCGCCCAAGCAGTCCCCGGCTCGATCATCGGCGGGTTCCTCCTCACGTTCCTGCCCGAGTGGCTCCGCGACCTGAAGCGGATCTATCTGGTCGTCTACGGGGCGGTGATCATCCTCGTCATCCTCTTCATGCCCGAGGGCCTCTGGGGCTGGGCCCGCCTCCTCGGGCGGCGCCTGGCACGGCCGCGGCCGCTCCGGCCGGCCCGGCGCCCGCTGCCCGTCGGCGGTCGGGGCGAGGCCGGCGAGACGATCCTCGCGCTCGAGAACCTCGGCAAGCACTTCGGCGGCCTCAAGGCCGTCGACGGCGTCGACTTCGCGGTCCGGCGGGGCGAGGTCCACGCGCTGATCGGACCGAACGGCTCGGGCAAGACGACCTGCATCAACCTGATCTCCGGCCTCTACCGGCCCACGTTCGGCCGCATCCGCTTCCTGGGCCGCGAGGTCGCCGGCATGCGACCCAACCGGGTCGCCCGCCGCGGGATGGCGCGCACCTTCCAGAACATCCGCCTGTTCCGCGACCTGAGCGTCTGGGAGAACGTCCTCGTCGGCGCCCAGCGGGCCCTCGGGGGCGAGGCGGCGGTGCGGGAGCGGGCGGCGGCCGCGCTCGAGTTCGTCGGCCTCGAGGCGCAGGCCGCCGAGCGCGCCCGGAACCTGCCGTACGGCACCCAGAAGCTCGTCGAGATCGCCCGGGCGCTGGCGGGCACCCCCGAGCTGCTCCTCCTCGACGAGCCGGGCGCCGGGCTCAACCAGAGTGAGAAGCAGGAGCTGGTCGACCTGCTCAAGCGGCTCCGCGCCCACGGGCTGACGATGCTCCTGGTGGAGCATGACATGTCGCTCGTGACCCAGCTGAGCGAGGCGATCACCGTGCTCAACTTCGGCAAGAAGATCTCGGAAGGGAAGCCCGACGACGTGCTCGCCGACCCGGTCGTCGTCGAAGCCTACCTCGGCAACCGGGACGCCGCCCTCGGCCTTGCGCGCGAGCATGCTTGAGCTGCGGGAGGTCCACGCCGCCTACGGCCACGTCACCGCCCTCCGCGGCGTCTCGCTGGAGGTTCGCGCAGGCGAGATCGTGGCGCTCCTCGGCGCCAACGGCGCCGGCAAGTCGACGACCCTGCGGCTCGTCTCGGGGCTCGTCCATCCGGCGCAGGGCGCCGTCACCTTCGAGGGCCGGCCGATCCACCGGCTCCCGCCCGAAGCGATCATCCGGCTCGGGATCGCCCATGTCCCCGAGGGCCGGCGCGTGTTCCCCGGCCTGACCGTCCGCGAGAACATGCGGCTCGGCGCCGTGATTCGCCGTGACGCGATCGGCATCGCGGCGGACATGGACCGGATGCTGGCCCTCTTCCCCGACCTCAGGCGGCTGGAGCGCGCCCTCGGGTGGACGCTCTCGGGCGGCCAGCAGCAGATGCTGGCGATCGCGCGCGGGCTCATGGCCCGGCCTCGGTTGCTCCTGATGGACGAGCCCTCGCTCGGCCTGGCGCCGATCCTCGTGCAGTCCGTGTTCCGCACGGTCGAGCAGATCAACCGGGAGTTCGGCACGACCGTGCTCCTGGTCGAGCAGAACGCGAGCATGGCGCTCGGCATCGCCGCCCGCGGCTACGTGCTCGAGACGGGGCGGGTCGTCCTGGCGGGCGCGGCGGGCGAGCTCCTGCGGGACCCTGAGGTGCGCGAGGCGTACCTCGGCGGCCGGCGGAAGGAGCGCGGCGCGGTTGACAGGAATCCCGCGCGCTGACTAGACTCGGCGCCGACCTGGGAGACCGCCCATGACCGTCCGTCGCGCCATCCTGCCGGCCGTCCTCCCCCTTGCGCTCCTGGCGCCCTCGTGGTGGCCGGCTCCCGGCCGCCCGCCGCCGCCCAGGGCACTTCAACCTGATCGACACCAAGCTGGCCATCGTGCTCGCGATGGTCACGTTCGCCTCGCTACGCCAGGAGGCGGCCGCTATTGACGGCGCCGGCCTGCTCCTCCTTAGCATCGACACGCGTTGGCAGACAGTGTTCTCGAAAGAGTTCGCGCCTGCTCGTGTCTTAGCGAAGGATCTGAGGAGGGGGCGGGTGCCCCGCCGACCCGCTACGGGCTGGTTAAGTGGAGCGTACCTGTCTAATCCGACGGGAATTAGACGACTTCTGGATCGTGCCCGATCCTGCGCTATCGGTTGCGGGCAGCCCATGGGTACTCGGCCTGACGGGCTCGCCGGGCCGCGGCGGATCGACGAGGCGCGAGGGAGAGACGGCGGCTTGGGCCAGTCAGGCTGAGCGGCTCACACAGGACGTGCTAGTAGGTCCAGGTGGTCTAGCCTGCTGGCCGTAAAGTCCGAAATGATCTCAGCGTTGCTTTGGGCCACCGGACTGGCGCCCTGAGCGCGGTCGATGACGAACAGCCGATATCCCAGGGCGCGTAGCTCGTCAAGGTAATCCTCCGGTTCGATGGCTGAACGCCAGGGGAGAGCAGACGGCGTGAACTCGCTGAACAGGAGAGGGCGGTGCCGACGGAGCAGCGCCCGCATCCCCTTGAGCGCCCGCCCCTCGGCGCCTTCGATGTCCATCTTGACGATGTCGACCCTACGCTCGTCGGCCAGGAACGCATCTAGGGTCACGGCCTGGACCAGAGACGCACCTGCGGGTGGGTCGCCGATGTTGATGCCACCGTTACTGTCATCATTCACGAATTCCACGAGACCCTCGAAGTCCGCCACCGCCAGGGGATGTACGGTGACATTTTGAAAGCGATTGACCTTGAGACTCATGCTCAAGAGCGCGCAGTTGTCGTCGAGCGGCTCGAACGCGATGACCTTGCCGGTGGGTCCGACCCGCGATGCTGCCATGAGCGTGTAGTAGCCAACATTTGCGCCGACGTCGACCATGACCATCCCCGGCCGGAGCAGCGGCCGCATAACTGCGGTAACATGCGGCTCGTAGCGTCGCTTAAGGGCGATCCTCGCACCGATGGCCCAATCGTCGAGCCGGACGTACATCCTGAAGTCCGACAGCTTGAGTAGCACGGGACCTCGAATCGGCACGAACCGCTTCAGGACGGCTCGACGGTCGAAGGCGAAGCGCGCGAGTCGGTGGACAATTCGGGTAAGCACTGTGCGCGTATTCTAAGTCGTCATCATCTCTTCTCTGGAGCGAGGAGCACGTCGAACCAAGCGCCCGCATTCCTGCATCGTGGCGACTTTGGTTCGCCTACCTAGGGCGCCCTGGACTAGCCGCCGGCGTACCGCCTCGCGGCGTCCTCGACCTGGTCCCAGCCCTACCGCGCGAAGCCGGACCGGGCCTCAGGCCGGGGTCGGGCGGCCCAGCAGCGGGCGTCCTGCCCTTGCTGCCTGAGCCAGCCTTCGACGCTAGCGACCATCGTGTGCCCAGGCGCGACGTACAACAGGCCCAGCCGATCGAGCCGAACTTCTCCTGGTTCCTGCGGGCGTCTTGGTCCAGCCTCCCCCTGACGCGGACCACCAGCAGCTTCTTGGCCGGGAAGTAGAAGTCGAATTTCATCGGCCGGCCGCCCTGTACCAGATCATGGACCTGGCCGTCGTCCCCGGTGACGGTCCCGACTCAGTCGATCACGTGGGGACCGCAGAGCTGCGTGAGCCGACGGTGTTGATGAAGGTAGTGCTGAAGGCGGCGACGGTGGTCGGCCTGCCTGAGCACGTCCTACTCTTCGTCCGCGTTGAGGTCGTCGACAACGCGGGTCGCGTAGTCAGACATCACAGACCGTAGATGTCGCCATGTGATCTCATCCACGAGCCATCAGCTGATGCCCCATAACGCGTCTTGACGGCGTCTGCCATCTTCCAGCTGGCCCCGGCCCTGCTCCCCTCATCATCCCGCTGCTTGTCGCGATCGGTATCTACACCTTCCTCTACTCATGGAACGAGTACCTCTAAGCGCTCCTCTCCTGACGGGCGAGCGGGACATCACCTTCCCGCTGGCTGATGTCGAACTTCCTGGCGACGGACGACACACCCTGGAACCTCTTGGTGGCGGTGTCGGTCTACTCTCTGCCGCCGGTCTGCCTCTACTACCGCTCCCGACGGTACCTGACGGCGGGGCTCGTCAGCGGCTCGGTGGCGGGGACGTGACCGGCCGGCGGGCGGGGTCACCGGGCGCCGAGGCGGAGGCGCTCGACCGGCTTGCCCCCGAGCAGGTGCTCCTCGATGATCGCGTCGACCTCCTCGGTGGTGCGCACGGTGTACCAGATCCCCGCGGGGTAGATCACCACCGACGGCCCGAACTCGCACTGGTCGAGACAGCCCGCCTGGTTGACGCGCACACGGCCGGGCACGCCCCGCGCCTTCACCGCCTTCTTGAAGTAATCGCGGAGAGCCTCCGAGCCCTTCTCGGCGCAGCACCCGCGGGGGTCGGAGGGGTCGCGCCGGTTCATGCAGACGAAGACGTGAATGTCGTAGGGCTTCACACTCTCGCCATTCTACCGCGACCCTCCACGACCTGCTCGAGCCCCACGCGCCCCTGCGGGCGACTCCCGACGGGGTGGCCCCGGCGACGGCGGCCCGTCCGCGACGCGCGTCCCGTCCTGTTCGGCCCCCGGTCGCACCGTCGCGCTACAATCGGGCCGGCATGCAACAGAGCATCCGCCTCCGGACCAGGAAGAAGTTCGAGGTCGTCGACCTGACGCGCGAGGTGGCGGCGGTCGTGGCGGAGGCGCGCGTCGACGAGGGAATCTGCACGGTCTTCGTCCGGCACGCGACCGCGGCCGTCATCATCAATGAGAACGCCGACCCGGGCTTCCGGACGGACGTCGTCGCCGCCCTCGACAAGCTCTTCCCCGAGGGCGTCTGGGAGCACGACAAGGTCGACGACAACGGTGCCGCTCACCTCAAGGCGGCGTTCCTCGGCCCCTCCGAGACCGTCCCCGTCCGTCAGGGACAGCTCCTGCTCGGGACATGGCAGGGCATCGCGCTGGTCGAGTGCGACGGCCCCCGCGAGCGCGAGGTCATCGTCGACGTCCGCTGAGCGCGACGGGCACCTCCGGGCGCCGCGTCCCCGGCCCGGGTGCCGGCCGCCGGGGCGGCTCGGCGGAGGCCCGGCGCGGCCTCCGCCAGGGTAGCAGGGGCGCGGCGGTGCAACCCGCCCCCCGGCCCGCCCATCAGTGACCAAATGTCGCGTGGCACTCGCGGCAGACGGGCTGAACCCGGGCGCGTGAGATGAAGTCGAGCCTCGCCTCGCTGTCGGTCGTGTGCGAGCTGTGGCAGCGGACGCAGGGGATCGAGACGCTGTCGTGGTCGCGGATCGCGTGATAGGAGTCCGGACTTCCCCCGCCCTCCTCGTCGCCTCCCCCGCGATCCGCGAGGATCGGGGTGTGGCAGCGGCGGCATTCGGCCGGTCGCAGCGGGAGCCGCATGTGATCCGGCTCGCGGTAGGCGCCGCTCAGGAAGCGAAGCGTGTCCACGCCCGCGACCGCCCAGACCCGGACGCGCATCACCCGGTCGGCGCCCCCGTGACAGTCGATGCAGCGCACGTCCTTCCGTGACTGGTGGAGTCCCGCCAAGTCGGCGGGCGGCGCGGCCCGGAAGCGCGTGAACTTCGCCTCGTGCAGGTGGCAGGAGATGCAGAAGCGGTTGTCGCGCTCCTTGGCCGCGAGCCCGGCGAGGAAGAGGGCGGAGACGAGGGCGGCCCCTCCGAGCGCTCCGGCCCCGAGCGCGAGCGTCCGGAGCACGGGGCCGCCCGCCCGCTCTCAGCGCACGGTCACGGTGTGGACCGTCGAGAAGATGATGTGGCCGGAGGGGCCGAGCCCGCCGCCGCGCGGCGCGACCGCGCCCGACGGCGTCGTGACGCGCCCCACTGGCGACGCCTTCTCGGTCCCATAGACGAACGCGACGGCCACCGGGTAGGCTCCCGCCGCCTGCGGGGCCCGCAGCGTCCACGCCACCTTCCCGTCGGGGAACTTCTTCGCGGCGAGGTCGCTCTCTTGGTCGAAGATGAGCACGCCGGTCAGGTTCTTCTTCAGGTCGGCGCCCCGGCTGTCGACCCACTTCGTCTGCTCCTTGCCATCCGCTCCCCAGATTCTCGGCGCCCCCACCACCACCCAGCCGTCGCTCGAGATCGGCCGGCCCTGGAAACGGAGGTCGCTCTCCATCAGAAACACGCCGACCACGCCGTGCCCGCCGCGCACGCTGGCCGTGACCTGGATCTCCTGGCCGGGCCGTGCGCTGGGCGGGGCCGTCACCGTGACCGACGCGTTCTGGTCCATCAGCTTGACGTCCGCCAGCAGCTTCTGCCGCTCCTCCGGGCTCAGGTCCTTGTAGCCGCCCCGCCCCTCCTCGATCGCCTTGTAGTGCTTGCCCTCGACGAGCATGGCGGCCGCGAGGGCCTCCTTCTCGACGCGGACCTGCTCCCGCTGCATCGACGAGTGGCACGACGCGCAGGTGGTGGTGAGATCGGTGACGATGAAGGTCGGGCCCCCGCTATACGCTCCCGCCGGGCCTCCCGCGAACACCGCGAAGACAGCCATGACCGCGATCAACGCGCGCCGCATATGATCCTCCGAGCCAACAGGTGAGGGTGAACGGCTTACGAGCGGCGCGCCGGAGGGGCTGCGGCCAGGTCCGCTTCCATGACCAACGCGTCCTCGCCGTTGTCGTAGTAGTAACCCTTGCGTCGGCCGATCACGTGGAAGCCGAGGGCCTCGTAGAGGCCGACGGCTTCGGTGTTGGTCGGGCGCACCTCGAGGAAGACGGTGCGGGTCCCGCGCCGCCGGGCGTCCTCCAGGGTCTCGGTCAGCATCCATCGCGCGATCCCCTGGCGGCGGTGGGCACGCGCGACGGCGACGTTGGTGATGTGGATCTCCCCGCCGATCTCCCAGAGGCAGAGGTAGCCGACGAGCACGTCGTCGGCCCGGCAGACCCAGCAGCGGGCCACGCGGTTCTGCTCGATCTCGTAGAGGAAGGCACCCCGCGACCAGGGCATCGAGAACGATTCGCGCTCGATCTCGACCACGCGGTCGAGATCGGCCCGTCGCATCAGTTCAAGCGAGAGCGAGAGCACGGCGACGCTTGAGCTCGGCCTCCGACGGCCGCAGGTAGAGGGGAACGATCTCCGCCGGCGGCCGGCCGGCGCCCCGCGCGAGGAGCTCCTGACCGAGCTGGGCGACGCAGGCGGGCGACGGGAAGCGACGAGCCAGGGGCGCGAGCCGGGCGAACGGCGAGCTGACGGTCGGAGCGCCGTCGCCCAACAGGACAACGGGTTCCGTGAGGCGCGCCGCGAGCTCGGCCGGTGTCAGCGCCAGGTAGTCCCACTCCCGCCGCATGCTCGCGCCGTCCCAACGGTAGAGCGACGCGTAGACCTCGCCCTGGCGGGCGTCGAGAACGGGGCAGACGGGGAGCGCCGACCACGGCAGCGCTGCCGCCAGCGCGTCGAGCGTCGGCACCGGCGCGACCGCGAGGCGGAGGGCCAGGGCGAGGCCCTTGGCCGTGCCGACGCCGATGCGGAGCCCCGTGAACGAGCCTGGCCCGATCGAGACGGCGAGGCCTTCGAGGTCGGACGGGCGCCAGCCCGCGTCGGCGAGCAGCCGGTCGACCACGACCAGGACCCGCTCCGAATGTGTGGCGCGGATGTTGAGCGTGGACTCGCCGACCAGCCGATCGCCGTCGACGAGTGCGGCGCCGCCGGCCAGCGTCGACGTTTCGAGCGCCAGAACCTTCACGGTACCGGCCAGTGTAACGCCTTTTCGGTCATTGACAAGACTGGCGCGACACGGTACGCATCAGGGCCATGTTGGCGAACGCAGCCCGGCCGAGGACACGGCGCCGTCGCGTGTGCGCCGTCGTGCTCGGGCTCGGCCTCCTGGTCGCCGGCGCGGCGAACGCCGCCTCCGTCGTCTCGAGCATCACCGTCGGGGGCGACGAGCACGCGCTCCTCGTCGAGATCGCGGCGTCGGGGCCGCTCGGCTACCTCCTGAGCGAGGGCCACGCGCCGTTCACGCTGAGCCTGGTCTTCACCGACGCGCGCTTCGCCTTCGCGACCACCCACCGCACCTTCGAGGGGGACGGGCTCGTCGAGCTCCAGGCGATCACGCTGACGCGCGAGGGCAGCACCGTCGCCAAGCTCGACCTCAGGTTTGCCCGGGAGGCGCCCTATACGGTCACGCGCGAACGCGCGCTCACGCGGGTCCGAGTCGAGGTGCCGGCGCCGCGGCCGCCGATGGTGATCCGCGCGACCGGGCCGGTCGAGGCGCCGACGCCGGTGCGAGCGGCACCGACGCGACCGCCGGCGCCGCCCCTCTCGCTCGACGGGACGGCGGCCGTGCTGCGCGCCGTCCGTCCCGAGTCCTCGGCGCAGGGCGCCCGACTCGCCCTCGACGTCGACGGCGCCGCGGCGGTGACGACACAAACGCTCGAGCGTCCGGCCCGGATCATCGTCGACCTGCAAGACACCCGCGTCGAGCCGACGACCCGTACGATCCCCGTCGGCCGAGGATTGCTCCGGCAGGTGCGCATCTCGCAGCATACGGCCACCGCGGTCCGGGTCGTCTGCGAGCTCGCCCACCCAACGCGGTTTCGGGTCGAGCCGACCCCGGAGGGTCTGATCCTCCACCTCGGCGAGGGCGTGCGATAATGCTCGGGGGAATCCTCCCCGGAGGAGTCGCATGAGCGCCGTCGGCAGGAAGGATCCCGCAGGCATGGACGCGGAGGTCCGCGAGAAGATCCACCTGGAGATCCTCAAGCGCACCGGCGCCTACCACGCCAACGACCACATCCTCCTTCCGTCCGGCCAGCACACGACCGAGTACATCGAGAAGACGCTGGTGACGACCGAGCCGTCGTTCATCGAGGGGCTGGGGGCCGTCATCGCCAAGCACTTCGCCCAGTGGCCAACCGACGTCGTGCTCTCGACGGGGCCGGGGGCGCTGATCCTCTCGCACTGTGTCGCGCGCGCCCACCCCTCGCGCCCGGTCGTGGTCTACGGCGCGAAGGGGACCTCGAGCGGGCGGCGGCGGGTGACGCTGCCCGTGGAGTTTCAGCGCCTGATCCGCCCGGGCACGAAGGTGCTGCTGGTCGAGGACCTCGTGAGCTCGGGCACGACGCTCACGCTGCTGATCAACCTGGTCGAGCGGCTCGGGGGCCACGTGGTGGGCGTCGGCTGCCTGTGGCGCCGGACCTCGGTGGAGCTGGCGGGACGCTCGGTGTTCAGCCTCGTGAGCCGCGACTTCCCAACCTACCCCGCCGAGAGCTGCCCGCTCTGCAAGAAGGGCGTCCCGCTCAACCAGGAGTTCGTGCGGCGCCGGCAGACGCGGCGCCCGTCGTCCGTCGAGGAGCCAAAGCCCGCCGACTAGGCCCGACAGGCGCGGCGGTCCGTGTCCTCGCCCGCACACCGCCGCCCCTCCCGGCCGGGCTCGAGTGTCAACGTGGATCGGGGCCCCGCCGCGGTCGGCCTCCCTGCCGGAAGGTCGGCGGGGCCGAGGCTTGCAGGCTGATTCGGATGCGAAGGCCCCGGACGCGCCGCCTGGCCGCCCCTCGCCGCCCGAGGACTCGGTCCGCCCCGGTCGGTCCCTGCCCCGCTCGACCGTCCTGAGCCGCTCCCTCCGCGCCGGCGGGAGCCAGGTCCGCCCGTGCCCGACGCCGCCGGCCGCTCTCCCGTCGCTTGCCGCGGACCTGCGCCGGCGAACCGTTCGGCGCGCCGGGCGGCAGGCCGAAATTGACACCGTCGGGCTGGCTGTCAATAATCGCAGCGGGAAGCGGATCGGGCTTCGGGGAGGGCAGCCATGGCCGTCGACGTCTTTTCCGCCAAGAAGCTGGAGCGCGAGGTCCTCATCGACCCACGGGCCACCGGCATCGTGGTCATCGACATGCTCAACGAGTTCTGCAAGCCGGGCGGGGCCATGATCCTGCCCGGCTCTGAACGCCTCGTGCCGCCGCAGACGAGGGTCATCGACGCCGGACGACGGGCGGGCTCCACGATCCTCTTCGTCGTCGACACGCACCGCCGGAATGTTCGGCAGGACCGCGAGTTCCTCAAACGCACGCCGCACTGTCTCGAAGAGAGCTGGGGCGCCCGGGTGATCGAGGATCTGGATCCGCGGCCCGAGGACGTCTACATCGTCAAGCGCCGGTACTCGGCCTTCTTCGGCACGGATCTGGACCTCACACTGCGCGACCTCCAGGTGAACACGCTGGTGATCGTCGGGGTGGTCACCAACATCTGCGTGCGCTCGACGGTACACGACGCCTTCTTCCTCGGCTACCAGGTGATCGTTCCGGAGGACTGCGTGGCGGCGACCGGGCCGCGCGAACAGGAATCATCGCTCTACGACATCGCCACCCACTTCGGCATCGTCGTCGATAGCACGCAGGTCGCCGCCGCGCTGCTCCACGGCGCGCCGCTCGAAAACCGCGTCGCGGCGTGAGTCTGAGTCCGGTCCGGGGCCGGGACCAGCCGAGGTCCGGCCGCAGGCCTTCACGCACAAGGGAGATGAGGCCATGTGGAGCGTTCGAACCGCCGCCAGACCGTTTTCCCCGTCGCGCCGGCGCTGGGTGCAGGGCGCGGCCGCCAGCACCGCCGCGCTCGGACTCGGTCTTCCGCACATCGGGCGCGCGGCCGATTCCATCAAGGTCGGCGTGCTCCAACCCCTGTCGGGCGGCCTCGAGAACCTCGGTCAGCAAGGCGTCCAGGGTACGCAGCTCGCGATCGAGGAGGCCAACGAGGCGGGAGGCGTCCTCGGGCGTCGGCTCGACCTGGTGATCGCCGACGACAAGACGGACCCCAAGACCGCGGTGGAGCGCACCCGCGAGCTGATCCAGCGTGACCAGGTCGTGGCCATCTTTGGCCCGGTGACCAGCGCCAACCGCGACGCCATTCAGCCCACGATCGATCGCTTCAAGACGCCGCTGTTCTACGCCACCGACTACGAGGGCGGCGTGTGCGACCGCTACATCATCTGCTACAGCGGGCTGCCGGACCAGTGGGTGAGCCCGTTCGTCCCGTTCCTCAGGCAGAACTACGGCGACACCTTCTACCTGTTCGGCAGCGACTACGTGTGGCCGCGAAAGATGAACGAGGCGGTCCGCACGGCGGCGGAGGCCGCCGGCGGCCGGATCGTGGGCGAGGAGTACACCCCCTTCGGCGTCAAGGACTTCACCAGCACGGTGCGCAAGATCGAGCAGTCGGGGGCCACGGTACTGGTGCTCGACGTGGTGGGGGCGGACGCCATCACCTTCGTGAAGCAGTTCGTCGCCGCGGGAGGAAAGACCAAAACCAAGCTGGCGTGGCTCGGCTACAGCGAGAACTATATCCCGGGCCTGACCAGGGACGAATCCGAGGGCATCGTGACCGTGGCCAACTTTATCAGCACGTTACAGAAGCCGGAGGCCCGGGCCTTCGTGACCAAGGTCAGGAAGCGCTTTGGCGACCGCGCCATCGTGAGCAATACGGTGGACGCTCACTACATGCTAGCCCGCTTCTTCATCGAGGGCGTCCGGCGCGCCGGTGCGGTGGATAAGGAGAAGATCATCGACGCGGTGAGCGGCTTCTCGCTCCAATCCGGCAACGGGATGGTGCGTTTGCGAACGGAAGACCGTCACGCCGATCTCAACGTCGTCATCGCCGAAACGCGGGACCAGAAGCAGACGCTGCTGAAGGATCTGGGGCGGGTCAAGGCGTCCAACCAGTGCAAGACGTGATGGCGTCCGCCGAAGACCGCGCCGGCGACCGGGCGTGAGCCGGGGTCGCCGGCACCCCTCCACCTCCCCTGCCGGCCACGGAGGCGAAGGAGGTGGAGCGGCCGATCGCTTCCGCTCGGTCTGACGTCGTCCCGTGACACGACCGCTCCTCCAGGTCTGCGAAGTCACCAAGGACTTCGGCGGCCTCCGCGTCTTGCGCGGAGTCACCCTGTCGATCGGGGCGGGGGAGCTGCGCTGCATCATCGGCCCCAACGGATGCGGTAAGACCACGCTCTTCAACGTCATCACCGGCGCCTTCTCGCCGACGTCGGGAACGGTGTGGTTTCGTGGCGCGCAGATCACCCACCGCCCCCCTCACGCGATCAGCCGGCTCGGCATCGTCCGCAAGTTCCAGGTCCCCGGCGTCTATCCCACCCTCGCGGTCGCGGAGAACCTCGAGATTCCGCTCCTGAGCCGGCCCGGCATCGGCGGCCCCTGGTCCCTGCTGCGGACGGGGGGCCGCGCCGCCGCGCGATCACGGGAGCTGCTGACACGCTTCGGTCTGCGGCCGCAGGCGGCCCGCGCCGCCGCGGCGCTGCCGCACGGCCAGAAGCAGTGGCTCGAGATCGCCATGCTGATCGCGAGTGAGGCAAACGTCCTGTTGCTCGACGAGCCCACCGCCGGCATGTCGGCGACCGAGACGCTTGCGACCGTCGCGCTCATCCGCGAGCTCCAACAGGAGCACGGCATCGCGGCGCTGGTGATCGAACACGACATGACGTTCGTCCGGCGCCTCGACTGTCCGGTCACCGTGATGCTCCGCGGATCGGTCCTGTTCGAGGGCAGCTACGCCCAGGTGCAGGCCCACCCCGAGGTGCGCGAGGCCTACCTCGGGCACGCGGCGCGCGCATAACGGTCGGCCCCGAGCGGCGCCATGCTCGTGATCAGCGGTCTCACCGCCGGCTATGAAGACGCCGGCATCGTGCTGGAGGGCATCGACCTCGAGGTTGGTGCCGGCGAGTCGGTGGCGCTGATGGGGCGCAACGGGATGGGCAAGACCACCCTGTTGCGCGCCATCATGGGCCACGTGCGACCGACCGCCGGCCGGGTGACCTTCGACGGACGGGACCTCACCGGCCGGCCGCCCTTCGTGGTCAGCAATGCCGGGATCGCCTACGTGCCCCAGGGCCGCGAGATCTTCACGGATTTCACGGTGGAAGAGAACCTTCTCCTCGGGCTCCTCGGCAAGAAGGGCGGGGCCGGCCGGGTGCCCGACGCGATCTACCGGCGCTTCCCGATCCTGGCCGAACGCCGGGGACAGCGCGCGGGCACCATGTCCGGCGGCGAGCAGCAGCAGCTCGCCATCGCCCGGGCCATCATCAGCCGTCCACGCCTTCTCCTGCTGGACGAGCCCGCCGAGGGTGTCCAGCCGTCCCTGGTGACGGCGATCGCCGCCACCGTGTCGGCCATCTCCCGGGACGAGGGCATGAGCGTGCTGCTGGTGGAGCAGAACCTCGACCTGGTGCTCACGCTGACCACGCGCTGCCTGTTCGTCGAGAACGGCCGCATCGTGGACCAGAGCGAGAGCACGCGGCTCCGCGACGACGCCACGCTGCTCGATCGTTACCTGTCTGTGTAGGCCAGGCACCGGTGGCCGCGGTCCTGCTCATCGCCCTCGACGCCGCCAATTTCACGCTGGCGTTGCTGCTGGTGACGCTCGGCCTGGTGATCATCTTCGGACTGATGAACGTGATCAACATGGCCCATGGCGAGCTGTTCTTGCTGGGCGCCTACACGGTCGTGCTCGTCGAGCGGCGTGGCGGCAGCTTTTGGGTCGCGTTGCTCCTGGCGCCGCTGGCGCTGGCGGTGGCCGGCCTGCTGATCGAAGAACTGGTGATCAGGCATGTCTACCGCCGCTTCATCGACACGATCCTGGCCACGTGGGGCCTGTCCATCAGCCTCAAGCAGGCGGTGATCGTCGTCTTCGGCCCCACCGCCCAGCAGGTGGAGAACCCTCTCCCGCAGACGGTCACGATCCTGACCACCCTGTATCCCGGCTACCGGCTCTTCATCATGGCGGTGGCGGTGCTGCTCGCGCTGGGCACGTTCTTCCTCTTCTATCGAACCCGGCTCGGCCTGGTGGCACGGGCCGTGATCGCCAACCGACCGATGGCCGCCAGCCTGGGCCTGAACACTCGCCGCATGGACCGCATGACCTTTGCCTTCGGCGCGGCGCTGGCCGGACTCGCGGGCGCCGTGATGGCACCGCTCATGAGCGTGGATCCGCAGATGGGCGTCGGTTTTCTGATTCCGGCGTTTCTCTCGATCCTCGTCGGCGGCACCGGCTCCTTGTTGGGAACCGTGCTCGGCACCACGCTCATCGCGAGCGCCGGCACGGTGGTCGCCAGCGTCTGGACCCAGATCGCGGCCCAGCTCGTCGTCTTCGGTCTCGCCATCGTGGTGATCCGTCTCTTCCCGCGGGGCCTCACGGGCGGCCGCCGGGGATGAGATCGGTCGGCGCCGCGCGCGCCGCGACCGCCGGCGTCTGGCTTCTCCTCACCATCTGTCCGCTGGCGCTCGGCGAGTGGCGGCTGGCCCAGCTCGCCCAGATCATGAGCTACGGGATCTTCGCCATGAGTCTCGCCTTCGTCTGGGGACAGACGGGGCTGCTCTGCTTCGGGCAAGCGATCTTCTTCGGCACCGGGGCGTACGCCATGGCGCTGATCACGAAGGGGCTGCTGCCGGCCCTCGGCGATGGCCCGGCGATGGGGTTGCTCGCCGCCACCGTGCTGCCCGGGCTCGGGGCACTGCTGGCCGGGATGCTCATGTTCCGTGGCCGCGGACTGTCGGGGGCCTACTTCGCCATCGTCACCCTGGCCGCGGCGGTCATCGCGGAGCGGGCGGCGAGTCACTGGGACTTCATCGGCGGCTTCAACGGTCTCCTGGACGTGCCACCACTGCGCTACGGCTTCGGCCGGGGCCGCGTCGAGTTGCTCGCCACGACGCCGGTCTACTACGCGATGCTCGGCGCCGCGGGCGCGGTGTACGGGCTCCTGCTGTGGCTCGAGCGCTCGCCGGTGGGCACGGCGCTGCGGGCGGTGCGGGACAACGAGCAGCGCACCGCGTACTTCGGCTTCGACATCGCCGCGTACAAGAGCTTCAGCCTCGCGCTGAGCGGCGCCGTGGCGGGGCTGGCGGGCGGCCTGTTTGTGACCCAGTTCGGCTTCGTCTCACCGGCGCTGATCGGGGTACCGCTCTCCACCGAAGTCCTGATCTGGACCGCGCTCGGGGGCCGCGAGGTGCTGCTCGCTGCGTTCCTCGGTGCCCTCGGCGTCCGCTCGGCGGAGAGCGCCCTGTCCAAGGCCCTCGGGGACTACTGGCTCCTCGGTTTGGGCCTCTCGTTCATCGCGTCGGTCGTGATCTTCCCGCGTGGGCTCTTGGGGGGTCTCCTGTCACTGCCGCTGCCGCGTCGGATGGTTGGAGGGGGCGATCCGCGGCCGTCGCGGGCCCGGACCTAGGGCGCGTCCCGGCGGCCAGGGGTCGGACGGGGCGGGGCGGAGTCGTCCACCTCGTCGCCAGGGGCGGCGGCGCCCCGGTCAGGACGACTTCGCCGCCTCCGGCGCCGTCGCCAGCTGGCCGGACGGCAGAATGATCGTCTCGACCGCGTTGACGTACGCGTGGCGCAGCCGCTCGACGCGTCGGGTGAAGGTGAGACCGATCCGCGCGAAGGCCTCGCAGATCGCTCGGTGGTCGCCGTCGAGCGAGAAGGGAATGATCCTCGGCAGTCGGCCGAGGTCGGTCTGAACCCTGTCCTGCAGCTGCTGCATGATCTGGTTCAGCTCTTCGCGCCCCTTTCGGACGGAGCCCACGATCGGAAGCACGAGCAGGTCCGCGCGCTCCCGTAGCCGCGACAGCGCGGCCGTGGCGAACGGCACGACCTCCACCCCGAGCTCGTTGAGGTACTGGCGAAGGCACTCCCCCACCGTCTCCGTCAGGAGCGCCTCGGGCACCGCCACCGCCCGCCGGGGCCGGCCCTTGGCCCACGCCAGCCAGCTGGCGCCCAGAAAGAACTCCCGCCGGAGCCGCCGGACGAAGTCCCGACTGAACTCGTCCCGCGCCCGCTCCCTGACGCTCGGGGCCTCGGCGAACGGCGAGACGTTGGTGACGGCTTCCGGGTCGCCGTGGGCCCCGGTCACGTACTCGTGAAAGTGCTTGTGGGCGATCATGTAGGAGATCGAGCCGACCAGCTTCTCAAGCGAGGGCCGCCCCCGGAGCGCGTCCCAGAGGGTGCGCACGAAGAACCGGCGGCGCGGGTGCGAGGACGTCAGCAGGAAGTACCGCGCCACGTTGACGAGGGTCGCCAGCAGCTGCCGGTCGAAGCGCCCGACGACCCGACCGCCGAGCTCGGCGCTCGGGCCGAACTGCCGGAAGGTCGTGGCGAGCCGCGCGCCGTAGTTGTCGCGCTTGTACAGGGCGCGAATGAGCCAGTTGTAGCCCTGGTGCACTTCGGCGGGCGTCATGCGCTTCGGCACGAAGTTGAGGTCGGCGCTCCCGTGCCCGAGCACCTCGGAGGAATCGTAGGGGAGGAGCCGCCCCTCACGCTGCAGGCGCGCGTGGAGCGGCGTCTTCTCGATCGCGGTCAGGACGCCGCAGGTGGTGAACGCGATTCCCGCCTCCATCAGGAAGTCGAACTGCTCTTGGAAGATCCGCACGTCGTCGTGGTCGAAGCCGACGATCATGCCGGCGACGACCATCAGGTTGTGGGACTGGATCTTGCGGATGCTCTCGATGAGCGGCCGGTGGACGTTCTGCCGCTTCTTCGTCTCCACCAGGCTGTCTAGACGCGGGGACTCGACCCCCACGAAAACGCTCGTGAAGTTC
Source organism: Candidatus Rokuibacteriota bacterium (assembly GCA_003221455.1). Taxonomy (GTDB): domain Bacteria; phylum Methylomirabilota; class Methylomirabilia; order Rokubacteriales; family CSP1-6; genus AR9. The sequence continues at coordinate 19,094 of QHRX01000205.1, forward strand.
GCCTCCCGGAGGAGCTCGAGCAGCTGGGGTTTCTCGGCCACCGTGACCGTCATCTCAGCCGAAAAGGTGATGGGGCAGCCGGTGGCGCGGCCGAAATCGACGAGTGCGCGCAAGAGCTGCTCGGCGTACTTCGTGTTCCCGATGAAGTTGGCGTCAGAGAAGCTCACGTACCGACCGCCGAGCGCGGCGACCGCCTCGATCTCCGCGAGGACCTGCGGCACCGACTTCGTCCGCGGCACCCGCCCGTCGGTGACGATGATGTCGCAGAATTCGCACTGGAAGGGGCACCCGCGGGTGGTCTGGACAAAGTGATACAGGTAGTGCCCCTTGCCGAGCAGATCGAAGCGGGGCACGGGCGAGAGGTGAACGTCGACGTTGCCGGCCTGCTTGTAGACCGGTTGCGGGGACCCGGCGAGAAGATCGCCGCAGAACCGCGGCCAGGTGATCTCGACCTCACCGTCGAAGACGACGTCGAACGGTCCGTCGGTGAAGCGCTCGGGGCAGAGCGTCGGGTACGGGCCGCCGACGACGACGAGCTTGCCCCGGCGCTTGAACTCCCTCGCGAGCTCGAGCGCGCGCCGATACTGGACGTTCCAGCAGCCGATGGCGACGATATCGGCGTCCGTGTCGAACCCGAGCGGGTAGCAGTTCTCGTCCTGCAGCTCGACGGCGATCTCCGGCGGGGTCAGCGCGGCCACCGTGGCGAGGCCGAGCGGCGCCTGCCCCGACCGCACGCCGACCAGGTCTGAGATGCCCTGGAAGCCCCACAGCGATCGGGGGAAGCGCGGATTCACGAAGAGAATCTTCTTCACGTTACTCCTCCTGAGCCCGGCCGGATCGCTGGGCCGTCGTGAGCCCCACCGGTCCGGCATCGGTCGAGCCGCCGTGGACGCCGAGGGAACCATCGCTAAGTACGACGAGAGGTGCTTCGCGCCTCGCCACTTCCACGGAGGAGCCCCTGGATCGGATCAAGGGAATAGCCCTATGGCCAGAATGCGCTCACGCTAGCACCCACCCCCGGGCGTGTCAATGATCCCCGTGCCCCCCCTCCACCTCCATATCTTGGGCTCGAACTCGGCCCAGCCCCCTGCAGGTAGCATTTTCTCGTTGACAGGATGTCCAGGCCTCTCTAGCATGCCTCTCAATACGAGCCCGCAGGGCGAAGGGGGGTGACCCGGTGAAGAAGAAGGCGGCGAAGAAAAAGAAGAAGTAAGCGCCGACCATCGGCGCACGGCCCTGTCGTCTCATCGCGACAGGGCCGACCCATCTCAGGAGGTCATCCCCCGGGGACCCGGGGTCGGCGTGCCCCCCTCTCCTACTTGGCCTTCAGCAGTGGCTTTGGCCGAACCGGGGTGGGGGCCTTGGCCTTGTCGCCTTCCTTCAGCAACCCCTTCACCTCGTCCATGAACTGGTTGATGTCCTTGAACTGCCGGTACACCGAGGCGAAGCGGACGTAGGCCACCTGGTCGAGCTTCTGGAGGTGCTCCATCACGAGGTCGCCGAGCTCGAGGCTCGAGATCTCCTTCTCGGCCCGGTCGTGCAGCCGCGCCTCGATGTCGGCGACGATGTCGTCCACGGCCGGGACCCCCACGGAGCGCTTCTCGCACGCCTTGAGGATCGAGCTCCGGAGCTTCTGGCGGTCGAACGGCTCGCGCCGTCCGTCACGCTTCACGACGTGGGGCAGCACGTCCTCGATGTACTCGTAGGTCGTGTAGCGCCGGTGGCACTTCAGACACTCCCGGCGCCGGCGGATGAACTCGCCTTCGCGCCCGACCCGGGAGTCGACGACCCGGTCCTCCGTGTGACCGCAGAACGGACATTTCATGGGACGCCTCCTCCGGCGCCGCCCGGCCTAGCCGAGCCGCTCGGGATAGAGCGGGAACCGCGCCGTCAGCTCCTGTACCTCGCCCCGCACCGACGCCTCGACCGACGCGTCGCCGAGTTTGCCGAGGATGCGGTCGATCAGCCGCGCGATCTCGGCCATCTCCGGCTCCGCCATTCCCCGCGTGGTCACCGCCGGCGTCCCGATCCGGATGCCGCTCGTGACCATCGGGCTCCGGGTCTCGTAGGGAATCGTGTTCTTGTTCACGGTGATCCACGCCCGATCGAGCGCCTCCTGCGCGTCCTTCCCGGTGAGCCCCGTGGGCGTGAGGTCCACGAGCAGGAGGTGCGTGTCGGTGCCCCCGGAGACCAAACGGTAGCCGCGCGCGAGCAGCGCCGACGCCAGCGCGGTGGCGTTGCGGACGACCTGCTGCTGGTAGGCGCGCCACTCGGGCAGCTGGGCCTCGCGGAAGGCCACCGCCTTGGCCGCGATGATGTGCATGAGCGGTCCTCCCTGCACGCCCGGCATCACCGTCTTGTCGAGGGCCGCCGCGTGGGCCTGCCGGCACATGACCATGCCGCCGCGGGGGCCACGCAGCGTCTTGTGGGTCGTCGTCGTGACGAAGTCCGCGACGCCGACGGGCGAGGGGTGGAGCCCGGCGGCCACGAGCCCGGCCGGATGGGCGATGTCGGCCATCAGCGCCGCCCCCACCTCGCCCGCGATCTCCCCGAAGGGCTTGAAGTCGATGGCGCGGGGGAAGGCCGACCCGCCGGCGATGATGAGCTTGGGACGGTGGCGGCGGGCGAGGTCCCGGACCTGGTCCAGATCGATCAGCTCGGTATCCCGCCGCACGCCGTAGGCGACGATCGAGTAGAACTTGCCGGAGTAGTTCACGGGGCTGCCCGCGGTGAGGTGGCCGCCGTGGGAGAGGTTCGGCCCGAGCACGGTGTCGCCCGGCTTGAGGAGCGTGAAGAAGACGGCCATGTTGGCCTGGGCGCCCGAGTGTGGCTGAACGTTGGCGTGCTCGGCGCCGAAGAGCTCCTTGGCGCGCGCGATCGCCAGGCTCTCCGCGATGTCCACGATCTCGCAGCCGCCGTAGTAGCGCCGGCCGGGGTAGCCCTCGGCGTACTTGTTGGTCAGGACCGAGCCCATCGCCTCGAGGACCGCTTCCGAGACGAAGTTCTCGGAGGCGATCAGCTCGAGGTTCCGATTCTGACGCTCAGCTTCGGCGCGCAGCGCCTTGGCGATGTCCGGGTCGACCTGCTCGAGCGATGTCACCGCCGGCCTCCATTTGGCCCCGCGGTCCGCTGCTCCAGCTCGGTGATCTTCCCGATGCGTCGGGCGTGCCGGCCGCCCGCGAACGCGGTCTCGAGCCAGGTCTGGAGGATCTCGATCGCAGTGTCCCGCGCCACGAGTCGCGCGCCGAGCGCGAGCACGTTGGCGTCGTTGTGCTCCCGGCTCAGGCGAGCCGCGAGCGGGTCGCCGCACGCCGCCGCCCGGACCCGCGGCACTTTGTTCGCGGTCATCGACATTCCAAGGCCCGTCCCGCAGACGAGCACGCCCCGATCGGCCTTCGCGGCCGCGACCGACTCCGCGACGGGGAGTGCGTAGTCCGGATAGTCGACGGAGTCCGATCCGTGGGTGCCGAAATCGAGCACCTGGTGGCCCTGCGTGACGAGCCACGCCTTGAGGTCCTCCTTGAGCTGCCAGCCGGCGTGATCGGCTCCGAGGGCGATGACCGACATACGGCCCAACCATACAGGTTGTGGATTCGGACTGTCAAGTTGCCCAACATGTAGTGGAATCTCGGCCGGGCCAGGCCGGCCGGCCCTGGCGGGCCTGCGGCGAGGCGCCCCCCGACCCAATCAGCCCGGCTGCGGAAAGAGCACCAGGACGCCCGTGTACGTGTGGAAGAAGTTCTCCGTGCCGACGGGAGCGAACTCGCCGTTGCCGAAGAAGCCGATCAGCGGCCAGTCCCCGAGACGCTCGCGGATGAGCGTCACGTCGTGGTCGGCGACACCGTAGAGCCCCTGGCCCCGGCCGGCGCAGTTGAAGTAGACGCCGAAGGCGGGCGGGCGCGCGCCGAGCGCCGCCCGGGTGCGATCGAGCATGGCCTCGAGATCCTCGTGGGCCGCCCGCGCGTCGCGGATCTGGAACTGGACCGTCTGCCCGACGAAGACGGGCTCGGCGAGCGTGATCGTGCCGCTCTCCTGGTCGAGTCCGGCGAGGCTCCGCACGACGAAGTCGCCGCGGCCGAGCGGGGACTTGCCGACATCGACCGCCAGGCCCGCGAAGACGCCCGCACGGGGCACCCGCTCGGCGTAGTCGGGCACGCTCTCGATCGCCTCGCGCAGGACCTGGACCGGCGGCCGGCCGCCGATCGAGTGGATCGCGTTCGCCACCACGTCCGTCACCACGTACGGCTCGCCGATCGGCTCGCAGGCCTGGGCGACGCCGACGACCGGCGGCATCGAGATCGCGAGGCCGGTCAGGGTCCCGCAGATCACGTCGGCCGCGTAGAGCTCGAAGGGCGGCATCCCCGCCGCGACGCCGCCGACGACCGGCACCGGGTCGAGCCGTCCGCCGAGACCAAAGAGCAAGTCGTCCGGGCTGAGCGTCGTCGGGTCGGGAAGGATCAGGAGGCAGCCGTCCTCCGAGCCGGCCATGCCGGTCGACCGGGAGAGCTCCGCGCCGGCGTCGGCGCCGAGCGCCTCCGAGACGGGTAAGACGAACGGCCTGATCGCCGGCGCGCCGCCCGTGGCCACGACCATGACGGCGACCGCGGCCACACCCTCGGCTTCGCCGCGTTCGGTGAGGACGCCCGCCCCGCTGCAGCCGACGATCGAGCCGGCACCGGTGACCGCGCGCACCGCGCCGAGGAGTTCCCCGCCGTGCCGGTAGGCGTCGGCCGTCGCGAAGACGAGGGCCACCTCCGCGCGCGCCGCCCCGCTCGTCTCGAGCGCCGCGCGCGCCGCCAGGCGGGCGGCCTCGTCCGGGCGCCTTCCGGTGCTGAGGCCAGACCCGGCCGCGATCAGCGCACGCTCCGGCGGAGCCTTCGCTCAGCGCTCGTCGAGGGAGACGGACGCGGCGCGCGTCGGGCGGCCGGTCTCGGACCGCGGGCGGGTGAGCCGGTCAGTCCCGTGCCGCTCGAGCACCTGGGCCGCCGACCCGGACGGGGAGCGGAGGTCAATGTCTTCGGGGCCGGCTCCGGCGGGCGGCGTCATGGCGCCCGTTTTTACCATGGCTCCCCGGTCCCTTCAAGGTAGCGTAGCGTCGCAGGGAGCGGGGCGTTCCATGGACGTGATCGCGTTCTACGATCGGCACCCGATCAACGAGGCGCAGATCCTGGAGGTCCTCCGCCAGCGCGGGCGGCTGCCCGGTCGGCTCGCTCCCGAGGACCTCCTCGAGCTCGACCAAGACCATTTCGGAGGGCTGCCGGCGGTCGAGGCCCTCGCGCGGCTGGCCGGGATCAGCCGCGGCAGCCGGGTCCTCGACGTCTGCGCGGGGCTCGGCGGCCCCGCGCGCTTCCTCGCGTGGCGCCTGGGATCGGTCGTGACGGGCGTCGATCTCAACGCCGGGCGCGTGGCGGCCGCCCGTCGCCTGAGCGGCCTCGTCGGGCTCGAGCACGCGACCCGGTTCGTCCGCGGCGACGCGACCGCGCTGCCGCTCCGCGACCACGCCTTCGACGCCTGCGTGAGCCAGGAGGCGTGGCTCCACGTCGAGGACAAGGCCGCCGTGCTCGCCGAGTGCCGCCGCGTGCTCCGCGCGGGCGGTCGCCTCGCGTTCACCGACTGGATCGCCCACCCGCGCCTGGCCGAGCGCGAGCGCGCCAGGCTCCGGGAGTGGATGGCGGCGACGGCGGTGCCGACCATTGACGGCTACCGCGCGCTGCTGGCGCGGAGCGGCTTCGTGGCGATCGCGGCCGAAGACCTCTCGGTGCCCCTCCGCCAGATCCTGCGCGAGCGGCTCCAGATGTTCCGGAGCCTCCGCGCGGCCACCGTCGCGCGCTTGGGGCAGGCGCAGTACGACGCGTTCGACCAGCTCTACGCGTTCTTCGTCGGGCTGGTCGAGGACGGCAAGCTCGGCGGCGGCCGCTTCGGCGCCACCGCCTGAGGCCGGGCTAACCGGGCGGGTAGCGGAAGGCCGGCCAGCCGAGCCCGACTGGCTCCCCTGGCGGCTGCCACGTCTTCCGCGAAGCGGGCCGGTCGTTCAGGGCGACCGCGCGCTTGGCGGAGGACTTGCTGGTCTCGGGCTTCCCCATAGCCGGTCTCTTTGCCACGGACTTCTTCGTCACGACCTTCTTCGCCTTTTTCATGCCGCGAAATTTACACCAGCGGTCGACGGGCGGTCAACCGCGCCGGCAGGCGGGCGCGCGCCGGCCTTACTTCAGGCGCTTCAGGAGGTCGCGCAGGCCCTGCTCGAGATCGCGGGCTTCTCCACGCGCCGGCAGCAGCGTGCCGGGCTTCACGCGAATGGAGGGAGAGGCGGCGCTGCCGGCCACCTTCGCCGCGATCTGGGCGCGGCCCGTCTTCACCACGAGGTCCGCGTTCACTCGGCCGTCGGTGAGCCCGTAGCGCCCGGCCACGCTGATCTGCATGGCCCGGCTCGCGTACCGAAGGTCGTCGGTGGTGACGACACCGTCTCGGATCGTGTAGCTCCCGGTGATCGAGTCGAAGTCGAGCGGCGAGGTGAAGAGCGAGGCCGGCAGGTCCACGTTCAAGAGCGAGACGACGGCGCCCCCGATCCGCATCACCGCGCCGAGCAGCTTCAGCGCCTCGGGGCCGACGACCTTGCCCGGCCCGACCCGGAGGTGGCCCGAGCCGGACAGGGTCGCCCAGAGCGCGGCCGGGCGCGCCGATGCCTCCCCGGTCAGGTCGAGTGGTCCCGTGACCGCGTAGCCCTGGCAGAGGTAGTTCACGAGCACGGGGCCGAGCGGCAGCGCCCGGATCGAGAGGTCGCTCACGCGCAGGAGCGCGCCGTCACGGAGGGTCCACCGGAGACCGGCGCTGACCGTTCCGGCGCCGAGCTTCGTCGTCAGCGGCCGACTGGTGAGCACGTCGTCGGCGAATGCGACCGGCAGGCGGACCCGGTCGAGCGTGAGCGTGCGCCGGCGGGGCTCGGGGCAGGCCGCCCGGACCTGGGTGGCTGTGAGCGGGCTAAAGTCCGCCTCGCCGGTGACGCGGGGCGATCCGAGCGTGCCTGACACGGTCAGGGTTCCCTGGAGAGAGCCGCCGAGCTCGGGGGGCGCGCCCCTGGCCAATCCGCCGAGGCCGGCCAGGTGGCGACCCGTGAACGCGATGCGCGCGCTGACCGGCGCCTCGAGCGGGGGCCGGCCCGCGCCGACCGCGAGCCTGCCGTCGGTGATCGTGAGCGCGAGCCCACCGGGCGAGAGTCGGGTCTGGCCGCTAAACTCGACGGGCGACGCCGAGCCGATCCGCGCGAGGCTCAGGTTCAGGCCGTCGAGGCGGTAGGTCGCCGCCGGCCCCGGGCCCGTCGTGTAGCTCAGCGTGCCGTCGACGATGCGGATCCGGGAGACCACCGGCAGGGCGCCACCCCCCACGACCGTCCGGGAGGTGGCCGGGCGCGGCGGCGGGGCCGCGCCGGGGGGCGCGCCGAGCGTCGCGACGTTCAGTCGGCCCGTCGGGCCCTGGATCAGCGCCACCTGCGGTCGCTCGAGGACGAGCTCGCCGAACTCCACGCGCCCCCGCAGGAGCGGCAAGAGCCGCAGCCGGAAGCTGCCGGTCTCCATGGTAAGGAACGGCTTCGTCCCGAAGCGGGGGTCCTCCGCGACCTCGAGATTCTTGAGCCGGACCGCCGGCAGCGGAAGGACGCGCACCGAGAGCGCGCCGAGGCGGACCGGGCGCCCGAGCGCCTGCGCCGCCGAGCGTGCGATCAGCGATTGGACCCGCGGGGCGTCGATGACGTACGGGACGGCCACGGCCGCGGCGAGCGCCAGCACCAGCAGGCCGGCGACCGCCGCCGCGATCCACCTCAGCATCGGGGCTCAGGAGACCGGATGCCGGCTCACGGGACGAGGAGCACCTTCCCCGTCGTCTTTCGGGCCTCCAGCGCGCGGTGGGCCTCGGCGGCGTCCTTCAGCGCGAACTCGGTCTCCATCCGGAGCTTGAGCTTGCCGTCCCGGATCCACGCGAGCACGTCGCCCGCGCGCGCCAGCAGTTCGTCGCGCGTCGCTATGTGATGGAACAGGCTCGGCCGCGTGAGGAAGAGCGAGCCCTTGGCGTTGAGCACGCTCGGGTCGAAGGACCCTACCGGGCCGCTCGACTGCCCGAACAGCACCATCATGCCGCGGGGCGCCAGGCAGTTCAGCCCCTTGTCAAACGTGGTCTTGCCGACGCCGTCGTAGACGACCTGGACCCCCTTGCCGCCCGTCAGGCGCCTCACCTCGGCCTCGAAGTCCTGCGCCGTGTAGAGGATCACGTCGTCGGCCCCGGCCCCCCGAGCGAGCCGCGCCTTGTCGTCGGTCGAGACGGTGGCGATCACCCGCGCGCCGCGGAGCTTCGCGATCTGGCAGAGGAGGAGCCCGACGCCACCAGCGGCGGCGTGGATCAGGCACGCGTCGCCCGGCTTCAGCGGGTACGTGGCACTCGCGAGGTAGTGGGCGGTCATGCCCTGGAGCATGGCGGCCGCGCCCTGCTTCGTGCTGACGCCGGCCGGGAGCCGGACCAAACGGGCGGCCGGGACGGCGGCGGACTGGGCGTAGGCGCCGAGGACGCCCGTGTAGGCGACCGGGTCGCCGACCTTCACCTCCGTCACGTTCGGGCCGACGGCGGCGACGGTGCCCCCCGCCTCGAAGCCGATCGTGAAGGGCAGGTCCTGCTTGTGCAGGCCCGTCCGGAGGTGGACGTCGATGTAGTTGACGCCCGCCGCGTCGATCTTGACGACGGCCTCCCCGGCCTTCGCGACCGGCTCCGGCACGTCCTCGAAGCGGAGCGCGTCGGGCCCGCCGGGTGAGTGGACGCGTACGGCCTTCATGGCGATCCTCCTGCAGCGCGGTCGGTGAACACGACGCGGAGCAAATTATACATGGCGTAGCATTCGAGCGCGAACGGCGGGAACCCGAGATAGCCGAGCACGGGCATCTCGAAGAGCTTCACGTTCCCCCAGTACGGCACCGTGTAGGTCCACTTCGTCACCGCCCCGTAGTTCCAGAACTCCCAGAGCACTCCGCAGACGAGCCCGCTCGCGAGCAGCGCGAGGACCGTGCTGGCCTCGCCGCGCTCGAGCTCGCGGAGCCACGAGGCGGCCCCCCGGCGACGGTTCACGGGCTCGAGGAGCAGGGCCCAGCCGGTCCAGACGAGCGGCACGAGCCAGGGCGACACGACCACGAGCGGCAGGGCGACGCTCACCGCGCCGGCGGCGACCGAACCCCGGAGGGCCCAGGCGGGCAGCCGCACCGGCCGCACGCGGGCGCGGGCGAACACGGTGGCGCGCAGCACGCGCGCGGTGAGGAAGAGCGCGGGGAAGATGGTTGCGAAGGCCCAGTCGTATCCGACACGCCGGAGGTAGGGGTTCGGCTCGAGCTGATGGTACTGCCACCAGAGGCCCACCTGGTCCGCAGGGCCGCGCCAGAACCGCGGCGCGTTGTACCACTCGAAGAGCCACCAGCAGGCGACCGAGGCGACTACGACGCCGACGAGCTCTCCCCGCTCGGTCGTCAGCAGCGAGGCGCCGGTCAGGCGGGCACAGAGGGCGTCGACGAGCAGCACGTAACCGGTCCACACGATCGGCGTAAACCACTCGCCGACGAGCGCCTGGCCCCGGAGGAGGAGGGCTTCGGCGGCCGCGACGACCGCGAGGCCCACCCACCCGTGACACGGCACGTTAGACCTTCAGCAGGCTGCGGACCTCGCTGACCACCTCCTGGCGCCAGGCCTCGAGGTTCTCGGCGCGCAGCTTCTTCCGGGCCTCCCACGTCATGCCCTTGAACCGTTCTCGCGTGACCATGCTCTCCTCCGACGGGGGTTAACGGATCGCTGCCAGATCCACGGAAAACCGCGTCACCTCGCGGCCGTCCTGGTCGCGCACGACCAGCACCACCCGACCCTTCGGGTTGAGCGCCGCCGTCGCGAAGCCGTACACGCAGTGCGCCAGGTACCGCCCCTCCTCCTGGCGCCGCGCGCTGCGCTCGTTCTGGACGAAGGTGGGGCGGAGCTCGCCGCCGGACCCGGCGATCAGTCCGGAGGTGTAGAAGCGGGCGAAGTCGCCGCGCGACCCACGCAGGGACACCCAGAAGACCAGCCGGTCCCGGTCCTCCCGCAGCACCTTGTCGACGTCGCCCCGCGTGATCGGCTTCTGCTTGAAGGCGGCCTGGCGGGCGGCGAGTGCCAGGCGCAGAAAGGGGGTCATGACGGTCAGGTCGCCCGTCTCGTTCGAGGACCACCATTCGCCGGCAAACGTCTCGCTCGTGACGCTGCGCTCCCCGGTTCGAATCGCCTCGGCCTGCTCCCGCGCGGTGAGGATGAAGGACGCCGCCGCGGCGGGGGCGCCCCAGACTGCGCACGCGACCAGCACCAGGAGGGCAACTCGCGCGCGCGCCATCGGCGGCGGACGCCTAGCGGGCTCCGCTCACGGGCGCGGGGGTCCCGACCGTGACGACGGCGAACGCCTCCGGCAGGAGATAACGCTGGGCCGCCCGCTGGACGTCCGCGGCCGTCACCCGGGCGATGCCCTCCCTGAACCGGTCGGCGTAGTCGAGCCCGAGACCCTGCTCCTCGACCCCGACCAGGAAGTTGGCGACCTTCGCCGACGTATCCAGGTGGAGCGGGAAGCCGCCGATCAGGTAGGCCTTGGCCGCGTCGAGCTCGTGGGCGCCGACCGGCTCCCGCGCGATGCGCGCCATTTCCGCCCGCGCGATGTCGAGCGCCTTCGTCGCTTCCGCCGTCCGGGTCCGGAGCCCGACGACCTCCGCCGACCCGTAGCGTCCGGGCGAGACGTAGCTGTAGACGCCGTAGGCGAGGCCGCGCTCCTCCCGCACCCGGAAGAAGAGGCGCGAGTTCGTCCCGCCGCCCAGGATGTAGCTGGCGACCACGAGGGGGAAGTAGTCGGGTTGGTCCTGGCGGATGGCCCGCCGGCCCATGGCGACGGTCGTCTGACTCAGGGTGCGCGCGATCGTCGACGCCTCGGGCGCCGACGTCGCGGACCCGGTCGGGACGGCCGGGGGCGGCGACGTCGGTCGCGCCCAGTCGCCGCAGCGGGCGAGGATCTCCTTCCGCGCCTCGTCCAGCGTGACGGCGCCGACGACCGCGATGATCGCGGCGTCGGGGCGGACGTGCTCGGCGTAGTACCCGACGACCTGCTCGCGCGTGAGCCCGCCGACCGACTCGCGGGTCCCGTCCGCCGGGTGCCCGTACGGGTGACCGAGGTAGACGAGCCGCATGAGCTCGCGTCCCGCCACCGCCTCCGGATTTTCCTCCGAGCGCTGGATCCCCGCCTGGATCTGCTTCCGCGTCCGCGCGAGCTCGGGCTCCGGAAAGGACGGGCGGCGGACGACGTCGGCGAGGAGGTCGAGCCCGAGCGAGAGGTCCTTCTTGAGCACCGCCAGCGAGACCGTGATGCCGTCCCGGCTCGCGTCCGACTCGAGGCTCCCCCCGACGAACTCGATAGCGCGGTCGATGTCGGCACCCGTGCGCGTGGCGGTGCCGCGCGTGAGGAGCCGGGCGGTGAGGTTCGCCAAGCCGGGCGCGTCGGGCGGGTCGAAGGCGCTGCCCGCGCGGAAGTAGGCGCGCACGGCGACGATGGGCACCGCGGGCCGCTCCGCCACCAGCAAGACGATCCCGTTCGGCAGGACCTCCCGGCGCGCGAGCGGGGCCGCGACGGCCGCCCCTGGCATGAGGAGCAGGAGGGGCAGAAGGGCCAGCCGGCGAGCCATCGTCATCTGAGCCATGATATACCCCAGGGTAAGCCCGTGCGTCGGAACCGTCACTCTATCGGGTAGTTGCGACTCGCCGGGGGGCGAATGAGACGCCCCGGGGGCGGGAGTGAAGCGGCACCCCTGGGGAGCGCCACCGACGTCCGGGCTCGCGGCTAGTCCGTCCTCCCCGTGAGGGGTGGAGCCCCACGCGCGCCAGGTTCCGGTGCCCCGCGGCGCGGACAGGCGCACGTCTCAGGACTTCGGGATCAGGATGCCGACGTTCTTGCCGCTGTCGGGAAAGTAGGTGGTCGCCGCCCTCCGGAGCTGCTCGGCCGTGACCGCCCGGATCTTCGGGACGAACTCGTCCTTCAGCCGGAAGCCTCCGATCACCTCGAAGCGGGCCAGCAGGGAGGCCCGGCTGTGCACGGAGTCTTCCTGGAAGACGAAGCTCGCTTCGATCTGGTTCTTCGCCCGCGCCAGCTCCTCCTCCGAGACCGGCTCCGCCTTCAGACGCACCATCTCGCCGAGCAGCGCCTGCTCGAGCGCCTCCGGCGTCTGTCCCGGCATCGGGTTCGCCCAGAACCAGAAGAGGTTTGGATCGACCGAGTAGTAGGAGTAGTCCCCGCCCGCGCCGAGAGCCAGCTGGCGGTCGCGGACCAGCTGCGTATACAGCCGCGAGGCGCGCCCACCCGACAGGACCGTCGAGAGGACCTCGAGCGCCGGCGCATCCTCCGAGCGGGAGTTGGGCACGTGATAGGCGATGTAGACGATCGGGAGCTGCGCGTCACGGTGGACGGTGACGCGCCGCTCCCCCGCCTGCGGGGGCTCCACCGCCAGCACCGGCGGCGGATCCGCGCCGCGCGGGATCGCGCCGAACGCCCGCGTGATCTTCTCGAGCAGCCCCGCGGCGTGGAAGTCCCCGGCCGCCACCACGAGGGCGTTGTTCGGCACGTAGTAGGTGTCGTAGAAGGCCCGAATCTCGGGCGGGGTGATGCGCCGGATGTCGACCGTCCAGCCGATGACGGGCAGGCGGTACGGGTGGGACAGGAAGGCGAGCGCGCTCGTCTCCTCGGCGAGGAAGCCGTCGGGGTCGTCCTCGGTGCGCGTCCGGCGCTCCTCCATCACGACCTGCCGCTCGGCGGCGATCTCCGCCGGATCCAGGAGCAGGTGCCGCATGCGGTCGGCCTCGAGCGCGATCACTCGGTCGACCTTGTCGGCGGCGATGTCGACGAAGTACGACGTCACGTCGCGGCTCGTGAACGCGTTGTTGCGTCCCCCGTTCTCCTCCACGAGCCGCCCGTACTGGCCGCGCCCGTAGGTGGGCGTGCCCTTGAACATCAGGTGCTCGAGGAAGTGGGCGATGCCCGTCGCGCCCGGGTGCTCGTTGCGGGAGCCGACGCGGTACCACACCTGGAAGGACACGATGGGGTTGCGGTGGTCCTCCAGCAGGAGGACGCGGAGGCCGTTGTCGAGCGTCGCCTCCACGACGGGGTCGGCGGCGCCCGCCGGGGCGGCGAGTACCGCGACGAGGCAGAGCGCGGTCACGAGCGCCGTCATGCCCTCGATTATACGCGACCGCCCTGGCGGCGCCGCCCCCCCCAGGCGCGCGAGCGCGCCCGTAGAGTATGATGTGACCGCGATGCTCGTGATCCGCGCGCTCGCCCTCGTCTCGGCTCTGGTCGTGGCGTCCGCGCCGGCACGCGGGGCCTCCTGCGAGGAGCCGCTCTCGACGATCTACGCGAAGGTCGCGCCGGCTGTCGTTTCGATCCAGGCCACCAAGATCAACAAGGCGCGGCCGGACCGGCGCTTCGAGACGATCGTCGGCTCCGGCTTCCTCATCGAGGGCGACGGGCACGCCCTCACCAACGCCCATGTCGTGGACGGGGCCGCGTCCATCGTCGCCACGCTCGACACCGGCGAGAAGGTCCCGACGCGCGTGCTCGCGCTCGACTCCGTCCTCGACTTGGCCCTCCTCAAGCTGCACGTGCCGACGCCGCAGGCGGTCGTGCGGCTCGGCGAGTCGGGCGGCGTTCGGGTGGGCGACGACGTCGTCACGATCGGGAACCCGATCGGGCTCGAACAGACGATGACGCGCGGGATCGTGAGCGCCATCAACCGGGTGTTGCCCTCCCTGAGCGCGGAGGAGCCGATGCTGCAGACCGACGCGCCGATCAACCCCGGCAACTCGGGTGGCCCGCTGCTGGACCGCTGCGGGGCCGTCATCGGCATCAACACGCTGTTCTCCGAGGATGCGCGGAACATCGGCTTCGCGATCCCGATCGACGCGGTCAAGGTGGCCCTCAAGAGCCTCAAGGACTCGGGCCGGGTCGTGCGCCCGTGGCTCGGGCTGCAGGGGCGGACCCTCGACCCGTCCCTCGCCAACGTCGTCCGGATGCCGGTGATCGCGGGGTTTCTCGTCGAGGTCGTCGAGGACGGAAGCCCGGCCGAGCGCGCGGGCCTGCGCGGCGGCCGCCTGTCGATCAGCGTGCAGGGCGAAGACTACCTGCTCGGGGGCGACATCGTCACGGCGGTGAACGGCAGCCCCGTCCGTACGCGGGAGGACTTTGGCGCGCGCGTCAAGATCCTCAAGGTCGGTCAACGCGCCCGGCTCACCGTCTTCCGGGACGGGACCGCGCGCGACGTCACCGTCAACGTCGCCGAACGCCCCCGCCTGCCCTACGATCTCTCCGATCAGGAGTGATGACGCGGGGCGTGGCCGAGTCCATCGGGGTGAGCCGGTCGTGAGGCCCGCAGCGGAGCGCCGCGGCCGATGCGGGCTGCCGGACGGCGATCCCGATCCGACCGATCGGCGCCGGGGCGACGGGCCCGGCCGGCGAGAGCCCGGCGCGCGGTGGTGAAGACCCGCCGGAACATCGGCCGCGTCAGCTTCCCGGTGAAGGTGTTCTGCTGGCTGGGATGGTAGGAGCCGATCAGCGTCACCCCGTCCGCAAAGCGCACGACGGCGCCGTGGGCGAAGATGGGCGCGCGGCCCGGGAGCGGCCGGCCGAGGAGCCGTCGCGCCCGGAGGTAGGCCCGCCAGGCGATCCGCCCGAGCGCGATCACCACCCGCACCCGACGGAGGAGCTCCAGCTCGCGCAGCAGGTACGGCTCGCAGCGGCGCATCTCCCGGGTCGTCGGCTTGTTGCCGGGTGGCGCGCAGCGGACCGCCGCGGTCACATAGGCGTCCCGCAGCCGAAGCCCGTCGTCCGCGCGAGCGGACTCCGCCTGGCTCGCGAATCGAGCCTCCCAGAGCGCGCGGAAGAGCCAGTCACCGCTGCGGTCCCCGGTGAAGATGCGCCCCGTACGGTTGCCGCCGTGGGCGGCCGGCGCGAGCCCGATCAGGAGCAGGCGCGCGCGGCGGTCGCCGAAGCCGCTGAGCGGGCGCGCCGCGTAGCGCTCGCCGCGGAAGCGGCGCGGCGGCGCCAGGGCCACGGCCTCCCGGTGGGCGACGAGTCGCGGGCAGCGCGTGCAGCCCACGATCTCCCCGTTGAGAACCCGGAGCGGATCGCCCGATCGTCCGTGGGTGTCCATCCCTCGCCGCGGAGGGCCCGCCGCGGCCCCCGCACCCCCCTCACACGAGTCCGACGGTTCCCCCCGCACGGGCGGCGTCCGCCGGAGCCGGGGGCGCCACGGGAGTGTACATGACGGCGCGCGTGCCGGCCATCGTGGTGCACGGCGGGGCGGGGGCCGAACCGACGGAGGGGCGCGAGGAGCTCCGCGCGGGGATGCGCGCGGCCGTCGAGGCCGGGTGGGCGCTGCTCCGGTCGGGCGCCGCCTCGCTCGACGCCGTCGAGGCCGCGGTGCGGGTCCTCGAGGATCACCCGCGCTTCAACGCGGGCCGCGGCGCCGTGCTGACCGCGGAGGGCACGGTCGAGCTCGACGCGTCCATCATGGAGGGGGACCGACTGCGCTGCGGCGCCGTTGCCGCCGTGCGGGCCATCGCCAACCCGATCATGCTCGCGCGGCGGGTGCTCGAAGACGGGCGCCACGTCCTGCTCGTCGCCGAGGGCGCCGTGCGGTTCGCGCGCGACCAGGGCATCGCCCTGTGCGACCCCGCCGCCCTGATTACCGAGGTCCAGCTCCGGCGGTGGCGAACCCGCGGCGGGAGCGCGCCGACGGGGCCGCCGCCCTCGCCCGCCCCGATGACCGGGCCCGGCGGTCCCACCGGCACCGTGGGGGCCGTCGCGCTCGACGCCCGCGGGACGATGGCCGCGGCGACGTCCACCGGCGGCACGGCCGGCAAGCTCCCCGGGCGGGTCGGGGATTCGGCGCTCATCGGGTGCGGGACGTACGCGGAGAGCACGATCGGCGGCGCTTCGTGCACGGGGACCGGGGAAGCCATCATCCGGACGGTGCTCGCCCACCGCGCCCTCGGGTTCCTCCGTGACGCCGAGGACCCGGAGTACGCGGCACGGGTCGCGGTCGACGTGCTCGTCGACGAGGGCGGCGGCGCGGGCGGGCTGATCCTCCTCGACTGGCGCGGCCGCGCGGGCTTCGCCTGCTCCACCCCGTTCATGCCGGTCGCCTGGCGGTCCCCCGCCCACGCCGAGAGCGTGCTCGCGGTCTGACGTGGTCACCCTCGCCGACATCGAGGCGGCGCGCGAGCGCCTGCGCGGCTCCGTCTACGAGACGCCCTGCGCGTACTCCCAGACCCTGTCCGAACGGACCGGCACCCGCTGCCACGTGAAGCTCGAAAACCTCCAGATGACCGGCTCCTTCAAGGAGCGCGGCGCCGCCAACGTCCTGCTCCAGCTCTCCGCCGCCGAGCGGGACCGCGGCGTGGTCACGGCGAGCGCCGGCAACCACGGGCTCGCCATCGCCTTCCACGCCGCCCGGCTCGGCATCCGCGCCGTGATCGTGATGCCGGAGTCGGCGCCGCTCGTGAAGGTGACGGCGGCCCGGCGCTACGGGGCGGAGGTCCTGCTGGTCGGCGTCAGCTACGACGAGGCCTACCGGCGCGCGCGGGAGGTCGAGCGCGAGCGGGGTCTCTGCTTCATCCATCCGTTCGACGACCCGCGCGTCATCGCCGGCCAGGGCACGCTCGGGCTCGAGCTCATGGAGCAGCGGCCGGATGCCGACGCGCTCCTGATCCCCCTCGGCGGCGGGGGGCTCATCGCCGGGGTGGCGACGGCGGTGAGGGCGCGCGGCCCCCGGGTCCGCCTGATCGGCGTGCGCGCGGCCGAGCTCCCGACGATCGCCGACGGCATCGCGGTGCGCGAGCGGGGCGCGCTGACGGCGCCGGTGATCCAGGCGCTCGTGGACGACGTGGTCACCGTCTCCGAGGAGGAGATCGCCAACGCGATCCTGCTCCTGCTCGAGATCGAGAAGACCGTGGTCGAGGGCGCCGGCGCGACCACGCTCGCCGCCCTCGTGAACCGCCCGCTCGGCCTCGACGGGCGGACGGTCGCGCTCGTCCTCTCCGGCGGCAACATCGACGTCACGATGGTGTCGCGGATCATCGAGCGCGGCCTCGTGAAGGACGGCCGGCTGGTCCGGCTGGCGGTGATGCTCGCCGACCGGCCGGGCGCGCTGGCCCGGCTCACCGCGTTGATCGCCGAGGTGCGCGCCAACATCCTGCACATCGAGCACGACCGGGCCTTCTCACGAGCCGGGATCGGCGAGAGCGAGGTGGAGCTGACGCTCGAGACCTCGGGGCCGGATCAGATCGCGGCGATCAAGGCGCGCCTCGCGAGCGCGGGCTACCGCGTCGAGGACGCCCAGCCGCCCGGGCGCCCTACGTGAGGTGCGCGGCGGGGAGCGCGCTGGCGATGGCGGCCCGCGCCCGATCCGCGAGACCCCGGGCGGCCGCCTTCGGGTCCCGGGCGCGCGCGACGGGCAGCACCGGGTGGAAGGTGACCGTGATCCGGCCCGGGCGCGGCAGCCGCCGCCCCGGCGGCCAGGAGTTGGTGCCGCCCGCGATCGTCACCGGCAGAACCGGGATACCGTGGGCGGTCGCGAGCCGGAACGCACCGAGCTTGAACTCCTGCAGGCGTCCGTCGGGCGAGCGCCCACCCTCGGGGAAGATCATCACCGCCTCGCCGGCGGCGAGGAGTCGCACCGCCTGCCGGATGGCCGTGGCGTCCGCGGCGCCGACCGTGACCGGGAAGGCGCGGAGGCGCCGGATCGCCCAGCTCAGCAGCGGGATCTCGAAGAGCGCCTCCCAGGCCATGTAGTAGACCGGGCGCCGAAACGGGATCGTGACGAGCGGGGGATCCGCGTAGGTCTGATGGTTTGGCGTGACGAGAAGCGGTCCGTCGGCCGGGATGTTCTCGGCGCCGCGGAAGCGGAGCCCGAAGTACGCCCGGCCCGCCAGGTGCAGCGCCGGGCGCAACACGTCGAGGACCGGCGTGCGCACGCGCCCATCTTCACACGGGGTCGACGGTGATACCAGGGCGGCCGCTCGTGATCGCCCACCGCGGCGCCTCCGCCTACGCGCCCGAGAACACCCTGGCCGCCTTCGAGCTCGCCGTCGAGCAGGGTGCGGACATGCTCGAGTTCGACGTTCACCTCTCGGCCGACGATCAGCCCGTCGTCATCCACGACGAGACGCTCGGACGCACGACCAGCGGCGCCGGGCGCGTGCGCGATCACTCGCTTCGGGAGCTGAAGCGCCTGGACGCGGGAAGCTGGCGGGATGTACGGTTCCGCGGCCAGCGGTTACAGAGCCTGCAGGAGGTCCTCGAGCGGTTCCGCACTCGGATCGGCTTTGCCGTCGAGCTGAAGGCGGGGTCGGCCGTCTACCCGGGGATCGAGGATCGGGTGGTCTCGCTGCTCGAGATCTACGACGTGGTCGACCGCACGCTCGTGCTGTCCTTCGATCACGCGGCGCTGGCGGCGGTGGCCCGCTCGAACCCCGGGCTCGCCCGGGCCGCGCTCCTCGAGCCCCGGACGCGCCTGCCGGAAAACATCACGGCCGTGACCCCTCGCGGGGCCACGGCCGTGGGCCTTCCGGCCCGCCTCGTGACCGAGCAGCGCGTGCGCGCCGCCCGGGCGGCGGACCTTGATCTCTACATCTGGACCGTGAACGATCCGGCCCGGATGGATTCGCTGATCGAGTGGGGCGTGCGCGGGATCATCACCGACCGCCCGGACGTCCTGCGGTCCCGTCCCCGGTTCGCCTAGGCCTCTTCCTCGGTCGTCTCGCCGAACACCGCGCCGACCGGCTCCATCCGCCGCTCGATCCGCTCGAGCCGGTCCTGGCACCGGACGCAGGTCTGCACCTCGGGCAGCGCCCGAAGCCGCGCGGGGGGGATCGGCTCGCTGCACTCGACGCACACGCCGTACTCACCCTCGTTCAGCCGCTCGAGGGCGTCGGCGAGCCGGTTCACGCGCTCGACCAGGAGGGTCCGCGTCGCAAAGCCCAGCTCCCGGCTCTCGTTCGCCTGGATCTCGTCGACCTCGTCGGCGAAGGGTGAGTTGTCTCCGATCGCGCCCGGCAGATCCTCGGCCGCGACGGCACCACCCATCTGTCGCAGCCGGCGAACCGCCTGTCGAAGCTCGGCCTCCAGCTTCGTCCGGATCTCATCCATTTGGGCCCCTCCCCTCTATCGCTTGGGACGCCCTTTTGATGCAACGCCTGTGCCGCGGGGTTTCGGAGGGACGAGACCACCGCTAACCTACGGAGAAGATAGGACCCTGATCATCCACTGGCTTCGGCGGGGCTCACCCGGGCGTGTAAAAGCGCCCGATCTGGGCAGACAGGGTGTCAATTCTTGGACATTTGGGCGCGACCGGTCGCCGCCGCGTCCCGGGGCCGGCGCGGTCGGGCCTTCGTCAGGCGGGCTCGGCGAAGAGGGCGGCGGCCGTCTGCTGGAGCATAGGGATCCCGCGGACTTCCTGGTCGAACAGCGGCACGATGGCGCGCACCTGGCCGTCGAACTTCTCGCGGATCGTGCCGAGGTGCTCCTCCTGCATGCGCAGCCGGTTCAGAACGAATTCCGGCACCTGGCTCCCGAGCGCCTGCCGGTCCATCACCATGTTGACGATGACGCCCCCGACCGGGATGCCGAACTCGTGGAACCAGCCGATGAAGCGGGTGATCACCGCGATCGGGAGCGCCTCGGGGAGCGCGATGAAGAAGAAGGCGGTCTTGCTCGCGTCGGTCAGCAGGGCGCGCGCCTGCCCCATCCGGGCCCGGAACCCGAGCAGGTACTCGAGCAGCGGATCCTCGTCTTTTTTCTTCGTGAACGACAGCATCTCGCGGAGCGTCCGCGCCTCCTGGCGGGACTTCAGCATCTTGTCGACCCAGAGCGAGTACACCTTGGACATGCCCAGGAGGCGGCGGGCGTTGGCGGTGGGCGCCGTGTCAAAGACGTAGACGTCGTACTCCTTCTTGAGCATCATCTCGACCATGTTCTCGAACATCGCGGACTCCTCGAACGCGGGGTTCATCGTCGCCGATTCGACGAAGTCGTCCGCCTTGGTCGAGATATCGGCGAACTTCAGGAACCACTGGATCTTGTCCCGGATCTCACGCTTCGAGCGCTCGATCGTGTCCCGCGTGTCGATCTCGTAGGCCCAGAGGTGCGGCACCCCGGCGACCGGGGTGTGCTCGACGGCGACGTTCTGTCCCAGCAGGCCGGACAGGCTGTGGACGGGATTGGTCGACGCCAGGAGCGTCCGGCGCCCCTGGCCGGCGAGCCAGAGCGCCGTGGCGCCGGCCATCGCGGTCTTGCCGACGCCGCCCTTGCCGCCGAAGAAGAAGTACTGGAGCGACGGGTGCGCGGCCACGTACCGCGCCATCGACGTGCCGATCTCGACGGCCGTCGTCATGCCGTCGCCGTCCCGGCCGCGAAGAGGCGCTCGGCCAGCCGCTCGATCATGGGGAGGCCGGTCACGTCGCGCTCCATCTCCGGCACGTAGGCGCGGATCTCGCCGCCGAACGCGCCCTTGATCTCGGCCAGGTACTTCTCCTGCATGGCGATCCGGTTCCGGAGGAAGGGGGGGATCTGTCCCCGCCCGAGGTCGGGCGGCAGGACCCGGTTCACGATGTACCCGGAGATAGGGACGTCGAACTTGGCGAAGAGCGCGGCCGCCTTCTGGGTGTCCAGGATGATCATCTCCTCGGGGACGACGACGAAGAAGAACGCGGTCCGCGCCCGGTCGGTCAGGATCTGCGACGAGGCGTTGATGCGCGCCTTGATGTACAGGAGCTCCTTGAGGATCTGGTCCTCCTCGGTCGCCGTCTCCCGCCGCATCGTCGCCGCGACTTGGTCGTACTGCTTCATGTCCTCTCGGAGCCGGGTGATCTTGTTGATCCACTCGTCGTAGACCTTCGCCATCGAGAGGTAGTAGAGGGCGTGGCCGAGCGGCACCAGGTCGTAGATGTAATAGTCGTAGTCACCCTGGACGATGATGTCGACGACCGCGTCGAAGATCGCGCTCTCCTCCATCGCCGGCTCCGCCGAGGCCGCCGCGATGTAGTTGTCGATCTCCTCGGGCACCCGATCGAAGCCGTACATGTCGAGGATCTTCTTCCGGATCTCCTCCTGATAGTCCTTGATCCGGCGGTCGGCGTCCACCTCCTGGGCCCAGAGGTTCCGCACGATCGGCACCGGCCCCTTGCCGAAGATGTCCCGCTGGAAGATATCCGATAGGCTCGCCTGGGGATCGACCGAGAACAGGAGGACGCGCTTGCCCTGGCCCGCGAGCCAGAAGGCGGTGGTCGCCGACAGCGTGGTCTTGCCCAGGCCCCCCTTGCCGCCGAACATGATGTAGCGGCGGCCCGGCTGGCTCTCGAACGCCGCCCGGAGCGACATCGGCGCTACCCGAGCACGTCGGTGACGTCTCGCTCGCGGAGCATCCGGCGCTTCCACGACGCGATCTGGGGGGTCACGTAGGGCAGGAGCCGGAGCGCGTAATAGGGGGGCAGGATCGGGATGCCGAGCAGATCGCCCATCGTGATCAGGATGAAGAGGTGCTCCATGCTCGCGCGCGTGCGCACGGCGTGGCGCGCCATCTCGTGGGAGGACATCCCGTAGACGATGTCCCTGAACACCCCCAGCACTCCGCCCCGGCGCTTCTTCGGCTCGCTGGCGTCCGCCATCTCTCTGGGTCCCCCCTCGCCGGCCCCCTGTCAGATGCCGTGTAGATCGTACTCGTCTTTTTCCCAGAATTCCTTCCGGCGCGCCAGGTGCCGCTTCCAGGCCGCGACGTCCGGGGTCACGTACGGCAGGAGCCGAAGCGCGTAGATCGGCGGCAGCACGGGGACTCCGATCAGGTCCCCGAGCGTGACGACCATGAAGATGGCCTCGAGCTCGTGCCGCATCTCGAGCGCGTGGCGGGCGAACTCGTGGCCGGTCAGGCCGTACACGAACCGGGACAGGGCCTGGCGGAGGCCCGCCAGGCGCGCGCGTGCCGCCGGGCTCGTCACGCGCCTCCCTCGCTAGGCGCGCGCGGTCGCCGCGTCGGCCGCCGCGGCCGGCCGCCGCCGGTACCGCTGGAACGCGCGCCAGCCGTCGAGGCCGATGAAGAGCGCCGCCACCACGAGCAGGAGCGACACGAGCACCATGAAGCCGGAGCCGACGACCGCGACGACCCGGCCCGCGGCGAGGTTCGGCTGGTAGACGTTGAAGTAGAGGTTGTAGGCGATGACGAGGATCGAGGCCACCGTGGTGACGTACATGAAGACCGCCGGCAGCCCCGCGTAGAGCCAGTTCTTCCTGGCCGAGGCGAGCCACACCGTCACCAGCAAGAGCGAGAGCGCCGCCATGAGCTGGTTGGCGCCGCCGAAGAGCTGCCAGAGGTAGATCCAGGTGCCCGTCAGCACGAGGAGGATCGCGAGCGCCACCGAGACGAACGACGCCACGTGCTGGTTGCGCACGGGCGGGATCACGTCTCCGAGCCACTCCGAGAGGGTCACCCGCATGACTCGAAACAGGAGCTGCGTCACCACGAGCACGATGACGATGAACGCGGCGAAGGCTAGCGAGACCGCGTACGAGACCGGCAGCCCGAAGACGCTGATGAAGCCGCCGAGGCCGGTGGCGAAGGCCGCGACCGGCGTCCCCTTGGCGCCGACCGAGACCGCCATCAGGGAGAGGAGCCCGAGCAGGAATTCGGCCAGCATCGAGCCGCCGCCGATCGGCAGCATGTCCGCCTCGTTCTCGATCTGGCGGGCGGTGCCGACGGCGCCGAAGAGGGCGTGCCAGCCCGAGATCGCCCCGCACGCGATCGTGACGAAGAGCATCGGCCACAGCGGCATGACTCCCGCGGGCCCCAGGGGGGGGTTCCAGCCCCTGAAGGCCGGGATCTGGAAATGCGCGACCTCGGGCCGGACCAGGGGCGCCAGCGCCGCCCCCGCCAGGCCCAAGACCATCGACAGCGCGGTGACCCAGAAGCCCACGTAGATGACCGGCTGCGCCATCCGCCAGATCGGCAGGACCGAGCCCGCGTAGCAGAAGACGCAGATCGCGACGGCCCAGAAGAGGAAGCTCGGCATGATGTGGGCCTCGGCGCCCTTGAAGCCCGCCAAGGTCGGGTCGAAATAGGTGACGATCGGCGCCCCGCCCGTGAGACCGTCCAGCACGGCGTTGAACGCCTTGAAGGCCCCCTCCGCCCAGTGGCCCCCCAGGATCGCGGCGAGGGTGACGCCCACCGTGAGGACCGTCGAGGACGCGAGCCCCCGGCGCCAGCGGTAGAGCATCTGGCCCAGGAGGAGCCCCATCACGACCAGCACGATGATCCCGAAGAGCGTGGCCGGCTGTGAGATGAGCACGCCCGCCATGATGCCCACGAAGGCGCCCCCGACCAGGAGCAGGTAGAAGAAGATGAAGACGAACAGGATCGTGCGCGAGCGGGGCGAGACCAGGCGGTGGGCGATGGCCGAGAGGCTGTTGCCCTCGTTCCGGACCGAGATGACGATCCCGCTGTAGTCGCTGGCCCAACCGATGAACGACACGCCGAGCACGAGCCAGATCATGGCGGGCAGCCAGCCCCAGAGGGTCGCGGCCACGATGGCGCCGACGATCGGGCCGGCGGCCGCGATCGACTTGAAGTGGTAGCCGAAGAGGATGTTCCGGTTCGTCGGCATGAAGTCCACGCCGTCCATGTAGAGCGTGGCCGGGGTCGCGCGCTTGGGATCGGACTGGATCACGCGGCGGTCGATCCGCCGGGCGTAGAGCGTGTACGCTAGGTATACCGTCAGGACTCCGATGACGACGGCCAGCAGCGTGTTCATTCTGTCCTCCCAGTCAGACGTCTTGCGACGGCAGAACCGGAATGGCCCTCCGACGGCGCCACGATCTTATAGTAACCCCACCCCGGCCGCCACCCGCGTCGGGCGGCCGGTCGGGGGTTCAGGAGGCGGGCCGAGAGGGAGGGCGAGGGTGCCGGCACGGAGGGACGCGCGCGGGAAGGACTGGCAACGGCTTGGGGACCAGGCCCTCGAGGAGCTGCTCGTCGAGCGCTGGCTCCACCGCGGCCTCCTCCTCGGCATCATCCTGCTGGCCGCCGCCGTCACGACCCTGCTGGGCGCTCGCGGCCTCGCGGGCTGGCGGGAGGAGGTGCTCGTCGGCATCCTGGTCGCCCTCGGCCTCGTCCTCGGCGCGATCGTCTTCGCGATGCGCCAGCGGGACCTCGCGATCCACCGGGAGCTCCGCCGCCGGCGGCGCGCGCATCCGGGCGCGGACGGCTGAACCCCCGGGCGCCGGCGAGAGGCTCGGGACGGCGCTGCGCCCTCAGACCCGGGCCGGCCGGGCCTCCTCGACCCAGATGCTGGTCTTGCGCGTCTCAGGCATCAGAAACAGGGCGAGCACGAACATGATCGCCGGCAGCCCAATGGGGTATGCCAGTGCCCAGCCGAGGCTCCCCGTAGACAGATACGCCGAGGTCGTGATGATCGGCACGAGGCCGCCGCCCCAACCGTTGCCGATGTGATACGCCACCGACACCGAGGTATAGCGGATGCGTCCGGGGAAGAATTCCGCCAAGAACGCGGCGATCGGGCCATAGGTCATGCCCACGTAGTTGACCAGGATCACGACGATGAGGACTGACATCGCGTAGTTCAGGTTCGTCGGATCGGCGTAGGTGCCGAGGGCGACGTAGAGCGGGTAGTAGGTGATGGACGCGAGGGCCATTCCGGTCAGGATGATCGGCTTCCGGCCGATCTTGTCCGACAACCAGCCCCAGAAGATCAGCGTTGGGGTGGCGATCAAGAGCGCGAGGCCGACGATGAAGCTCGAGGTCAGCACGTCGACCTTCTTGACCGTCTGCAGGAAGTAGAGCGCCCAGAACTGGCCGCTGTACCAGACACATCCTTGCCCCAGCACGACGACACTGGCGATCAGCACGTACCGGATGTTCCGGCTCAGAAACGCCTCGCGCCAGGGATTGGTCGCCGTCCGCCCCTTCGCCTTGATCTCCTGGAAGATCGGCGTTTCCTGGAGCGAGAGCCGGATGTAGATCGCGATCGCCACCAGCAGGAGCGAGATGATGAACGGGAGCCGCCAGCCCCAGTCGTTGAAGGCCTCCTGGCCTAGGTAGCGCCGGATCCCGATGATGGTGGCGAGCGAGACCACGATGCCGAGGGTGGGCGACGTTTGGAGCCAGCCGGTGTAATACCCCCGCTTCTCGTCCGCGATGTGCTCTGCGACGTAGGTGATGGCACCGCCGTACTCGCCGCCGAGGCAGAGCCCCTGGATCAGCCGGAGGGCGAAGAGGAGGACCGCCGCCGCGAGGCCGATGCTGGCGTAGGAGGGAATGAATCCAATGAGGGCGGTCGAAATCCCCATGCCGCTCAGCGTGACGAGGAATGTGTACTTTCGACCAACCCTGTCGCCGAGCCAGCCGAACACAAACGCCCCCAGGGGCCGGATCAGGAAACCGACCGAGAAGAGCGCCACGGTGCTGAGGAAGGCCGCGACCGGGTGGGATTTTTCGAAGAACTTGACCGCGAGGATCGAGGCCAGGCTTCCGAAGATGTAGAAGTCGTACCACTCAATCACGTTCCCAACCGCCGCGGCGATAACGACACGGCGAAGTTCTTTGAGCGAGAGATGAGGCGCCGGCATAGCTCCCTCCAGTTGGTAGTGGTCTACGACTCGGCCTGCGTGGGAACCCTGACGGCCCCGTCCCGGGCCGCGAGAGCGCCCTCGCCTGAGGTTTCGGCGCTCGGGAACGGCCGGAGCCCACGGCCGCGGCGCCCGGCGACCGTTCCACAGACCGGCCACCGCGCGCGCAGCGGAGCGCAGAGGAGGTCATCGAGCCTGGTTGCGTGCAGGCAAACCGCGTTCCGCCCGGCCCCGCCCAGACCGAGTCCGGGCAGGTCGAGGACCGGGGCCGGGCTGCGCCGCACCTGCTCTCGGAGTCCATCCATCGGGTGATACCCTCCACCCCACCCTGGAGGCCCAGAAACCAGCCTGTCGGCGAAGTTGAGCGATTATGCCCTTGCCCATTCGGCGGGCAAAGCGAAATGTGGGATCAGGAGCGACCGGAGGGCTCCCGCCGTCGTTCGTCGCCCGATGTGAGCGGGCGGACCGCCCCCGGGAGGGAACCGGTGCGGGGGCTGGCGGCACGGGGAGGACGGCACGGGACCGGCGGGTGGCCGCCCGGGTGGCTCTGCCGAGGAGACTCCCCTCGGGCGCCGAGCGCCGCCCGGCGCGGTTCGAGGGTCGGGAGCGCTCGCCGGCGCGGTTCGCGGAGGACCCTCCGGCCCCCCGCTACTCTTGCTCCTCGTACTTCGCCTTGAGGCTGGCGACCACGGCCGGATCGGCGAGGGTGGTGGTGTCGCCGAGGGCGCGCCCCTCGGCGATGTCGCGGAGGAGCCGGCGCATGATCTTGCCGCTGCGCGTCTTCGGGAGGTCGGCGGAAAAGATGATGTCATCGGGGCGGGCGAGGGCGCCGATCTTCTTCACCACGTGCGCCTTCAGTTCGTCGCCAAGCTCGAGGCTCGTGGCCACCCCCTCCTTGACCGTCACGAAGGCGGCGAGGGCCTGGCCTTTGATCTCGTGACTCCGGCCGATGACGGCCGACTCCGCGACGAGCGGGTGGTCGACGAGCGCCGACTCGACCTCCATCGTCGAGACACGGTGCCCCGACACGTTGATGACGTCATCGACGCGGCCGAGGAGCCAGAAGTACCCGTCCTCGTCGAGCTTGGCGCCGTCGCCGGTGAAGTAGATGTCCTTGTAGCGGCTCCAGTATTGCTTCACGTACCGCTCCGGATCGCCCCAAATCCCCCGGAGCATGCCGGGCCACGGCTGGCGCAGGACCAGGTAGCCGGCCTTGGCGGGCTTGCCGTGATCGTCGAGCACGGCGGCGTCGACGCCCGGGAACGGCTTCGTCGCCGAGCCCGGCTTGCATACCGTGACACCGGGCAGCGGCGTGATCAGGATGTGGCCGGTCTCGGTCTGCCACCAGGTGTCCACGACGGGGCAGCGGCCGCCACCGATCACCCTCCAATACCAGACCCACGCCTCGGGGTTGATCGGCTCTCCGACGGAGCCGAGGAGACGGAGGCTCGAGAGGTCGCACTGCTCAGGATACTTCTCGCCCCACCGCATGAACGTGCGGATGGCGGTCGGCGCCGTGTAGAGGATGCTGACGCCGTGCTTCTCGACGATGCGCCAGAACCGGTCCTTGTCGGGCCAGTCCGGCGTCCCCTCGTACATCACCGAGGTGGCGCCGTTGGCGAGGGGTCCGTAGACCACGTAGGAGTGGCCCGTGACCCAGCCGACGTCGGCCGTGCACCAGAAGGTGTCGCCCTCGTGGAGGTCGAAGATGTACCGCGTCGTGGCCGTCACCCCGGTCAGGTACCCGCCGGTCGTATGGATGATGCCCTTCGGCTTGCCGGTCGACCCCGAGGTGTAGAGGAGGTAGAGGAGGTCCTCGGCGTCCATCGGCTCCGGCTTGCAGTACGCCGCGGCCTCCTTGACGAACTCGTCCCACCAGACGTCGCGCCCGCGCTGCATCGGCACGTCCTGTCCCGTGCGCTTGAGCACGACCACGGTCTTGACGGTGGGGCACTCCAGAAGCGCCTCGTCCGCGTTCTTCTTGAGCGGGACGACCCCACCCCGGCGGTACCCACCGTCCGCCGTGACCAGGACCGTCGACTCGGAGTCGCGGATTCGCTCGCGAAGGGCGTCGGGCGAGAATCCGCCGAAGACCACGTTGTGGGGGGCACCGATGCGGGTGCACGCGAGCATCGCGATCGCCGCCTCCGGCACCATCGGCAGGTAGATCGTGACCCGGGCACCCTTCCGCACCCCCTGCTGCCGGAGCGCCGCCGCGAACCGGTTGACCTCGCGGTAGAGGTCCCAGTAGGTCAAGGTCCGCGTGTCCCCGGGCTCGCCCTCCCAGATGAGGGCGGCCTTGGTGCGGCGGGGCCCCGCCACGTGGCGGTCGAGGCAGTTATAGGAGACGTTCAGCTTGCCGCCGACGAACCACTTGGCGTACGGCGGCTTCCACTCGAGCGCCTTCCGCCACGGCTTGAACCAGTCGAGCGCCCTCGCCTCCTTCTCCCAGAAGCGCACGGGGTTCGTGGCGTCCTTGTAGATCCGCGGCTGGGCCACCGCGTGCGCGGCGAAGGCCTTCGGGGGCTTGAAGGTCCGTTTCTCCTTGAGCAGCACTTCGATGGGGTTGGCCATTACCGTTCCTCTGGTGGCCGCGCGCCCGGGGCCGCGCCGGTCACCGGCTGCCGAGATAGCGGTCCACGTACTCGCCGAACAGGGCCTCGAGCTCGGCCGCGACCGCTTCCGCGACCGGCTCTGGGCCGCCCGGGCGCTCCCGCTCCGGGTCGCCGTTCCATCCATCCAGGTACGCCTCGCTCTCCGAGGCGCCCTCGCGCATCGCTACCGCGTCGATCAGATCCTGGAATCGCTGCGAGAGCGGACGCCGGACCGCCCGCTCGGCGTCCCACGCCTCTACGAGCGACGGGATGTCCCTCCACCGAACGACCCGGAAGCGCGCCACGGCGCCCCATGATACGGACCCCTGCCCGGGCTGTAAACGCCGCTACTTGGCGGTCGCCTTCCGCTTGCGGCGGGCGACGCCGGTGGCGTGGGCCGAGGCCGCCACCGCGTCGGCGACCGCTTCCACCACGCGGCGGTCGAAGACCGACGGCGTGATGTATTCCTCGCTCAGCTCCGATCGGGAGACGATGGCCGCGATCGCCTCGGCGGCGGCGATCTTCATCTCGTCGTTCACGGTCCGCGCGCGGACGTCGAGCATGCCCCGGAAGAAACCCGGGAAGCAGCAGACGTTGTTGATCTGGTTGGGGTAGTCCGACCGCCCGGTCGCCATGATCCGCGCGTGCG
>QHRX01000125.1 GCA_003221455.1 Candidatus Rokuibacteriota bacterium
GATGTCGGAAGCGACGCGCGGGCTCGAGTCCCGGGTGACCGTCGAGATGACGCCGTCCCGCGGCGCCACCGACCTGGTGTTGACGCACAACGGGCTCCCCGACGACGAGATGGGCCGCGGCCACGAGGAGGGCTGGAAACACTTCACCGGCATCCTGGCCGAGAAGATCAAAGGGCTGCGGTGAGGAGCCACCGCGAGAGCGTTTCGGGACCGAACAAGGAGGGTTGCATGCCGAACGATACGGAGAGGACATCCATGGGAGCGAAGACGGAGGCATTGGCGAGGCAGTTCCAGGGGAAGGCCCGGGGCGCCTTGGCGACGCTGGAGAAGCTAGGCGACACGGACTGGAAGAAGGTGACCGCGGCGGAGAAATGGACGGAGGGAGCTGCCGAAGAGCGGAACGGTGTTCACCGACGTGCCACCCATGACGGCTGAGCGGCTTATCATGCTCGGTCTGCACAGCCACATCGACGAGCATGTCGGGAGCATCCGGAAAACGATCGACCACTGACGCCTCGTGGGCAGCAAAGGATCTCCGCAGTCGTCGAGCATTCCTTTCGGCCGGACAGGACCTTGCCCACATCGTGGAAAACCGGGTTCTCGCGAAGCAGAGGCAAAGGCTGCGGTCGGGATCGTGCACGTGCAAGGTGCGCGTCGTCGGCAAGACCAGCGTGGCCGCGCTGCGTCGTCAGGTGACGCGAGCGCCCTTCGCCCGAGCAGCTGAAGGAGTTCGGCGCGCGTCGGTGCCGCAGCTTGTTCCCTGAAAGCGCTTTGGTAAGGCAGAGGAGGTCGCGCCGGTGATCGCCTTCTTGGCCTCCAAGCCAGCAAACTGCGTGACAGTGGCGCAGTACACTGATGGGCGGCGAATGGAAGCGTGAATCGGCGGCCGCGCAGGACGTCGAATGAACGTGGGACGGAAGGGAACGAACGATGAAGGACACCCGAAGGAAGGAGAGGAGAGCGATGACGAAGCACATGACCGGGACACGGAAAGAGTGGCTCGCAGCGCGGCTCGAGCTGCTCGAGGGGGAGAAGGAGCTAACGCGGCGCAGCGACGAGCTGGTGCGGCGGCGGCAGGAGCTGCCGTGGACTCGGATCGACAAGGAATATCAATTCGAGACCGACGAGGGGAGCGCCTCACTGGCGGACCTCTTCCGAGGGCGCTCGCAGCTCCTCGTCTACCACTTCATGTTCGGGCCCGACTACACGGCGGGGTGTCCGTCCTGCTCGGCGATCGCGGACGGGTTCGACGGCTTCGTCGTCCACCTGGCCAACCACGACGTCACGCTTTCGGCGGTGTCGCGGGCGCCTCTCGCGAAGCTGCAGGCGTACAGCGGCGGATGGGGTGGACGTTTCCCTGGGCGTCCTCGCTCGGCAGCGACTTCAACTTCGACTTCAGCGTCTGGTTCACCGAGGAGCAACAGCGCGAGGGGGTCGTCGAATACAACTACCGGCGCGGCGGCCACGCGATGGACGTGACGCCGGTCCGGGAAGCCGGCGGCGAGGGGCGTGTCGCCGAGCTCGCGGCCATGGCCGGAACCGACGTGGCCACGTACACGCGCGAGAGGCCGGGCATGAGCGCGTTCGCGCTCGAGGGCGGCGTCGTCTACCACGCCTATTCCGCCTATGCGCGCGGACTGGGACGGCCTCTGGGGCATGTACCAGTGGCTCGACCGCGCACCCAAGGGGCGCAACGAGACGGGCGTCTGGTGGCGCCGCCACGACGAGTACGACAAGGGCTGAGCGAAGTCGTGGTTGTCGTGGCGCGACCGCGGGACTGCAGATCTCACGACGCATGGCTTCCGAACGGCTCAATCCCCCTGCAACGGCGCCGGCGTCGCGGGAACCGTCCCTGTCACCGAGCACGAATGGCCGGATTGGGGTCGAAAGCTACTTGACACGACCCCTGCTCCGGCGGATCGTGGCGAGCGTCGAGGGCCTCGCGTGGCACCCGACCCGGGCCGAGGTGTTTCTGAAAAGGACACGTGGAGTAGCCACAGTTACGAGCGGACGGGACGCGCGCCTGCGAGATGATATCGGTCAACGTGGCGAAAAAGATGGACGAGCTGAGCGACGGGGTGATTTGCCCGTTCAACGCCACGAGGGAGGGAAGACGTGCCGCCATATCGGAGACCCCGGTTGAGGATCGAGCCCCCAAGCAATATGTGGAAGGACCACATTCCCGCCATCCTGTGCGGAACCCTGTTCTTGCTGTGTGCCGGACAGAGCGCCGCAGAGGCGAGCACTGGCGAAGGCAAAGTCCGCGCCGACGCGAAGTCATTTCGATGTATTACGGAGATGACACACGTGCGTCACTTCTACGTCGACAACTTGCTGGGAGATCTCGACGCGACGTTGGCAGTTGCCGATTCGGCGACGGGAGGTACGTATCCAACGGGCTCCGTCATACAGTTGGTTCCTGGTGAGGCCATGGTGAAGCGGGACAAGGGCTTTAACCCCGTAACCCATGACTGGGAGTTCTTCGAGCTAGACATCTCCAAGGACGGAACGCAAATTCGAAAAAGGGGGTTTGCTGAAGTAGTCAATCGCTTTGGGGGAAACTGCTTTGGCTGCCACATTCAAGCCCGTCCACAGTGGGATTTCGTGTGTGAATCGGACCACGGCTGTGCTCCAATTCCGCTTACGCGCGCCATGAGTGGTGCTTTGCAACGGACTGATCCCAGGTGCAAGGCCACGACAGTCAGCCCCGAGGATGCCGAAGCACTAAGGCAGCTCAACGAGCTACTGAAGCCGTCTGGCTCAAATGCCAAAACGAACTGACAAGTGCCGGCAACGTTACCGGCGTAAAGACCAACGATCCAAAGTTGTGAGCGATGCTATCTCCACTCATGCTGCGGGCCGGCTCGAGCACCAGCCCGCAGATCTCCTGAGTGCTATGAGCGTCGCTCCGTCAGCGGTTGGTCTGTGAACCCCACGCCCGCGTTCCTCGAGTCCGAGGTCCATCGCTCCGCTGGCGACGTCGACGCGTCCTCGGTGCTCATCGATCGAGCACCCCGCGCGCCAGGAGCGGATCGTCCGGCCGCCCGACGCCGGCGTTTCAGCAAGAACCCGACACTCGGGCCGCGGAGCCCTCGAACTCCGATCCGCGTCGGGGCGGTCGACGTCACGAGGGGCATCGGCGGGGCTCCACTCATTCCGTCCCCCCCTCACGGGACGTGAGTCCGCCGGTCTCCTCCGCCACGGACTCGTGGCGGGATGCGTTCCTGAGCGGACTCCTGGCTCGTCGCCAGGGAGACGGCGAGGCGCTGGCGCAAGAACAAGCGGGCCCGATGCACGCGACTCTTCGCGTTGGCGACGCTGAGGCCTAACATCTCCGCCACTTCGGCGACCGAGAATTCTTCGATGTCGCGAAGGACGACAGCGGCGCGATAGTCCTCCGGGAGGGCGTCCATCGCCGCGGTGAGCACGAGTCGGAGATCAGCCTGGCGGGAGGGATCATCCACCGTGGGCGACCAATCGACGGTCGACGCCGCGTGCTGCCCGTCGTCGTGGAAGGAGGGCAGCACGTCGTCGAGGGAGACTTCCGGACGGCGCCGGCGCCCGCGGAGCTTCTGGTAGGCGGCATTCGCGGCGATCCGGTAGAGCCACGACCCGAAGGCCGACTCGCCGCGGAAGGTGTCGATCTTTCGGACGACCGTCCACAGCGCGTCTTGCACCACCTCCTCGGCGTCCGACGCGTGGCCCGTGATGCGGATGGCCAGGCGGTAGACGCGATCGCCGTAGGCGCCCACGAGGGCCTCGGCCGCCCCCGCGTCCGCTCGGCGCAGCTGCGCCACGAGGGTGGCGTCCGGCTCGATGGCCGGTCGAGGGACGCGCGGACGCGGCTCGGCCCCCCTGGGTTCCTGATCGGTCCGGTCCACCACGATCGCCGTGCGATCCATCTCAGCCTCCGTCTCTGCCGGACTGGTCGGCTTGCAGCGCCGCCGTTCGGTAGGCGCCTGGCGTGATGCCGAGGAGGCGCCGGAACACCGTGGTGAAGTGACTCGGGGTTCGGAATCCGACCAGTCGCGCGACCTGGGCGATCGACAGCTCCGGCGTGGCCAGGACGCCGCGGGCGCGGGCGATCCGTTGGCGGACCACGAATCGGTGGGGCGGCACCCCGGTGCTGTCCTTGAAGAGGCGCGCGAAGTGGTAGGGACTCATGCAGACCACGGCCGCGAGCTCGGCGAGCGAGAGGTCTTTGTCGAGGTTCTGCTGGATGTAGTGGGTCACTCGCCTGAGTCTGGACCCGGGCAGGGCGTGGCCGTCCGAACTCGTGTCCGGTGTCGTCATCATGGTCAGCTCCCTTCGGCGGTGGTCGAGAGCAGCGCGGCGACGGCGCGGCTCAGGGTCTCGAGGCCGTGGAACCGGACCTTTTCTCCCGTCCGCGCGCGCTCCACCACACCGGTCAGCCGTCCGGCGTCGTCTTGTCGGACGCGAACGATGAGGGTCATGTACTCGCCAAGATGCTCTGGCGGCTCCATCCCCTCGCTCCCGTGGTCATTCCCCATACCTATCCTCTCGTGGTCGTTGTACGCGGGCGTCCGTGTCCGAATCGTGCCCGGCAGCGTGAAAAATGGCGTGAGCGGGCGGGGGCTGGGTGGAGGGGGGGCTATGGCATACTCAGCGACGCCCTCTTGCCGACAGTCTGGAGGAGTGTTGAAGCCCGAGGCCCGCCTCAAGGTTACGCTTCTGGGGGGATTTCACGCACAGCTCGAACCCGGCCGGGCGCTCGTTCTCCCCACCAAGAAGGCCCAGGCTCTCCTGGCGTACCTGACGCTCCCGGCCGGCCAGGCACACCCGCGCGAGAAGCTCGCGACCCTGCTGTGGGGAGACATGGCGGATGCCCAGGCCCGGGGCAACCTGCGCCACGCCCTCTCGAGAATCCGGAAGGCCCTGCCGAGGACCGCCCGGTCCGGAATGATTCTCGATGGCCCGAGCGTGGCCCTGGACCCTTCGGTCGTGGACGTGGACGTGGCGCGGTTCGAGCGGCTGGTGGCCGATGGCCGCCCCGAGGCCCTCGAGCAGATCGCCGGCCTCTACCGCGGCGACCTGCTGGCCGGGCTGACGCTGGCGGAGCGCCCGTTCGAGGAATGGCTCACGTCCGAGCGGGAGCGTCTGCACGAGCTGGCCATTCAGGCCCTGGGGCGCCTGCTCACCCATCAGCAGCAGGGCGGCGGCGCCGAGCCGGCCGTCCAGACCGGCCTCCGTCTCCTCGCGCTGGACCCGCTGCAGGAGCCCGTCCACCGGGCGGTCATGCGGCTGTATGCGAGGCTCGGGCGCCGGGAGGCCGCGCTGCGCCAGTACCAGCTCTGTGTGGACGCGCTGAAGCGGGAGCTCAGCACGCCGCCCGAGGCGGAAACCACCCAACTGTACCAGGAGATCCTGCGCTCGCGGGCCACGCGCCCCGACCGGGCCGAGGTGTCCGGCCCCGCCAGCGGGGCCGTCGCGCCGGCCCCGATCGCCGGTCGTCGGTCCACGGGGTCGACGGCGCTGCCGGAGGCCCCGCCCCAGACGAACCTGCCGGCGCCGACCTCGGAGCTGATCGGTCGAGCGACGGCGCTCGCGGAGGTGACGGAGCTGCTGGGGGTCCACCGGCTCGTCACGCTGATCGGGGCCGGCGGCATCGGCAAGACGCGGCTGGCCCTGGAGGTCGCGCGGGAGCTGGGGCCGAGCTTCGCCGACGGGGTGTGGGTTGCCGAGCTCGCGCCGCTGTCGGATCCCAGGCTGGTGCCGGTCACCGTCGCGGTCGCGCTCGGGCTCACGCTCCCCGCCGGGGCGGAGTCGCCCGAGCGGGTGGCGTCGGCGCTGGCGGCGAAGCGCCTTCTGCTCGTGCTGGACAATTGCGAGCACGTGATCGAGGCGGCGGCGCGCATGGCCGAGGCGCTGCGGCGCGCCAATCCGCACGCCCGCGTGCTGGCGACCAGCCGCGAGCCGCTGCGCGCGCCGGGGGAGTACATCTATCAAGTGCTCTCGCTTGAGGTGCCGGCGGAGGGAACCGAGGATCGGGAGGATCTACTGGAAGCGGCCGCGGTCAAGCTGTTCGTGGCGCGGGCGCGGGCGGTGGAGCTACCCTTCCCCCCAGACGCGCACACCGTGGCGATCACGGGCGCGATCTGTCGGCGCCTCGACGGCATCCCGCTCGCGATCGAGCTCGCGGCGGCCCGGACCGCCACGCTCGGGCTGGAAGAGCTCGCCGCCCGTCTGGACGATCGGTTCCGGCTGCTCACGGGCGGCCACCGGACCGCGCTGCCGCGGCACCAGACGCTGCGCGCGACGCTCGACTGGAGCTACGAGCTGCTGCCCGCGATCGAGCGCACGGTCCTGCACCGCCTGGCCATCTTCGCCGGCGGCTTCACGCTGGCGGCGGCGAGTCGCGTCGCGACGACCGCCGCCCTCGACGCGCCCGCGGTCGTGGACAGCGTGACGAACCTGGCGGCGAAGTCGCTCGTGGTCGTGGAGATCGGGGGCGCGGCCACGCGGTACCGGCTGCTCGAGACGACGCGGGCCTACGCGCTCGAGAAGCTTACCGCCAGCGGCGAGCTCGACCAGGTGGCCC
>QHRX01000095.1 GCA_003221455.1 Candidatus Rokuibacteriota bacterium
GGACGCCGAGGCCCACCTCGTTCGAAACGAGCGCGAGGTCGAAGGGCCGGGTCGCGATCAGCCGCACGAGCGCGGCGACCTCGCCGAGGATCTGGCCATCGCTCTCACCCCCGAGCTGGAGGTTGGCGAGCCAGAGCGTGATGCAGTCGACGACAACGGTGTCGGCGTCCCCGCCGGCGAGGGCGCCGAGGGCGCTCACGAGCTTCACCGGCGCTTCGACGGTCCGCCAGGCGCCGCTCCGCTCCCGGCGGTGACGGTCGATCCGTTCGGCCATGTCGGCGTCGCCGGCCTCCGCCGTCGCGACGAAGACGCCGGGACGGCCCACCGACGCGAGCGCGAAGTGGCTCTTCCCACTCCGCGCGCCGCCGAGTACCAGGAGCGACGATCGAATCGCCCGGGCCCTCCCTCGAAGACCGGTTGACGCGTGAGCGTCCGGGCAGGTCTCCTGGCTCTCGGATCGTCCTACTCCCCGCGCCTTCCCAGCCGGGCAACGGCCAGTGGCTCTCGCGGGTTTCGTCCCCGATTACAGTGACGGGGTCGCGGCGGGTTTGCACCGCCTTCCCTGGGGTCCGCTCTCGCGGGCGCCCGGGCGCGAACAGCGGACACACACTAGCAAACGCGCCCCGTGTCGACAAGAGGGTCGCTCGGGGTCGCTCGGCCCGAGCCGCTCGCGGCGGGTCAGAAGCCGCGGGCGCGCATGCAGGCGTCGAAGGCGTCCTGGAAGGGCGGGTCGACCGGGGCCGGCTCGCTCGCCACCTGCTCCGAGGCGCGATTGGCCCCGACCCCGCCCGAGGGCTCCGGCAGGTCGACCGGCCTCGGCGCGAGCGGGGGCGGGAGCGGCGCCGGTGTGGCAGTGACCGGGCCTGTCCAGGGTCCGACGTGCGAGAGGCGCGTGGGGAACGGGTTGGCGGGCACGGTCTCCGTGTAGGTGGGGATGGCGGGCTGCGCGCGGACGAAGTCGCGGCAGGCCGCGATATCAACCGACGTCGGCCGCTCTGCCGCCGCCGCCCGCGCGGCGCCGGGCGCGGCGAGGCCACCCACGAGCGCCAGGATCCAGGCAGGCCGGAGTCGCATGCGGCAAGCATACGCCGGGCCGCCGGGTGCGGGAAGGGACGGGCGCGCGGATCAGCGCACGCCGAGTTGCGCCCGCACCCGCGCGAGGTTCTCCCGCGCCTCGGCGTAGTCCGGCGCGAGCCTGAGCGCGGTCTCGAAGCTCTCCCGGGCCTCCTCGAGTCTTCCCGACTGGGCCTGAAGGACACCGAGGTTGTTGAGCGGCATCGCGAAGCCGGGCTTGAGCCGTGCCGCGATGGCGAACTCCCGGGCGGCGTCGGCCAGCCGTCCCTCGCGGTAGAACACGACCCCGAGGCTGTTGTGTGGGTTCGCGCGCCCCGGCCAGAGCTCGACCGCCGCCCGGAACTCTCGCTCCGCCTCGTCGAGGCGGCCCGTGTCGAGAAGGGCGCGGCCGAGGTTACTCCGGCAGACGGAACAGGCCGGGTCGACCGCGACGGCGGCTCGCCACAACGTCTCCGAGGTCCGCCAGACGCGGACCTGCTGCACGGTGAGGTAGCTCCAGCCAGCCAGAACCGCGATCACGGCGCTCGCGCTCGCGGCAAAGACCGGCGCCGAGAGTGTCCCTCGCCTCCGGGCTGTCCAGAGCGCCCCCACGCCCGCGCCAGCCAGGAGGGCCCACGGCAGGCAGGACAGGTAGCTGTAGCGATCGTGGGCGAGCTCGAGCCCCGTGTGCACCGGCCCGGCTACCGGCAGCACCATCAGGACGTACGCGGCCCAGGCCGCGCCGAACCACGGAGCGCGGCGCCGGAACCGGATGGCGGCCGCGGTGAGCCCGAGCGTCATCGCGGCGCTCAGGACGAACTCCGGAGCGAGAGGGTCGAGCACGGCCGGCATCTCGTACAGGGGCGAGAGCCCGATCGGCACGAGCGTTCGCGACACGTAGAAGGCCAGCCCGAACAGGCTCACCGCGATGCGGGCCCCGGCGCCGTAGCTCTCCCACGAGGTGACGGGCGTCGTGTGGATCGCGACCAGCGCGGCGCCGGCCCCCAGGGCGCCGAGGGCGAAGAACGGCGCCTTCTCGCGCAACGCGCGGCGGCGCAGCGGATAGGCGTCCAGGATGAGGAGAACCGCCGGGAACGTCATCGTGATCGCCTTCGACAGGAGCGACGCGGCGAACAAGCCAAGGGAGGCGCCGAGCCACCGCCGCTGGAGGCGGCCCACGCCGTCGACCGCGCGGAGGTACGCGAGGAGCGCCAGGAGCCCGAAGAGCCCGGACACGACGTCGCGTCGCTCCGTGACCCACGCGACGGACTCGACGCGGAGCGGATGGAGCCCGAAGACGAGCGCGGCGGCCGCCGGGATAGGCGTCCAGGATGAGGAGAACCGCCGGGAACGTCATCGTGATCGCCTTCGACAGGAGCGACGCGGCGAACAAGCCAAGGGAGGCGCCGAGCCACCGCCGCTGGAGGCGGCCCACGCCGTCGACCGCGCGGAGGTACGCGAGGAGCGCCAGGAGCCCGAAGAGCCCGGACACGACGTCGCGTCGCTCCGTGACCCACGCGACGGACTCGACGCGGAGCGGATGGAGCCCGAAGACGAGCGCCGCGTCGAGCGCGTGCAGGAGGACGCTCGTCAGGTGATAGCCGCGCGGGTTCATCCCCCAGAGGGTGTAATCGAGGGCAAGCGTGAGCCACGTCAGCGGGATGTAATGGCCCATCAGTGTCGTCGTGAACATCCAGCGGAGGTGCGCCGCCGAGAAGCCGCGGAAGTGCGGGTTGTCGGTGATGTTCACGTCGTCGTCCCAGTTGACGAAGCCGTTGCTCAGCGCGGGGGCGAACGCGGCGAAGACGACGAGGGCGACGAGGAGCGCGAGGACCCAGGTCGGCCATCGGCCCTGCCCCCGCCCGGCGCCGGTCGATCCGGTCACTGATCGCGGCGCCGGCGCCGCCGCGGCGACGATCGCGACATCACGGCGCGTCACGCCTGCCGGTCTCGGCTCGCGACGCCATCGACCGCCTGTGCCGGGACGGCGCGCGTGCGGCGCGTTGCCATCAAGGCGAGACCGGGCGCCGGAGCCGGTCGAGCTGGCGGCGCTCGCGCTTTGTCGGACGGCCGGCGCCGGGCGGACGGTACGCGGCAGGCGACGTCCGCGCGCGGAGCACGGCCGGCGGTGTTAGGTCGTCGTAGAGCGCGCGCGCGGCCGGCGCCGGGCCGCGGCGCTGGGCGAGTGCCAGGATCCTGACGATGCGCCGGCCGGCCGGCAGCGTGACGCGGACGAGGTCCCCCGGCCGGAGCAGCCGCGCCGGCTTCGCGCTCTGGTCATTCACCTCCACCTTGCCGCCAGTGCAGGCGGCAGCCGCGAGCGCGCGGCTCTTGAACAGACGAGCGGCCCAGAGCCACCTGTCCGCTCGCACCGAGTCCGCGGGTCTGGCGCACATCTCAGCCGGCAGGCGCCCCACGCCTCACGGACCGGAGACCGCCTCCGCGGAGAGTGCGCGGGCCAACAGGGCTCCGGACCGATATCCGACGCTGATCGAAGGCTCCTGGCGGGTCATTGCGAGAACCGATCAGTTTCACTCTACCGGATCGACCTCGCGCCGCGGCAGACTTAATGTCGCGAGCCGCAGGCGCAATCAGGCCGGCCACATTCGCCGGCGCGGCGGCGCTGACCCGGGCCCTCGGGTATACTGCCCGTCGATGACGGCCGGCCGGATCAGCACAGGCGCGACGATCCGGATGCGTGGTCGAGACGGGGCGTGAAGTCCTCCCGCCGGACGCCCCTCCGTCGCCGGTCGCACGTGGTGCTCGACGAGCTGGCGCACGCGGCGAACGCCGGCTGTCCCACCGAGGAGCTCCTCGCCCGCGGGCTCAGCCTCGTCCTCGCGGTGACCCGGCTCCCGGTGGGCATCGCGTGCCTCTGCCCCGCCGGCAAGGAGACGCCGACGGTCGTCGAGACCCGCGGCCTCAGGCCGGCGACCGCGCGGGTGGTCGAGCGCGCGTTCCCGCTGGCGGTCCCGGACGACCTGCTCGTGGCCGCGCTCCCGCGCCTGCCGGTGCCGCCAGCGACCCGCGATCTGCTCGGCGCCGAGGGCATCAGCCGCGGCGTCGTGGTGCCACTCCTCTCCGCGCGCGGTCCGTCCGGCGCGCTCGTCGGCCTCGGTCGCGGGAGGGCCGCCGTCCGGGCTCCGCGCACACTCCTCCGATCGATCACGCTCGAGCTCGGCAGCGCCGTCGGCAGTACGCTCTTCCGGCAAGGGCTGCAGGCGGCCAACTCGGACCTACTGCGGCTCCTCACCCTCGTAAAGATCCTCGGGGAGCCCCGCTCGCTCGAGGATACCCTGACGACGGTGGCCGCGGCGGCGCGCTCCTTCGCGGCCGCCGTCGCGGTAGACGTCTGGCTCGCAAACACAACGACCCGCCAGCTCTACCGGATCGTCCTGCTCGAGCCGCCGGGGCCGTGGCGCATCGATCGGGCGCGGTCGTTCGCGTACGGCCAGAGCCTCGTCGGCTGGGTGGCGGAGACCGCGAAGCCCGCCTTCCTGCGCGTCGCATTCGATGACCCGCGCTTTCGCGACCAAGACTGGGCACGCGAGCGCGGCATTGCGAGCTTCTACGCCTTCCCCCTCCGGTTCATGGACCGTCTCGTCGGCGTCCTGAGCGTGGGGACCGCGGCGCCGGTCTCGAGCGCCCAGCTGTCGCTCGTCGAGGCGTATTCGGATCACGCCGCGCTCGCGATCGGCCAGGCGGAGCTCCGGCGCCGACTCGAGACGTAGCCGGGAACTCGAGCGGCGCGACGTGCGTTGCACGGAGGAAGGCGAGAGAATGAGGGCCGCCGCGGCGCCCCCCGTCCGACACTGAGGCTGCTCGCGCCACGGCCGACACCTCGCCCCCGCCGGCAGAACAGCGGCGGCCGCGGAGTCGGCCGCCCGATTCGAGGGGAGCGCTCGAAGGGAGCGAGTGTGGTGAACGCCCGTGCCATCTGGGTCCCGCTGCTCGCGCTGACGGTCTCGACCGCCGTCTGGGCGGGTGACCGGGTCGTCGTGGAAGACTGGTCGAAGCCACGCCTCGGCAGCCGGGGGGTGCCCGACGGCTGGAAGGGCCAGAGCTGGGGCCACCCCGCCTACGACCTGGTGGTCGAGGAGGATGACGGCCGCCGGGTGCTCCATCTTCGGAGCCGCGACGAGGGCTCGACGATCACGAAGGAGATCGAAGGCCGGGTCCACCTCGACGAGACTCCCGTCCTCGAATGGAGCTGGAAGGTGGTCACCCTTCCCAGGGGGGGCGACTGCCGCCACGCGGACACCGACGACGAGGCCGCGCAGATCTACGTGGCTTGGCCCCGCTTCCCCGAGGCGCTGCGCTCGCGCATCATCGGGTACGTGTGGGACACGTCCGCGCCGGCCGGCACCGTCGTGCGGAGCGAAAAGACGAGCACGGTCACCTACGTGGTGGTCCGGTCGGGCCCGGCCCAGCTCGGCCGGTGGCTCACCGAACGTCGGAACGTGGTCGAGGACTTCAAGCGGATCTACGGCGAGGCTCCCCCCAGCCCCGGCGCCGTCTCAGTCTCCATCGACTCGAACGACACCCGCTCGGCGGCCGAGTCCTACGTCGGCGAGATCGCCTTCACGCCCTGACCCGGATCCGCTGATCGCGATCTGGATCGTCTGCCGCCCGTTTCCTCAGCGTGATCTCGCACGGACTCCGACTCTCGAAGCCGAGCGGCGGGCGCGGTGGCGTGGGCCTCGCCGATGCGCCGAGAAGGCACCTCAGGTGGACCGTGGTCATTCCGGGAGCCCGAGGTGCGCCCAGGCCGCGACCGCGAGGAGCATCCCCAGTTCCGCGAGCTCAACGGCCGCGCCGAGGCTGTCGCCGGTGAGCCCACCCAGGCGCGCCGCGAGGAAGGTCGCGACCGCGATGGCGACCGCCGCCGCGAAGCCAAAGGCCGCCACCCCCGCGGCACCGAGAACAAGGAGAGCGATTCCGAAGGCGAGCAGCGCGGCGAGCCCTGCCCCCTGCCGGCCGGTGCCGCGCGCAAACGCCGCGCCCTGACCGTCCCCCCGCGCCGACCGGAACACCCGCGCCAGCAGGGGCGGTGCGGCCCGGCCGACCGCGGGGGCGGCCACGAGTGCCCGCCAGCGCAAGCCCGCGGGGAGCCCCGCCAGCGCCGTCAGCCCGAGCAGTAGCGTCAGGATCAGCCCCACCGCCCCGAAGACCCCAATCCGGCTGTCGCGCATGATCCGGAGCCGTTCCGCGCGGTCGCGTCCCATGAGCCCGTCGAGCGAGTCGGCCAACCCGTCGAGGTGCAACCCGCCGGTCACGAGCTTCCACGCGGTCACGGTGAGCAGCGCCGCGAGGATCGGCGGAAACAGCCACGACAGCACCCGGTCCCCGCCGGCGAGTCCCAGGCCGAGGAGGACGCCGACGACCGGAAACCACGCGGCCGAGCGGCCGAGCGCGATCGCGTCGGCGGGCGCGCAGTCGGGCAGCGGCACGATCGTCAGGTACCGGGCCGCGGTGACAAACCCGCGCAGCACCGCTAGACGGGAGGAATGCCGTTGCGGCGCGGCGGGAACTCCTGCGCCTTCGAGGCCGCGTAGGCAAGCCGCTTCACGAGCTCCTCTCGGAGGCGGGAGCCAGGCACGATGTCGTCGACGAGCATCTCGGAGGCG